>NZ_JBIVUE010000014.1:0-233602 GCF_044757045.1 Streptomyces sp. NPDC091377 | reverse complement strand
CTTCATCGCGCGTGAGGTCTACAAGTACCTGACCAGCATGAACATCCCACAGAACCAACTCCTACAGACCGCTTGACGATCTATAGGAGCTTCCACCTCCCCCGAGGTGCGGGTCGCCGGCAGCCCCGCCGACCTGGCGGCGTGCTTCGCCGTGCGCCGGGAGGTCTTCGTCGTGGAGCAGGACGTCCCGGAAGAGCTGGAGTACGACGCGTACGACGCGGAGGCCGTGCATGTCCTGGCGATCCGCGCGGACGGCACACCGCTCGGCACCGGCCGGCTGCTGCACGGCGCCGCGGCGGCGGCGAGGAACGGCGGCGATCCGGACGTCGGCTCCCTCGGCCGGCTCGCGGTGACGAAGGAGGCCCGCGGCCTCGGCATCGGCGCCGGGCTGGTCCGGGCCGTCGAGGACACGGCCCGCGCCCACGGCCTCACCGCGGTCGATCTGCACGCCCAGACCCATGCCCTCGCCTTCTACGAGCGTCTGGGCTACACGGCGTACGGCCCGGAGTTCCCGGACGCGGGCATCCCGCACCGGGCGATGCGGCGCGCGCTCTAGGGCCTGTCGTTCGGATCATCCCGGCGTCAGCACCGCTTCCTGCAGCCGGGCTGATCCGAACGACAGACCCTAGCCGATCAGGTTGCGGCACGTGCCGTGACCGATCGGTCGAACGCGCTGGTCACGGGGGGTCGCGTGGCAATCTGGGGGTCCGTGCTGCGACCGCCGACCTCCCGGAGCGCCGACCGTGGATCAACTGGCCCTGCTGTTCGTGCTGTTGGTCGGGGCCGTGCTCAGTGTCCCGGTCGGGGACCGGCTGGGGCTGCCCGCGCCGGTCCTGATGACCCTGCTCGGGATCGTGCTCGCGCTGCTGGATTTCGTGCCGAACGTCGGCATCCCGCCGGAGCTGATCCTGCCGCTGCTGCTTCCGCCGCTGCTCTACGCGGCCGTACGCCGCACCTCCTGGCGGCAGTTCGCGGCGAACGTACGGCCGATCCTGCTGCTCGCCGTCGCGCTGGTCTTCGTCACCATGATCTGTGTCGCCCTCGTGGCCGACGCGATCGTGCCGGGGCTCGGGGTCGCGGCGGCCGTGGCGCTGGGCGCGCTGGTGGCGCCGCCCGACCCGGTGGCCGCGACCGCGGTCGCCGGACAGCTCGGGCTGCCCCGGCGGCTGGTCTCCATCCTGGAGGGCGAGGGGCTCTTCAACGACGTCACCGCGATCGTGCTGTACCACGTGGCCATCGCCGCCGCCGTCAGCGGCACCTTCTCCGCCTGGCGGGCGGGGCTGGACCTGGTGCTGTCCGCCGTCGTCGCCCTCGTCGTGGGGCTGGTGCTCGGCTGGTGCGCCAACAAGCTGATGGACCTGCTCGGCGATGCCACCCTCCAGATCGGCCTCACGCTGCTGGTGCCGTACGCCTCCTATGTCGTGGCCGAGGAACTGCACGGCTCGGGGGTGCTCGCCGTGCTGGTCACCGCGCTCTTCCTGACCGACTACGCCACCGACGCCGACGACGTGATGACCCGGCTGGCCGGACACACCTTCTGGGAGATCATCGACACCCTTGTCACCGGAGTCGCCTTCGGGCTGATCGGGCTGGAGCTGCACAACGCGATCCGTACCGCGTCCGGGCGCTGGGGCGAGCTGCTGCTGTGGTCGGGGGCGGTCGTCGGCGTGGTGATCCTGGTCCGGCTGCTGTGGCTGCTGCCCGCGACCTGGCTGACCCAGAAGCTGCACGCCAGGCGGGACAACGAGGACGAGGAGATCCCGGTGAGCTGGCGCGAGACGGTCGTCATGTGGTGGGCCGGGATGCGCGGGGTGGCGTCGGTGGCACTGGCCCTCGCGATCCCGCTGACCACGGACGACGGATCGCCCTTCCCCGACCGCGACGAGATCGTCTTCATCGCGTTCGCCGTCATCATGGTGACCCTGGTGGTGCAGGGACTCTCCTTGCCGTGGCTGGTGAAACGCCTCGGGGTGCGGGCCGACAGCGAGCGCGAGCAGGAGTTCGAGCGGGCCCTCGCCCTGCGCGCGGCGAGGGCCGCCCGCCGCCGCCTGCGGGAGATCGAGGAGGTCGAGGAGCTGCCCGAGGAACTCTCCGAGCGGATGCTGCGCCGAGCCTACGAGATCGGCGTTCGGATCGATCCGCAGCTCGGCGAGGAGGAGCGCCGGGAGGGGCACGAGCAGCGGGCCCAGCGGGCGAGGCGGCTGCGGCGCATCGAGCGGGAGATGCTCAGCGCCGCCCGTCACGAGGTGCTGGCCGCCCGCGGCGAGACCGGCGCCGACCCGGAGGTGGTGGACCGGGTGCTGCGGCAGCTGGATGTACGGAGCATCCGCTAACGGGGGCGGCCGGGTGGCTGGGGGCGGTCGGGTGGTCGGGTGGTCGGGGGCGGTCGGGTGGCTGGGTGGCCCGGCGGTCGGGTGGCCGGGTGGTCTTCGCGGGGGGTGGGGTGGGCGCCGTAGGCTTCGATCATGACGCGCAATGTCGTAATCAGCGGTGGTGGTACGGGGATCGGGCGCGCGGCGGCCCGGTTGTTCGCCGAGGACGGTGACCGGGTGCTGTTGCTCGGCCGGCGGGCGGAGGTGCTGGAGCGGGCCGGGGTGCCGGGGGCGCTGACCTACGCGGCGGACCTCGCGGAGCCGGCGCAGGTACGGACCGTGGCCCGGTTCGTGGCCGACGAGCTGGGCACGGTGGATGTGCTGATCCACAGCGCGGGCGGCAACGGCGGCCTGGAGCCGCGCCCGACCGGCGCCGACCCCCTCGACACGGTGGCGCACGACTGGACGGTCAACCTCCGGATCAACACCCTCACCGCCGTCCTGCTCACCGAGGCCCTCAAGGACCGGCTGGCCGACCCCGGCGGGCGGCTGCTCTTCCTCAGCTCGATCGCCGCCTTCCGGGGCTCGGGCAGCGGGGCGTACGCGGCGGCCAAGGCGGCGCTGCACCCGTACGCCCATGATCTGGCCCGGCGGCTCGGGCCGCGCGGGGTCACCGTGAACGTGGTCGCGCCCGGCTATGTCGAGGAGACCGAGTTCTTCGGCGACGCCATGGACGAGGAGCGGCGGGCCCGGCTGGTCGCGGAGACCTCGACCGGACGGGCCGCGATGCCCGGCGACGTGGCGGCCACCCTGCACTGGCTGGCCTCCCCGCACGCCGGGCATGTCACTTCGCAGATCATCCAGGTCAACGGAGGCGCCGAGCGGGGGCACTGACCGGCCGGTGCATCACCGCTCGGGCAATCACCACCGGCCGGGGACGCCGCTCAGCCCCGTTCCGCGCCCCGGTGCGGTTCCACCGCCCGGCGCGGGGCCGGGGCGCCCGCGGGCCGGGCAGGACCGGAGCCGTTCACACCCGGCGGGAGGAGCGCCTCGGCGGTGTTGACCCTGGGCAGCGCGTACGGGTGCTCGCGGACCAGCCAGTCGAGCAGCTGCTCGCGGACCGCGACCCGGACCGTCCAGATGTCGTCGGCGTCCTTCGCCGTCACCAGCGCCCGCACCTCCATGGTGTTCGGCGTGCTGTCGGTGACGCACAGGTCCCACGCGCGGCCGTCCCAGGCCGGGCAGCCGCGCAGGATGTCCTGGAGCCGGGCGCGCATCGCCTCCAGCGGCGCCGAGTGATCGAGCTGGAGGTAGACCGTGCCGGTCATCTGCGGGGTGCCGCGCGACCAGTTCTCGAACGGCTTGGACGTGAAGTACGACACCGGCATGGTGATCCGGCGCTCGTCCCAGGTCCGTACGGTCAGAAACGTCAGGGTGATCTCCTCGACCGTGCCCCACTCGCCGTCCACCACCACGGTGTCCCCGATGCGCACCATGTCGCCGAAGGCGATCTGGAGCCCGGCGAAGAGATTGCTCAGCGTGGACTGGGCGGCCACACCGGCGACGATGCCGAGGATGCCCGCCGAGGCGAGCAGCGAGGCACCGGCGGCCCGCATCGCGGGGAACGTCAGCAGCATCGCCGCCACCGCCATCACACCGACGACGGCCGCGACCACCCGCATGATCAGCGTCGCCTGGGTGCGGACCCGGCGTACCCGGGCCGGGTCGCGCTCGGAGCGGGAGCTGGCGTAGCGGGAGTACGACGCCTCCACGATCGATCCGGCGATCGCCACCGCGAGCCAGGCCGCCGAGCCGATCAGCAGCAGGGTGAGCAGTTGCCCGATGCCCTCGCGGAAGTCGGTGAGCAACCGGGCCTGGTCGTACGAGCCTCTGAGCAGGGCGGCGAACAGGACGAGTTGATAGGGCACGCGCGCCCGGCGCAGCAGACCCCACAGTGAGGTCCCGCCGTGCCGTTCGTCGGCCTTGCGCAGCAACAGATCGGTGGCCCAGCCGATGACCAGGGTCAGCAGGACCGAGCCGCCGATCACGATCAGGGGTCGGAGCAGGTTCTCCATGCCAGAGAACGTAACCGGGGTTCGGGGGGCGTGAACATTTTCCCCCCGGATCCCTCCGGACCTGCGCTCTCCGGTCGCCCGGGAGCGGCGCTGTCGTACCCGGCTGGCACCATGGGAGGCATGAACATCGTGCTCTTTCACTCCGCCTACGGCCTCGGACCCGCGGTGCGTGACGCGGCGGACCGGCTGCGCGCGGCGGGCCACGAGGTCGTCACGCCGGACCTCTACGAGGGCCGTACGTTCGGCACGGTCGAGGAGGGCATGGCCGCCAAGGACGCGATCGGCAAGGACGAGCTGCTGAAGCGGGCGGTGCTGGCCGCCGCGCCCTCCTCCGAGCGGGGGCTGGTGTACGCCGGGTTCTCGCTGGGCGCGTCCATCGCGCAGACCCTCGCCCTCGGTGACGAGAAGGCCCGTGGGCTGCTGCTTCTGCACGGCACCTCGGACATCGCGCCGAACACGTACGTGGACGACCTGCCGGTGCAACTGCATGTCGCCGAGCCGGATCCGTTCGAGACGGACGACTGGCTGAGCGCCTGGTATCTCCAGATGGGCCGCGCGGGCGCGGACGTGGAGGTGTACCGGTACACGGGCGCGGGCCATCTGCACACCGACCCCAACCTGCCGGACTACGACCGGGAGGCCGCCGAGGCCACCTGGCGGGTGGCCCTCGGCTTCCTGGACTCCCTGGACTCCCTGGACTCCTTGGGCTCCGACGCGTAGCGGTACCCCGAGGGGGACCGGGTGGTCAGACCGGGCTGTGGGCGCGTTCGATCCGCTGGGTGCCGCTGCGGGTGCGGTAGGAGCGCTGCCAGGTGGCGGTGGCGTCCGCCCGGGTGCGGTCGGAGAGGGTGTAGTAGTCCATCTGCGCGCGCTCGGCCGTGAGGTCGAGGACGCCGAAGCCGTGGCGGTCGGTGTCGACCCAGTGGACATGGCGGTTGGCGGCGCGGATGAGCGGGGCGGCCACCCCGGAGACGGTGCCCTCGGCCGCGCCGACCAGGTCGTCGAGGTTGTCCGAGGTCACGGAGGAGACGACGAACTCGGTGGCGGCGGACGCGGACAGCGGATAGGTCGCCGCGTGGACCGGTACGTCGTTGGCCCACGCCATGTGGATGTCGCCGGTGAGGAAGACGGTGTTGCGGATGGCGTGGGCGCGCAGATGGGCGAGGAGTTCGCGGCGGTCGTCGGTGTAGCCGTCCCACTGGTCGGTGTTGATCGCGAGGCCGCCCTCGGGCAGCCCCAGCAGTTCGGCGAGCGGCTCCAGCAGTGCGGTGGTGAGCGAGCCGATCGCGAAGGGCGCGATCATCACCGAGTTGCCGACCAGCCGCCAGGTGGTGTCCGACGCCGTGAGCCCGGCCTTCAGCCAGTCGAGCTGGGCGCGGCCGGTCAGGGTGCGGTCGGGGTCGTCCACCCGGCCGTCGCCGGGCGTGACCTGCTGCGAGCGGAAGCTGCGCAGATCCAGCAGGGAGAGGTCGGCGAGCCTGCCGAAGCGCAGCGCGCGGTAGGTCGTACCGGCGAGGGCCGGGCGGACCGGCATCCATTCGAAGTACGCCTGCGTGGCGGCGGTCCGGCGGTCGGCGTAGGCGCCCTCGGTGCCCTCGGTGTGGTTCTGGGCGCCGCCGGACCAGGCGTCGTTGGCGATCTCGTGGTCGTCCCAGATGGCGACGCAGGGCGCGGCGGCGTGCAGGGCCTGGAGGTCGGGGTCGGTCTTGTAGCGGCCGTGCCGGGTGCGGTAGTCGGCGAGGCCGAGGATCTCGTGCGCGGGGGCGTGCGGGCGGATCACCGTGCCGCGGGTGCCGTACCGGCCGGAGCCGTACTCGTAGAGGTAGTCGCCGAGGTGGAGCCAGGCGTCGAGGTCGCCGCGCGCGGCGAGATGGCGGTACGACGCGAAGTGGCCGGCCTCCCAGTTGGCGCAGGAGACCACGCCGAAGCGCAGCCCGGTGACGGTGGCGTCGGGGGCGGGCGCGGTGCGGGTGCGGCCCACGGGGGAGTCGGTGCCGCCGGCGGAGAAGCGGAACCAGTAGGTGGTGGCGGGGGCGAGGCCGCGTATGTCAGCCTTCACGGTGTGGTCGGTGGCGGCTCTCGCGGTGAGCGAGCCCCGGGCGACGACATGCGTGAGCGCCTTGTCGGTGGCGACGAGCCAGCCGACCTCGGTGTCCGGGCCGCGTCCGGAGCCGGGCACGGCCTCGGGCGTGGGGGTCACCCGGGTCCACAGCAGTACGCCGTCCGGGAGCGGGTCGCCGGAGGCCACGCCGTGCGCGAACGCGGGGGCGCCGGCGGCGCGGGCGGGCAGTGCGGCGGCGAGCGGTCCGGCCAGCACCGCGCCGGCCGCCGCGGCCTTCACGACCGTACGGCGGCGCGGGGACGGGGTGAGGGAGGGGGAGTCGGTGGGGGTGGCGTTCTCTGATGCTCTGTCAGGTCTGGTCACGAACCATCAGGTTACTGAGCGGTACGCGAAAAGGCGGGCGAACCCGTGAAGTTCGCCCGCTCTTTCGCGCCTGGACGCCGAAGCGTCGTCGGCTCGGCCCGTGAGGGTCCCGGGCGGGACCCTCACTGCGGTCAGCCCTTCAGCGCCGCCTCGATGGCCGTGTTGAAGTCCGCGACCGTCATCGGCGCGTTGCCGCCCTCGGCGGTGACGTGCTTGCCGTCCATCACCAGGCTCGGGGTGCCCTTGACGTCGTCCTTGTTGGTGTCGAACGACTTCGACATGGCCAGCGCCCAGGCGTCGTAGGTGCCGTCCTTGACCGCGTTCTGGAACGTGGCGTTGCCCTTCAGCTCCGGGACCGAGTCGCCGATCTCGATCAGGTAGCTGTCGTCCTTGAACTTGTCGTCGGACTCCTCCGGGTGGAATTTCGCGGAGTACAGCGCGGTCTTGTACGCCATGAACGCGTCCGGGCTGACGTTCAGGGCGGCGCCCAGCGCGCTCATCGCGTTCTTCGAGCCCTCGGCGTAGCTGCCGATCTTGCCCTCGCCGAGCGAGTCGCCGTCGAGGAAGGTGCCGCCGACGAACTGGACCTTGTACTTGCCGTCCTCGATGCCCTTCTCCACGGTCGGGCCGACCGTCTGCTCGAAGGAGGCGCAGACCGGGCAGCGCGGGTCCTCGTACAGCTTGAGGGTCTTCTTGGCGCTGTCCTTGCCGACGACGACGGTCGTGCCGTCGGTGCCGGTGGTGTGGGCCGGGGCGGTGACCTTCTCGTCCTTCACGGCCTCCCAGTGGCCGGGCTTGTTGGCCTGGACGACGGCGTAGCCTATGCCGCCGGCCGCGGCCAGCACACCGACGACCGTGGCGGCGACGACGATCTGGCGCTTGGTCTTCGCGCGCTTCGCCTCCCGCTCGCGCTCCTGGCGCAGCCGCTCGCGGGCGGCGGTCTTGGCGGCGTTGGTGTTTCGCTTGCTCATGAATGATCTCCGTGTGGGGGTCAGGGGTGTGTGCGTGTGTGCGAGGTCTTCCGGGATGCCTGCGCGCCCGGCGTCCGGCGTCCGGCCTCCGGGGCACGGGTGCCGGTGATCAGCGGTCGGCCGCGCGGCTCTCCGCGCCGCCCCGGAGGGACGTGCCTCGGTGGGGCGTGCCTCGGTGGGGCTTCCGTGCGGGTGCTGGGTCAGCAGGCGGGGGCGGCCGGTGCCGGGGGGCCTCGGCGGGCCACCGTGTGCGACAGCAGCAGAGCGCGGACGGTCGCCCGCAGCGCGGTGGGGCGCGGCAGGCGCCGGGCCACCGGGCGGGGCCGTACGGTGACGGCGGCGACCGCGAGCAGCAGGGGGCGGAACGAGGTCGCGGCGGCGGCGCCGAGCAACTGGGCCAGGGCCCGCTCGCCGCGGCGCAGCCAGGCCGCCGCCAGCAGACCGATGCCGATGTGGGCGCCGAGCAGCAGCCAGGTGGCCTGCGGGTCGGCCCCGGCGATCAGGGCGGCGGGCGCGGAGGCGGTGCCGGCGGTGATGCGGGCCAGCGGGGTGCCGACCTCGCCCGCGCACAGCACGTCCAGGCCGACCGCGCGCAGCGGACCGGTCACCGGGCCGCCCGCGGGGCCGTAACAGGTGTCCTGGCCGGTGGTGAAGACCGTGTCGACGGCCAGCTCCAGCGGGATCAGCAGCGCGGCGATCCGGCCGAGGCTCTGCTCGCCGCGGCCGGTCAGGACGTAGGCGGCGGCGAAGACGGCGACCGCGGCCACCGCGACCGTGCCCAGCGGCAGGGGGACCCCGGACAGCAGCACGTGCGACGCGGCGCCGAGTGTCACGACGAGTGTCGTGAACAGCGCCGCGCGTACGACTCTGATCGGGGTCCCTGATATGTCCATCGCGGTGAGAGTGTGCCACGGAGTCCGTTAAGGGACTCCTAAAGACCGGCTGTGGACGCCGGACCGTTCTCCGTGGGTGACCGGTCCGTCACCGGAACGTCACAGGCCCGGGATGCGGCCGTTGCGGTACAGGTCCACGAAGATCTGGTGGTCCCGGCGGGCGCGGGCGCCGTAGTCGTGGGCGAATTCCACCAGGAGCGGGGCGAAGCCGTCCTCGTCGGCGGCGATCGCCGCGTCGATGGCGCGCTCGGTGGAGAACGGCACCAGGGACTCGCCCGAGGTGTCGTCCGCCGCCGCGTGCATCGCCGCGGTGGCCCGGCCGAGGTCGGCGACGACCGCCGCGATCTCCTCCGGGTCGTCGATGTCGCTCCAGTCCAGGTCGACGGCGTACGGCGACACCTCGGCGACCAGCTGGCCCGCGCCGTCCAGCTCGGTCCAGCCCAGCCACGGGTCGGCGTGGGCCTGGAGGGCGCGCTGGGAGATCACCGTGCGGTGCCCCTCGTGCTGGAAGTACTCCCGGATGGCGGGGTCCGTGATGTGCCGGGAGACGGCCGGGGTCTGGGCCTGCTTGACGTAGATCACCACGTCGTTCTCCAGGGCGTCGCTGTTGCCCTCCAGGAGGATGTTGTACGACGGCAGCCCGGCCGAGCCGATGCCGATGCCGCGGCGGCCCACGACGTCCTTGACCCGGTAGGAGTCCGGGCGGGACAGGGACGACTCCGGGAGCGTCTCCAGATAGCCGTCGAAGGCCGCGAGGACCTTGTACCGCGTGGCCGCGTCCAGCTCGATGGAGCCGCCCCCCGAGGCGAACCTGCGTTCGAACTCGCGGATCTCGGTCATCGAGTCCAGCAGCCCGAACCGGGTCAGCGCGCGGGCGTCGCGCAGCGCGTCCAGCAGCGGGCCCTCGGCGGTGTCCAGGGTGAAGGGCGGCACCTCGTCGCTCTTGGCGCCCGTCGCCAGCGCGTGCACCCGCTCGCGGTACGCCGCCGCGTAGACCGTCACCAGTTCGGTGATCTGCGCGTCGCTCAGCGCCTTCGCATAGCCGATCAGGGCGATGGAGGCGGCGAAACGCTTGAGGTCCCAGGTGAAGGGGCCGACGTACGCCTCGTCGAAGTCGTTGACGTTGAAGACCAGACGGCCGTTCGAGTCCATGTACGTGCCGAAGTTCTCCGCGTGCAGGTCGCCGTGGATCCACACGCGCGAGGTGCGCTCGTCCAGGAACGGACCGCCGCGCCGCTCGACCTCCAGGTCGTGGTAGTACAGGCACGCCGTGCCCCGGTAGAAGGCGAAGGCCGAGGCCGCCATCTTCCGGAACTTCACCCGGAAGGCGGCCGGGTCGGCCGCCAGGAGTTCGCCGAAGGCGGTGTCGAAAACGGCGAGGATCTCCTCGCCGCGCTGCTCGGCGCTGGGCTGCGGAACCGGCATCGGTACGTGCCTCCTGATGCATCTGTACGACTCTGTACGGCTTTGTACGACAGCGTTTCTGTCGTCTCCAACGGGCGGGGCCGACCGAAAGTGCCCGTGGCACCGACGGCGGGCCCCACCCGAGAAGGTACGCGGGGCGGGCGTCGGATTGTCAGTGCCGCGGCATAGACTTCGACGCTGTCCCCAGAAGTGTCCGCCCGCCTGTCACTCAGTGTTTTCCCTGGAGGTCACACCGTGTCAAAGCCGCCGTTCACGCACCTGCACGTCCACACCCAGTACTCGCTGCTGGACGGTGCCGCGCGGCTCAAGGACATGTTCAACGCGTGCAACGAGATGGGCATGACCCATATCGCCATGTCCGACCACGGCAACCTCCACGGGGCGTACGACTTCTTCCACACCGCGAAGAAGGCCGGGATCACCCCGATCATCGGGATCGAGGCGTATGTCGCGCCCGAGTCGCGGCGCAACAAGCGCAAGATCCAGTGGGGCCAGCCGCATCAGAAGCGCGACGACGTCTCCGGCTCCGGCGGCTACACCCACAAGACGATGTGGGCCGTGAACCGCACCGGGCTGCACAACATCTTCCGGCTCTCCTCCGACGCCTACGCCGAGGGCTGGCTCCAGAAGTGGCCCCGGATGGACAAGGAGACCATCTCCCAGTGGTCCGAGGGCATCGTCGCCTCCACCGGCTGCCCCTCCGGCGAGGTCCAGACCCGGCTGCGCCTCGGCCACTTCGACGAGGCCCTCAAGGCCGCCGCCGACTACCAGGACATCTTCGGCAAGGACCGCTACTTCCTGGAGCTGATGGACCACGGCATCGAGATCGAGCACCGGGTCCGCGACGGCCTCCTGCAGATCGGCAAGAAGCTCGGCATCCCCCCGCTGGTCACCAACGACTCGCACTACACCTACGCGCACGAGGCCGGGGCCCACGACGCGCTGCTGTGCATCCAGACCGGCAAGAACCTCTCCGACCCCGACCGCTTCAAGTTCGACGGCACCGGCTACTACCTCAAGTCCACGGACGAGATGTACGCCATCGACTCCTCGGACGCCTGGCAGGAGGGCTGCGCCAACACCCTCCTGGTCGCCGAGATGGTCGACACAGCGGGCATGTTCGAGGCCAGGAACCTCATGCCCAAGTTCGACATCCCCGAGGGCTACACCGAGGTCACCTGGTTCCAGGAGGAGGTCCGCCGGGGCATGGAGCGCCGCTTCCCGAGCGGCGTCCCCGAGGACCGCACCAAGCAGGCCGAGTACGAGATGGACGTCATCATCTCGATGGGCTTCCCCGGCTACTTCCTCGTGGTCGCCGACTTCATCATGTGGGCCAAGAAGCAGGGCATCGCCGTCGGCCCCGGCCGGGGCTCCGCGGCCGGCTCGATCGTCGCCTACGCCATGGGCATCACCGACCTCGACCCGATCCCGCACGGACTGATCTTCGAGCGGTTCCTGAACCCCGAGCGCATCTCGATGCCCGACGTCGACATCGACTTCGACGAGCGCAGGCGCGTCGAGGTCATCAGGTACGTGACGGAGAAGTACGGCGCCGACAAGGTCGCCATGATCGGCACCTACGGCACCATCAAGGCCAAGAACGCGATCAAGGACTCCGCGCGCGTGCTGGGCTACCCGTACGCGATGGGCGACCGGCTCACCAAGGCCATGCCGGCGGACGTCCTCGGCAAGGGCATCCCGCTCTCCGGCATCCTCGACCCCGCCCACCCGCGCTACGGCGAAGCGGGCGAGATCCGCGGGATGTACGAGAACGAGCCCGACGTGAAGAAGGTCATCGACACCGCCAAGGGCGTCGAGGGCCTGGTCCGGCAGATGGGTGTGCACGCCGCCGGTGTGATCATGTCCAGCGAGACCATCACCGAGCACGTGCCCGTCTGGGTCCGGCACACCGACCGCGTCACCATCACCCAGTGGGACTACCCGAGCTGTGAGTCGCTCGGCCTGCTGAAGATGGACTTCCTCGGGCTGCGCAACCTGACGATCATGGACGACGCCGTCAAGATGGTGAAGTCCAACAAGGGCATCGACATCGACCTGCTCGGTCTCCCGCTCGACGACCCCACGACCTTCCAGCTGCTCCAGCGCGGCGACACCCTCGGCGTCTTCCAGTTCGACGGCGGCCCCATGCGCTCGCTGCTGCGGCTGATGAAGCCCGACAACTTCGAGGACATCTCCGCCGTCTCGGCCCTGTACCGGCCGGGCCCGATGGGCATGAACTCCCACACCAACTACGCCCTGCGCAAGAACGGCCAGCAGGAGATCACCCCGCTCCACAAGGACCTGGAGGCCCCCCTCAAGGAGGTCCTGGACGTCACCTACGGGCTGATCGTCTACCAGGAGCAGGTGCAGAAGGCCGCGCAGATCATCGCCGGGTACTCGCTGGGCGAGGCCGACATCCTCCGGCGCGTGATGGGCAAGAAGAAGCCCGAGGAGCTGGAGAAGAACTTCGTCATCTTCCAGGCGGGCGCCCGCAAGAACAACTACAGCGACGAGGCCATCCAGGCGCTGTGGGACGTCCTGGTCCCGTTCGCCGGATACGCGTTCAACAAGGCGCACTCCGCCGCCTACGGACTGGTCTCCTACTGGACCGCGTACCTCAAGGCCAACTATCCCGCCGAGTACATGGCGGCGCTGCTGACCTCGGTCAAGGACGACAAGGACAAGTCGGCGATCTACCTCAACGAATGCCGCCGCATGGGCATCAAGGTCCTCCCGCCGGACGTCAACGAGTCGGTCCACAACTTCGCCGCCCAGGGCGACGACGTGATCCTCTTCGGCCTGGGGGCCGTGCGCAACGTCGGCACCAACGTCGTGGAGTCGATCATCAAGTGCCGCAAGGCCAAGGGGAAGTACGGCTCGTTCCCGGACTACCTCGACAAGGTCGACGCGGTGGTCTGCAACAAGCGGACCACGGAGTCGCTGATCAAGGCCGGCGCCTTCGACTCCATGGGGCACACCCGCAAGGGCCTGACCGCCCAGTACGAACCGATGATCGACAATGTGGTCGCGGTCAAGCGCAAGGAGGCCGAGGGCCAGTTCGACCTCTTCGGCGGGATGGGCGAGGCGGAATCCAGCGAACCCGGCTTCGGTCTGGACGTGGAGTTCGGCACCGACGAGTGGGAGAAGACCTATCTCCTCGCCCAGGAGCGGGAGATGCTCGGTCTCTACGTCTCCGACCACCCCCTCTTCGGCCTGGAGCACGTGCTGTCCGACAAGGCCGACGCGGGCATCGCCCAGCTCACCGGCGGTGACTTCGGCGACGGCGCGGTGGTCACCATCGGCGGCATCATCTCCGGCCTCCAGCGCAAGATGACCAAGCAGGGCAACGCCTGGGCCATCGCCACCGTGGAGGATCTCGCGGGCTCCATCGAGTGCATGTTCTTCCCGGCGACGTACCAGCTCATCTCGACCCAACTGGTCGAGGACGCCGTGGTGTTCGTCAAGGGCCGGCTCGACAAGCGCGAGGACGTGCCCCGGCTGGTGGCGATGGAACTGATGGTCCCGGACCTGTCGAACGCGGGCACCAACGCGCCCGTCGTGCTCACCATCCCGGCCACCCGGGTCACCCCGCCGATGATCAGCCGTCTCGGTGAGATCCTCCAGCACCACAAGGGTGACAGCGAGGTGCGGATCAAGCTCCAGGGGCCCACCAGGACGACCGTCCTGCGGCTCGACCGGCACCGGGTGAAGCCGGATCCCGCGCTGTTCGGCGACCTGAAGGTCCTGCTCGGACCGGCCTGCCTGGCGGGCTGACCGACCGGCTCGCCCTGCGCGGGGCTGACCGACCGGCTCGCCCTGCGCGGCGGGCTGACCGACGGGTGGTGACGACGCGCCGAGGGGCGCACCCCGGATGTGGGTGCGCCCCTCGGCGTACGTCAGTTGTGGCCGAACCTCTTCTGCCGGCCCTTGCGCGCGACATCGCCCGGCGTCACCTGGGAGGCCCGCTGTTCCGCCTGCGACTCCAGCGAGGACTGCTGGGCGGACTGCCGTTCTCGCTCGGACTGAGGCTGCTTGCGATCCTGCTTCTTGTTCTTGGCCATGGTGATCTGCCTCCTGCGGGGGATCTAGGGGCCAGGGCCGGGACCAGATTCACATAGGCTGACAACGATCGCATTTCGGATAATTACCCTGTGTAACAGGAGGGGTGACAGGGAGGGACTCCGAAACGCCACGCCGAAGATCGAGTTCCGGCCGTTAACCTCCGCGAGGTCGGGCAGACTCGAAGAAAGCTCCAAGCAAACCTCCCAGGAAGAGGGTGAGTCGCGTGGACCGCTGCATCGTCCTGGTGGACGCCGGGTATCTGCTGGGGGCCGCCGCGAGCCTCCTCGCCGGAGAGCCCTCCCGGTCCCGCATCACCGTCGACCACACCGCCCTCATCCAGGGCATCCGCGAACGCGCCGAGGCCGACACCCGGCAGCCCCTGCTGCGCATCTACTGGTTCGACGGCGCCCCCGACCGGGTGCCCCAGCCCGAGCACCGACGACTGCGGGTGATGCCCCGGGTCACCGTCCGGCTCGGCGCGCTCACCCGCAGCGACGGGCGCTGGGCGCAGAAGGGCGTCGACGCGGCGATGCACGCCGAGCTGACCGAACTGGCCAGGAACCGGGCCTGCTCCGACATTGTTCTGGTCACCGGTGACGGTGATCTGCTGCCCGGGATGATGGCCGCCAAGGAGCACGGCGTCGCCGTCCACCTCTGGGCCGTGCAGGCCGCCGACGGTGACTACAACCAGTCCGAGGACCTGGTCGCCGAGGCCGATGAACGGCGGGTCCTGGACCGGGCCTGGATCACCCAGGCGGTACGGGCGAAGGAGCTGACCGGGGTGTGCGCGCCGCAGCCCGCGCCCCGGCCCGAGATCGCCGCGATCCTCTCCGCGCCGCTGCCCGAGGGCGCGCTCTCGGCGCCGGAGCGGCCCGCCGACGAGGCGCCGCATGCGCACCCCCACCCTCACCCCCATCCGCATCCGCATCCGCACCCCCATCCGCATCCGGCCGCGGACCGGCCCGGCGGGGGCGAGGAGCGGGTGCCGGCAGCCAAGGGGGTGCCGACCCCCAAGGACCTGGCCGCGCTGCGGGCCCCCGGGGCACACACGGAGAAGCCGCATCCCGCGTCCGCGACGCTGCGGTGGTCCTCCGACAAGGGGTGGGTGGACCGGCCCGGCACCGCCGCGGAGCCGCCCGAGGTGGCGGCCATGCCGACGCTCGCCCAGGTCACCACGGCGGAGCAGCGGTGGGCCGACCGGGAGGAGGACATCACGACGGTGGGCGGCGACCCGTACGAGGTCGGTCAGGTCTTCGCCCGACGCTGGATGTCCCGGCTCGGGGAGCAGGGGCACTTCCAGCGGCTGTCGGGGATGTATCCGCGGATCCCGCACCGGATCGACGGCGAACTGCTGCGGTATGCCGCGCGGTTCGGGTTGCTCGCGCACAAGGACGACCAGATCGACGAGCATGATCGGTACGCGATCCGGGCGGGGTTCTGGCGTGAGGTGGATGTGAGGACGGAGGCGGATGTCGTCGCCGGGGAGTAGGTCGGTGGGGGTGGGGTGTTGTGGGGGTGCGGGGGGTTGGGGGGCCGTGCGCGGTTCCTCGCGCCCCTGGGGGCTTGGGGTGGGGTGGGGTGTGAGGTGCGGGGGATGTGAGGGGCTGTGCGCGGTTCCTCGCGTCCCTGGGGTGGGTTTGGGTGGGGTGTTGTGAGGGTGCGGGGGGTGTGACGGGCCGTGCGCGGTTCCTCGCGCCCCTGGGGTGGGTTTTCGGGGGCTCGGGGTGACCCGGGGAAGGGGGTGGGGTGGGGGACCCCGTAGGCTGCTCCCTTGTGAATACGCGCGCGGCATCGGTCATCCCCGGCAGGGGTGAGGTCGTGTGTGCGGTGCGGGGGCTGAGCAAGACGTATCCGGCGGTGCGGGGGCGGCGCGGTGAACCGGCCACTCCCGAGGTGCGGGCGGCCGACGATGTACGGCTTGAGGTGCGGCGCGGGGAGATCTTCGGGCTGCTCGGGCCGAACGGGGCCGGAAAGTCCACCGTCGTACGGCAGATCACCGGTCTGATGCGGCCCGACCGCGGCAGTGTCGAGATCCTCGGCCACGACATCGTGCGCCACCCCGAGCGGGCCGCGCGGATCCTCGCCTACCTCGGGCAGGAGTCGACCGCGCTGGACGATCTGACCGTCTCCCTCGCCGCCGAGACCACCGGACGGCTGCGCGGCCTCGATGTGAAGCGGGCGCGGGCCGAGCGGGACGACGTACTCGACGAACTGGGGCTCGCGCCGATCGCCGGGCGGGCCCTGAAGAAGCTGTCCGGCGGGCAGCGGCGGCTGGCGTGCTTCGCCGCCGCGCTGGTCGGCGAGCGGCCCCTGCTGGTGCTGGACGAGCCGACCACCGGCATGGACCCGGTCGCGCGGCGCGCGGTGTGGTCCGCGGTGGACCGCCGCCGGGCCGAGCGCGGGACGACCGTACTGCTGGTCACCCACAACGTCATCGAGGCCGAGACCGTGCTGGACCGGGTCGCCGTCCTGGACCGGGGCCGGGTGATCGCCTGCGACACCCCCACCGGGCTCAAGGAGCGGGTCGCCGGCGAGGTGCGGGTGGAACTGGTGTGGCGGGACCGCGCGCCGCTGGACGTGCCCGAGGTCGCCGCGCTGCGCGAGGGCGCGCAGGAGAACGGCCGGCGCTGGACCCTGCGGCTCGCCCCCGACGAGGCCCGCGCGGTCGTCGCCACCGTCACCGGCGGGGCCGCGTTCGCCGCGCTGGACGACTTCACGCTCGCCACCCCCAGCCTGGAGGACGTGTATCTGGCGCTGGGCGGGGGAGCGCGGCAGGGACTGGTGAAGGCGTGAGCGGCGGCCGGACGGACGGCGCCGGTGGCGGTGGCGGCCGGGACGAGCGGCCCGCGCGGATGAGCGTTCCGGGGCCCGCGGCCGTACGCGTGTCCGTGACCACGACGAGCCGGGCCGCCGCAGGAGTGGACCCCGGGAAGGGGAGCAGCGCGACGTGAGTGTCGTACCCGCAGAGGTGCTGCCGAGCAGTGCCGCGGCCACGAAGGAACGCCCCCGGGGCGCCGCCGCCGAGCTGGGGCCGCGGGCGCGGCTGTGGCCGTCGATGGCGGCCGTCTACCGGGCACAGCTCTCGCGGGCGCGGGTGGCGCGGATCCCGCTGCTGTTCGTGGCGACCTTCCAGTCCGTCGGCATCCTGATCATGATGCGGGGGGTGGTGGACGGCGGCAGCCAGGCCGAGGCCGTGGTCGCCGGCTCGGCCATCCTGGTCGTCGCCTTCGTCGCGCTGAACCTGCTCGCCCAGTACTTCGGCCAGTTGCGGGCCACCGGCGGGCTCGACCACTACGCCACCCTGCCGGTGCCGCCCGCCGCGGTGGTGCTGGGCGCGGCGGGCGCGTACGCCTCCTTCACGGTGCCCGGCACCATTGTGACCGCCGTCTTCGGCTGTCTGCTGTTCGGGCTGCCACTGGCCAACCTCTGGGTGCTGCTCGTGGTGATCCCGCTGGCCGGGGCGGCGCTCTCCGGGCTCGGCGCGGCCCTCGGGCTGCTCGCCCCGCGCCCCGAGCTGGCGACGCTGCTCGGGCAGCTCGGCATGTCGGCGGCGCTGCTGCTCGGTGTGCTGCCGCCGGAGCGGATGCCGGAGCCGGTGCGGTTCGCGCGCGATCTGCTGCCGTCGACGTACGGCGTCGAGGCGTACGCGCGGACCTTCTCCGGCCGGGACCAGTGGGCGTACGTCCTCGCCGACCTGGGGGTGTGCGCAGGGGTCGGGGTGGTCTCGCTGGCCGTGGCGACCTGGGCGTACCGTCGGGCGGCCGTCCGGTGACGCGCCGCACAGGCGGGCCTGGCACGATGTCAGAGTGAGCGCTCCGTTGACACCACCCACGCCGCCGCACGACGAGTCCTCGCACGGCGGGTCCGGCGGCGCATGGCACAAGCCGACCGGCACCGGGCACGGCGGCCCGCAGGACGCGGGGCAGGGCCCCGGCCTTCCCGCGCACCCCGCGCCGCTGGAGCACACCGACCCGGACGGGCCCGAGCTGCGCACCGAGATACGCGAGGCCGCGGTGGTCCTGGCCGTCCTCGCCGTGTGCGGGGTGCTGCTGGGGGCGCTGTGGTCCTGGCTGGCCCCCCGGCTGCCGCTGGTGGGGGACGTGGTGGACGACCGGTGGGTGGTCTACGTACGGGACACCGAGGGGGAGCAGGCCATCGGTGTGGACGGCACGTTCACCCTGCTGGCCCTGGGCTTCGGTGCGGTGACCGCGCTCGCGGCGTTCCTGTGGCGGCGGCGCGGCGGAGTGCCGCAGGTGCTCGCGCTGGGGCTGGGCGGACTGGTCGCGTCCTTCGTCGCCTGGCGGGTCGGCATGTGGCTGGGTCCCCCGGACGACGTACTGGCCCAGGCCAAGGCGGCAGGCCAGGGCGGCACCTTCTCCGCACCGCTGGAACTGGGCGCCAAGGCAGCCCTCCTGGCCTGGCCCGTGGCCGCGCTCCTGGTCCACCTGGGCCTGACGGCCCTGTTCGCCCCGAGGGACGAAGAGCCGCCACCACCGGTCCTGTGAGGCGGGGGCGCCCCGGTCGCGCGGGTCGGTCTACGCCGGGCGTCTTCCGTGGTTGGCGCGATGCTTCCGGATCCGCCACTTCCGCTTGCGTGTCCTCTTCGACATACCTCTTCTGATTAACCGAAGAAGCCGGGCGCGTCGAGGCCCTAGACGCGTCCGATGGGGGCGAGGACCGCGTCGGTCAGGGCCGCCAGGTCGGTCGGCGCCACCTCGACCTCCAGCCCCCGGCGCCCCGCCGAGACGCAGATCGTGGAGTGGCCGGAGGCCGACGCGTCCAGCACCGTAGGGAGCTTCTTGCGCTGGCCCAGCGGGGAGATACCGCCCCGCACATATCCCGTCGTCCGTTCCGCCAGCGCCGGATCGGCCATCGCCGCCCGCTTGCCGCCGACCGCAGAGGCGAGGGCTTTGAGGTCCAGCGAGCCCGCCACCGGCACCACGGCCACCGTCAGCGCGCCGTCGACGTCCGCGACGAGCGTCTTGAACACCCGCTCGGGTGACACCCCCATCGCCTCGGCCGCCTCCTCGCCGTACGAGGGACGGGACGGGTCGTGGTCGTAGGAGTGCACCGTGTACGGGACACCCGCCGCCGTGAGCGCCACGGTCGCGGGCGTCCCACCGGACTGCCCTTTCTGCCGCTGCTTCTGCTGCATGTGCTGTTTCTGCTGCTTCTTCGCCATTCGCCTCTGCCGGTCTCCGCCAGGTCTGCCAGGTCTGCCAGGGCCCTCGGGTCCTTCAGGTCCCTCGGGTCCCTCGGGTCCCTCAGGTCCCTCAGGTCCCTCGGGTCCTTCAGGTCTCTCAGTTCAGGCTCGTCGGGCCGCGCGTCAGCTCCGACGCGGGCAGGGAGGGCAGCGTACGGATGATCGCGGTCTCCGAGCGAAGGAGTTTCAGCTCGTCACGCAGCCGGGACGCGGCGTCCGGAGCCTGTAGCAGCCGTTGCTTGGTCGGGGTGTCCAGCATCATCGCGGCGGCCACCAGGTACGACACCACCTGCGGTTCGTCCGGCAGTTCCGTGCCGCCCGCCAGCGACCGCTCGCGCGCCCCCGCCAGTCGCTTCTGGTAGGCCCGGAACGCCCGCAGCACCCCTTCCGCCAGCGCCCCGGCCTCGTCGCCCGGCTCCTCCGGCAGGGTCTCCAGCTCGCCGGTCAGGAACGGACCCGACGCGTCCACGGACAGCAGCCGTACCCGGTTCGTACCGGTCGCCAGCACCTCGAAGGTGCCGTCGGGTCGCTCCCGGATCGTCGCGGCGTCCGCCACACAGCCCACGGCGTGGAACGCCTTCTTGGGGTCGGGGCCGAAGCCCGCCGCCGGGCCGCGCTCGGGCAGCGCGGTCGGGTCGGGCAGGCCGGGCGCGGTCGGCGCCACCTCGTGGCCGTCGCGGATCGCCAGGACGGCGAAGCGGCGCGGTTCGTCCTCAGGTGTCTTGAGCAGGCTGCGCAGCAACGCGCGGTAGCGCTCCTCGAACACGTTGAGCGGGAGCACCAGCCCCGGGAACAGTACGGAGTTCAGGGGGAAGAGCGGGAGCCGGACAGTCGTCACGCCGCAGAAGCCTAGTGGCCGCGGCGGTGGGCGCGTCCGCCGTGCCCACCTGATGGAAGGACGGGCAGGGTCCGCAGCTCGCGTCGGGCCAGCAGAAACAGGCCCAGCGGGTCGTCCGAGACCCGGTCCCAGGGGAACGAGGTGGCGTACGGACCGATGAGCCGGAACTGCTCCAGCGCGTCCGCCCGCCGGTCCAGCCGGATCAGGACATGGGCGAGGACATTGCGGATCTCGGCGGGCCACGGGTCCGCCGCGGCGAAGCGCGCCGACAGGGTGACGGCCCGGTCCGCCGCCGCGTCCAGCCGGGCCCGGGACACGGCCGCCCCGCAGCCGTCGGTGAGGTATGCGAACGCGGCACGCACCGGCAGCGCCTGGAGCAGGGAGTCGGGCGGGGCGTCGTCGGCGGCGGGCTCGGCGAAGTCGAAGCACTCGCGGTGCGAGCCGTGCCAGTAGGCGGCGAGGTACTTGAGGGCGGCGACATGGCAGCCGTAGTGGTGCGGGGCGCGGCGCACCGCCTCCGCCCACAGCCGCTCGAACGCGGCGTGCCCGGCGTTCGCGCCCCGCGCCCGGTCCAGCGCGAGCCGCCACGGCACCGGGTCGTGCGGTACGGCGTCGGCGGCGGCGCTGACCAGGGGGCCGGCCGGGGCGAGCAGTTCGGCACGGGCGGGGGAGCCCCAGACCCGGCCCACCGCGAGCTGAGCGGCGACGAGCAGGGCGTCGGGGTCGTCGGGCGCGGCGGAGCGCCACTCCTCGAACCACTCGGTGCGGGCGCCCGCGAAGGCGGCGAGGCGACGCGCGTAGCGATCGCGGTTCTCCCACTGCGCGCCCGCGCGGGTGGCGGCCAGCAGTCCGGCCGCCGCGGCCCACTCGCCGCGCCCCGCGCCGACCAGGGCGGGGCCGAGCCGGTGGTCGGGCACGTCGAGCAGCACCTCGTCGTCGGCCGGCAGTCCGGGCGGGAGGTGGTCGGTGGACCGGCGCTCGGGGCTCCGGGCACTCCGGGCACCGCGGAGGAAAGGGGGCAGCAGAGCCATGGTGTCGACCATTGAAAGTCCGCGCGTCGCGCCCGCGCCAGCCCCTCCACACAACCTCCGGAAAGTTGTACGCGCCTGGGTCAAAGCCGGGTAAAGAGCGCAAGGGCGCCGCCGAGAGGGAACGGAACGCGCCGGTCCGCCGACCCGCCCACCACCACGCCGGTCCGCCCACCGCCCGCCACCCGGCCGGTCCGCCGAGCCGCCCACCGCCCGCCACCCGGCCGGTCCGCCCGCCACCCGGTACCCGTCCGGTCCGCCGACCCGCCCACTCACCCGGCACCCGTCCCGGCGGGCGGGTGTGTCAGCCCCTGCGCAGCAGCCGGGTCGCCCCCGCCGCCACCGTCGTGGCCAGGATCCAGCCCAGCAGGATCAGGCCCGTGGAGAGCCATTGCCAGGTGCTGTCCAGTTGCCACAGGCCCGTCTGGCCCAGGTCGATGACCGGGAGGAGGAGGTCCAGGGCGAACAGGGCCGGGTTCCAGGGCGGGTCGCCGGCGCTGCCGCCGGGCCGGGGCTCGCCGGCGTAGGCGAAGGCCAGTGAGCCCGCCGCCCACAGGACCGCCATCCAGACCGCGGCCCGCCCCGGGCGGTAGCCGTAGGCCACCGTCAGGTCCTGGGCGAAGCCCCACAGCTTGGCCGCCGGCGGCAGCGTCTCGCGGCGCCGCCGCTGCTTGGCGAGGAGCACCTCGCGCGCGTCCTCGTCCTCACCGCTCGCCCGCAGCACCGCGGCCAGCCGCTCGTACGGCTCCGGGTTGTACTCGGCGGTCGCCGCCGCCACCCACGCCAGCCGCTCGGCCAGCGGGAACGGACCCTGCGGCACCAGGTTCTCGTAGCTGAAGCCGCCCATGTGCAGACTGCCGGGACCCGGCCAGGCGCTGGCCCGGTCCACGAGGTTGACTATCCGCGCGCCCGACAGCACCACCTTGCCGCGCTGCGGACGCTCACCGAGGAAACGCAGCTCCGGCACCTGCGCCCGCCGCAGCGACAGCTCCTGGTCGTCCGTGAAGGTGAACCGCGCCCGCTCCAGGTCCACCGCGTCCCCGAACCGCCCGTCGTCCAGCCGGACCCCGCCCCGGCACTCGAAGCGCTGCATCCGCGTCCCGCGCGCGGGGGTCCGCCCGCTCATCTGCAGGCCGCCCAGCCCCGCCGGGGTCAGATACAGCGTGCGCTCGACCGTCAGCCGGGGCGCGTTGAGCGCGAGGCGCGAGTACGGGTTGACCAGCCGCGCGCCGCGCAGACTCAGCGAGACACCGACCGTCGCGCTGCGCAGACTCAACTCGCCGTGCGACTCCAGCATCTCCGCCTGGAGGTCCTGGCCGACGCTCATCCCGTCCGCCGCGATCGACCGGCCGCTGCGGTCCCGGTACACCACGGCCTGGTTCAGCAGCAGATCCGTGCCGATCTGCGCGTCCGTCAGCCGTACCCCGTTGTGGAACCGGCAGCGCGGCAGATGCAGATCGCCCTCGGTGTGCAGCCGGGCCGCCTCCAGCCGCGGCACCGAGCAGTCCACCAGCCGCACGGTCCGGAAGCGGGCCTCCGGCAGCAGCACCTCGCGATCGAACCGGCAGCGCCGCAGCTCGACGTACGGCTCCACCGTCCCGCCCGCCAGGTCCAGCGTGCCGGTGATCCGCACGCCGGTCAGCTGCAGCGAGGAGACCCGGCCGGCGAGCGCGGGCGGCCCGTCCAGCAGCAGCCAGCACACGATGCGCGCCCGCACCGTGCGCTCGGGTCCCCATGGATGCCCGCCGTGCGGGTCGTCCACCACGGCGTCCCCGCCGCTCAGGTCGTACTCGGTGCCATTGCGGAAGGCCAGCCACATGCCCGCCTCCGCCGCTGTCAGGTCGTCCGGGAGTTCCCCCTCCCGGACGTCGGACCCCTCGGTCACGGTGTGTCCTTCCTCCCCGTCCTCTCTTGCCTTGCGCCACTTCAGTTCGTACAACCGTTCATGCCCACTGGGTGACGGATTGAACGCGGAGAGTGAAAGAGATCTTCGTATTCTCACAGCGCGTCACCGGCGGCCAGGCCGGCCCCTGACCGGAGGGGCCGGTGAGGCGCACGGGCTCTGTATCAACCATTGATACGCGCGGACGACGCCCTTCGGCGGTCTGAGAGAATTGGGCCTGTGATCTCCCGAATCGATCTGCGCGGCGACGCCCTCCCCGAGGGCCCCGCCCTGCGCGACCTGCTGCCCCGAGCCGACTTCGACGTCTCGGCCGCCCTGGAGAAGGTGCGTCCGATCTGCGAGGCCGTGCATCATCGGGGCGACGCGGCGCTGATCGACTTCGCGGAGACGTTCGACGGGGTCACGCTGGAGCGGGTCCGGGTGCCCGCCGAGGCCATCGCCGACGCCCTCGCCACCCTCGACCCGGCCGTGCGCGCGGCCCTGGAGGAGTCCATCCGCCGCGCCCGGCTCGTCCACCGCGCCCAGCGCCGTACGAC
The DNA here is from genome assembly GCF_044757045.1 of Streptomyces sp. NPDC091377. Lineage (NCBI taxonomy): Bacteria > Bacillati > Actinomycetota > Actinomycetes > Kitasatosporales > Streptomycetaceae > Streptomyces > Streptomyces sp. NPDC091377. Next base: position 209,931 of record NZ_JBIVUE010000014.1, on the reverse strand, counting down.
CCACACCACCCAGGTCGTGCCCGGCGGCACGGTCACCGAGAAGTGGATCCCGGTCGACCGGGTCGGGCTGTACGTCCCCGGTGGCCGCTCGGTCTACCCGTCCTCCGTCGTGATGAATGTCGTGCCCGCGCAGGAGGCCGGGGTGCCGTCCCTCGCGCTCGCCTCGCCCGCGCAGGCCGACTTCGGCGGCCTCCCGCACCCGACGATCCTCGCCACCTGCGCCCTGCTCGGCGTGGACGAGGTCTACGCCGCGGGCGGCGCCACGGCCGTCGCGATGTTCGCGTACGGCACGGAGTCCTGCCCGCCCGCCGCCATGGTCACCGGCCCCGGCAACATCTGGGTCGCCGCCGCCAAGCGCTACTTCACCGGCCGGATCGGCATCGACGCCGAGGCCGGCCCGACCGAGATCGCGGTCCTCGCCGACGACACGGCCGACCCGGTGCACGTCGCCGCCGACCTGATCAGCCAGGCCGAGCACGACCCGCTGGCCGCCGCCGTCCTGGTCACCGACTCCGTCGAACTCGCCGACGCGGTGGAGAAGGAACTCGCCCCCCAGGTCGCCGCCACCAAGCACGTGGACGACCGGATCGTCCCCGCCCTCCAGGGCAGGCAGTCCGCGATCGTGCTGGTCGACGGCGTGGACGAGGGCCTGCGGGTGGTCGACGCCTACGGCGCCGAACACCTGGAGATCCAGACCCGCGACGCCGCCGCCGTCGCCGACCGGGTCAGGAACGCCGGTGCGATCTTCATCGGCCCCTGGGCCCCCGTCTCGCTCGGCGACTACGCGGCCGGGTCCAACCACGTCCTGCCCACCGGCGGCTGCGCCTGCCACTCCTCGGGCCTGTCCGTGCAGTCCTTCCTGCGCGGCGTCCACGTCGTGGACTACACCCGGGACGCGCTCGCCGAGATCGCCCGGCATGTGGTGACGCTGGCGGAGGCGGAGGATCTGCCCGCGCACGGCGCGGCGATCAAGGCGCGGTTCGACTGGAAGGTCCCGGAGAGCAAGTGAGCGGCAACGACACCCGGTCCCCCCGGTCCGGCCCCGGCCCCGACCTCGACCCCGACCCCGTACAGGCCGAGGCCGCCCCCGTCGGGATCGACGACCTCCCCGTCCGGGACGAACTGCGCGGCAAGTCCCCCTACGGCGCCCCCCAGCTGGACGTGCCCGTACGGCTGAACACCAACGAGAACCCCTACCCGCTGCCCGAACCGCTGGTCGAGCGGATCGCCGAACGGGTGCGCGAGGCCGCCCGGACCCTCAACCGCTACCCGGACCGCGACGCCGTCGAACTGCGCACCCGGCTCGCCGCGTACCTCACCGACACCGTCGGGTACCCGGTCGGCCCCGCCAACGTGTGGGCGGCCAACGGCTCCAACGAGGTCATCCAGCAACTGCTCCAGACCTTCGGCGGGCCCGGCCGCACCGCCATCGGCTTCGAACCGTCGTACTCGATGCACGCCCTGATCGCGCGCGGCACCGGCACCGGCTGGATCTCCGGACCGCGCCGGGCGGACTTCACCGTCGATGTCGCCGCCGCCGAGCGGGCCATCGCCGAGCACCGGCCCGACGTCGTCTTCATCACCACCCCCAACAACCCCACCGGCAACGCGGTGCCGCCCGAGACCGTGCTCGCGCTGTACGAGGCCGCGCAGACGGCCGGTCCGTCGATGGTGGTCGTGGACGAGGCGTACGTCGAGTTCAGCCACGGCGACTCCCTGCTGCCGCTGCTGGCGGGCCGCCCGCACCTGGTGATCTCCCGCACCATGTCGAAGGCGTTCGGCGCGGCGGGCCTGCGCCTCGGCTACCTCGCCGCGCACCCCGCCGTCGTGGACGCGGTCCAGCTCGTACGGCTGCCCTACCATCTGTCGGCCGTCACCCAGGCGACCGCGCTGGCCGCCCTGGAGCACACCGCCACCCTGCTCGGCTATGTCGAGCAGCTGAAGACCGAACGCGACCGGCTGGTCGCCGAACTGCGCGCCCTCGGCTACGAGGTCACCGCGTCCGACGCGAACTTCGTACAGTTCGGGCGGTTCGAGGACGCCCACGAGGTCTGGCGCCGGATCCTCGACCGGGGCGTGCTGGTCCGGGACAACGGCGTACCGGGGTGGCTGCGGGTCACCGCCGGGACGCCCGAAGAGAACGACGCGTTCCTCGACGCGGTCCGTGAGCTGAAGAAGGAGCAGAACCCATGAGCCGCGTAGGACGCGTGGAACGGACGACCAAGGAGACGTCCGTCCTGGTCGAGATCGACCTCGACGGCACCGGAAAGGTCGAGGTGTCGACCGGGGTCGGCTTCTACGACCACATGCTCGACCAACTCGGCCGGCACGGGCTGTTCGACCTCACCGTGAAGACCGAGGGCGACCTCCACATCGACTCCCACCACACCATCGAGGACACCGCCCTCGCGCTCGGCGCCGCCTTCAAGCAGGCCCTCGGCGACAAGGTGGGGATCTACCGCTTCGGCAACTGCACGGTCCCGCTGGACGAGTCCCTCGCCCAGGTGACGGTGGACCTGTCCGGGCGCCCCTACCTCGTGCACACCGAGCCCGAGAACATGGCCCCGATGATCGGCTCGTACGACACGACGATGACCCGGCACATCCTGGAGTCCTTCGTCGCCCAGGCACAGATCGCGCTGCATGTGCACGTGCCCTACGGGCGCAACGCGCACCACGTCGTGGAGTGCCAGTTCAAGGCCCTGGCCCGCGCCCTGCGCTATGCCTCCGAGCGCGACCCGCGCGCCGCCGGAATCCTCCCCTCCACGAAGGGCGCACTGTGAACGGGACCGCCACCCTGCTGATCGTCGCCGGTCTCTTCCTGGCCGGCGGTGTCTACTCCTTCGCCAAGCAGAAGATGCCCAAGAACCTGATCGTGCTGCTGTCGGTCGGCGCCGCGATGTGCCTGGTCGCCGGTGTGCTGCGGCTGGAGGTGTGGAATTGACCGCGGCGAGGAGCGTCGTCGTCCTCGACTACGGCTTCGGCAACGTGAGGTCCGCCGAGCGGGCCCTCGCGCGCGCGGGCGCCGACGTCGAGATAACCCGTGACTTCGACAAGGCCATGAACGCCGACGGGCTGCTCGTACCCGGCGTCGGCGCGTTCGCCGCCTGCATGAACGGGCTCAAGCAGGTGCGCGGCGACTGGATCGTCGGGCGGCGGCTGGCCGGCGGACGCCCGGTCATGGGCATCTGCGTCGGCATGCAGATCCTCTTCGCGCGCGGCATCGAGCACGGCGTGGAGACCGAGGGCCTGGACGAGTGGCCCGGCACCGTCGAGCCGCTCCAGGCCGAGATCGTCCCCCACATGGGCTGGAACACCGTCGACACCCCACGGGGCTCCGCACTCTTCGCCGGCCTGGACGCGGACGCGCGCTTCTACTTCGTGCACTCCTACGCGGTCCACGACTGGAACCTGGAGATCACGAACCCGACCCTGCGCGCCCCCCTCGTCACCTGGTCCACCCACGGCAAGCCCTTCGTGGCCGCCGTCGAGAACGGCGCCCTGTGGGCCACCCAGTTCCACCCCGAGAAGTCCGGCGACGCCGGAGCCCAGCTCCTCACCAACTGGATCGGAACCCTCTAGCGACATGGCGAACAGCGACATGGCGAACAGCGACACGGCGCACGGCGACACGGCGCACGGCGACACGGCGCACGGCGACACAGCGCACGCGACGGACACCACGGACACCACGGACCCGACCGGCGCCGCCCGGCTCGAACTCCTCCCCGCCGTGGACGTCCGCGACGGCCAGGCCGTACGGCTGGTGCACGGCGAGTCCGGCACGGAGACCTCGTACGGCTCCCCGCTGGAGGCCGCCCTCGCCTGGCAGCGCGCGGGCGCCGAGTGGCTGCACCTGGTCGACCTGGACGCCGCGTTCGGGACCGGCGACAACCGCGCGCTGATCGCCGAGGTCACCGCGGCCATGGACATCAAGGTGGAGCTGTCCGGCGGCATCCGCGACGACGCCTCCCTCGCCGCGGCCCTCGCCACCGGCTGCACCCGCGTCAACCTCGGCACCGCCGCCCTGGAGACCCCCGAGTGGGTCGCCCGGATCATCGCCGAGCACGGCGACAGGATCGCGGTCGGCCTCGACGTACGCGGCACCACCCTGCGCGGCCGGGGCTGGACCCGCGACGGCGGCGACCTCTACGAGACGCTGGAGCGGCTCGACAAGGAGGGCTGCGCGCGGTACGTCGTCACCGACATCGCCAAGGACGGCACCCTCCAGGGCCCCAACCTGGACCTGCTGAAGAACGTGTGCGCGGCGACGGACCGGCCGGTCGTGGCCTCCGGCGGCGTCTCGTCCCTGGACGACCTGCGCGCGATCGCCGGGCTGGTGCCCCTCGGGGTCGAGGGCTCCATCGTCGGCAAGGCCCTCTACGCGAAGGCGTTCACCCTGGAGGAGGCCCTGGAGGCGGTGGCGTCATGACCTCCGGAGCCGTACGGCGCGCGCAGAGCGGAAGCCCCTGGGAGGAACCCTTCGGTTTCGCGCGCGCCGTCGCGGCCGGCGACCGGGTACTGGTCGGCGGTACGACGTCCTTCAAGGGCACCGTCCTGTACGGCGAGGGTGACCCGTACGAGCAGGCCAGGACCGCCTTCACCACCGCGATCGAGGCCATCGGCGCCTTCGGGCTCGGCGCGGAGTCGGTGATCCGCACCCGGATGTATCTCACCCATTCCCGGGACGTGGACGCGGTGGGCCGCGCCCACAAGGAACTCTTCGACACGGTGCGCCCGGTAACGACCCTGCTGGTCGTCGAGGGGTTCGTCGACCCGCGCATCCTGGTCGAGGTGGAGTTGGAAGCCTTCAGAGGAGCCGTGGAGTCATGACCCTGGCGGTCCGAGTCATTCCCTGCCTGGACGTGGACGGCGGCCGGGTCGTCAAGGGCGTCAACTTCCAGAACCTGCGCGACGCGGGCGACCCCGTCGAGATGGCGAAGGTGTACGACGCCGAGGGCGCCGACGAGCTGACGTTCCTGGACATCACCGCGTCGTCGGGCAACCGGGAGACCACCTACGACGTGGTGCGCCGTACCGCCGAGCAGGTGTTCATCCCGCTGACCGTGGGCGGCGGCGTCCGTACCGCCGAGGACGTGGACAAGCTGCTGCGGGCCGGTGCCGACAAGGTCGGGGTCAACACGGCCGCGATCGCCCGCCCCGAGCTGATCCGGGAGATCGCGGAGCGCTTCGGACGGCAGGTGCTGGTGCTGTCGGTGGACGCCCGGCGCACCGGGTCCGGCTCCTTCGAGGTGACCACCCACGGCGGTCGGCGCGGCACCGGCATCGACGCCGTCGAGTGGGCGCACCGGGCGGCCGAACTGGGCGCGGGCGAGATCCTGCTGAACTCCATGGACGCCGACGGCACCAAGGACGGCTACGACCTGGAGATGATCGCCGCCGTCCGGAAGCAGGTCTCCGTCCCGGTGATCGCCTCCGGCGGCGCGGGCCGGCTCACCGACTTCCCGCCGGCCGTCGAGGCGGGCGCGGACGCGGTCCTCGCCGCCTCCGTCTTCCACTTCGGCGATCTGCGGATCGGCGAGGTGAAGGAGGAACTGCGGGGGGCGGGCCACCCGGTGCGGTAACGGGCACAGCCCTTCGGGCCCCGGCCGGGCGAGGCGGCCGGGGCTTTCGCATGCCCGGATACGCGGAGCCGCCCGAGGAGAGCCGCCCGAGGAGAGCCGCGCAAGGCGAGTTGCGCAACAAATATTGTGCAATAAGTGTTGTGCAATTTATCTTTCGTATCTACGGTGGTGGTCATGACGGAGAACGACGGGCCGAAGCGCGAACGCGACCGCCGGGTCACCGACCTCGGCACCCTCAAGGCGCTCGCGCACCCCCTGCGCATGCGGCTGTACCGGGGGCTGACCGTGGCCAGGGTCGCCACCGCCTCACAACTCGCCGAGCAGGTCGACGAGGCGGTCTCGCTGGTCAGCTACCACCTGCGCAAACTCGCCGAGCACGGGCTCATCGAGGAGGCCGAGCCGCGCAGCGGCGACGGCCGGGAACGCTGGTGGCAGCCCACCTCGGACGGGCTCAGCATCCGCGACGAGGACTTCCGCGACGCCCCCGAGAAAGCGGCCGTCCACACGGCGGCCAGCCGCCTCTTCTTCGACCAGCGCGCGGACATGTACCGCCGCTTCCTGGACGAGCGGGTGCACTGGGGCGACGCGTGGAACACCGCCGCCGAGTCCTCCGAGTCCACCCTGCGGCTCACGGCGGCCGAACTCGGCGAGTTGACGGCGGAGATGCTCGCCCTCTTCCACCGCTACGAGGAGCGCGGACGGGCCGCCGACGCCGCCGGGGAGACCGAGGGCCGCGAGAACGTCTCGGTGCACACGTACGCCTTCCCCTTCCGCGTCTGACCCCCCGGTCACGCCGTCCGCACGACTCCGACAGGCCGAGGGAGGCCACGGTCATGACCGCCACGCCCGCCACGCCCGTCGCGCCCGTCGCGCCCGCCCGTGCCGCGCACCGGGACCCCAATGTGCTGCGCTGGCTCGGGGCCTACACCTCGTCCATGATCGGCGACAACATCTACTACCTCGCACTGTCCTGGGCCGCCGTCCGCTCCGGCACACCCGCCCAGGCCGGGCTCGTGATGGCGCTCAGCGCGCTGCCCCGCGCGGTCCTGATGCTGGGCGGGGGAGTGCTCGCCGACCGGCTGGGGCCGCGCCGGGTGGTGATCGTCAGCGACCTCGTGCGCTGCGGGGCCGCGCTGGCCGTGGCGGCGCTGCTGTTCCTCGGCAGCCCCGGACTGTGGCCGCTGGCCGTGCTCGCGCTGGTCTTCGGCGCGGTGGACGCGGTGTTCGTGCCCGCCGTGGGCGCGATGCCGCCCCGCATCACCGCCCCCGACCAACTCGCCCGCGTCCAGGGCATGCGGGGCCTGGCCACCCGCTGCGCCAGTGTGATCGGCGCCCCCCTCGGCGGCCTCGGCATCGCCCTCGGCGGCGCTGCGGCGGCCTTCGGCGCGGCGGCCCTGCTGATAGCCGTGTCCGTGCCGCTGCTCATGGCGGTCCGGGTACGGCGGCTGCCGGAGACCGAGGACGGCACGGGCGGCGACGGGGGCGGCGCGCGAGGCGAGTTGCGTGCGGGGCTGCGGTACATCCGCCGGCATCCGGTGCTCGCCCCGCTGATGCTGGCGATCGCCCTCGGAGACCTCGGGTTCGTCGGGCCGCTCAACGTCGGCGTGGCGCTGCTGGCCGACGAACGGGGCTGGGGGGCCTCCGGCCTCGGCTGGGTGATCGCCGGGTTCAGCGTCGGCGCGGGCGCGGCCTCACTGCTGCTCACCGCACGCGGGCGGCTGCCGTACGCCGGTCGGCTGGCCGCGTACTCGCTCCTGGGCGGCGCCGTGGCGATCGGCACGCTGCCGTACGCGCCGGGACTGCTCGCGGCCGTGGGGACCGCCCTGGCGATCGGGCTGCTGGCCGGGCTGAGCGGGGTGCTGTGCTCGGCACTGCTCCAGACCCACACCGAGCCCGCCTACCTCGGCCGGGTCACCTCCGTGGCGATGCTCGCCGCCCTCGGCCTGGCCCCCCTCGCCATGCCCGTCGCCGCGGCGGCCATCGGAGTGTGGGGGACCGGCCCGGTCTTCGTGGTGAGCGCGGCCGTCTGCGCGCTGGGCGCGGCGGTGGCCCTGGCGGCCCGCCCCCTGCGACACGCGGAACTGCCCCGGTGAGAGACCGCCACCGGTCGGCCGCCGGCCGTCGGCTGCTCAGATGCCCAGTTGCTTCGCTTCCCGCACCTTGGCGATCGCGTTCTCCTCGCCCTCCAGCTCCATCTTCGCGCTGCCCTGCCGGCCGCAGACGAACATCAGCAGCTCGGACGGCTCACCGGTGGCGGTGACGACCGGGGCGCCCCGGTGCGCGACCGCGGTCTGCCCGTCGGGGCGGCGCAGCACAAGACCGGTCGGCGCGCTACGGCCCATCAGCCGGGCCGTGCGCTCCAGACGGGACCACAGGGCGTCCTGGAAGACGCTGTCCAGCTCACGCGGCGACCAGTCGGGCTGGGCACGCCGCACGTCCTCGGTGTGGACGTAGAACTCGACGGTGTTGGACGCCTCGTCGAGCTGCTTGAGGTTGAAGGGCGAGAACCGCGGCGGGCCGGTCCGGATGAGCTGGATCAGCTCCTCGTACGGCTTCGCGGCGAATTCCTCCATCACCTTGTCCAGGCGCGACGCGAGCTGCTTGATCAGGATCCCGCCGGCGGCATCGGGACGGCGCTCGCGCACCACCACGTGCGCGGCGAGGTCACGGGTGGACCAGCCCTCGCACAGGGTGGGGGCGTCCGGACCGGCGGTCTCCAAGAGATCGGCGAGGAGAAGCCGTTCACGCTTGGCAAAGGTCGACATGGCTTCAGCCTACGACCGCGCCCCCGCTCCGCCCAGCGGGGCGGGCGACCGGCGTACCCGGACGACGTGCCGACGCGCACGCGCCCGGTGTCCGCGCCCCGTGTCCGCGCCCGGTGTCCGCGTCCGGCCACTGGACAGCCGCCCTCGGCCGCCCGTGCGGCGCGGCACAATGGCAGGCATGACCAGTACGCCGCCCCCCGGCCCCTCCAGCGGGCTCGACCCCGAGATCGCCGCCCGCCTCAGGCGCGGCGCGGACGGACTCGTGCCCGCCGTCGCCCAGCAGTACGACACCGGTGAGGTGCTGATGCTGGGCTGGATGGACGACGAGGCGCTGCACCGCACCCTGACCACCGGCCGCTGCACCTACTGGTCGCGCAGCCGCCAGGAGTACTGGGTCAAGGGCGACACCTCCGGGCACTTCCAGTGGGTGAAGTCGGTCGCCCTGGACTGCGACGCCGACACCGTGCTGGTCCAGGTCGACCAGGTGGGCGCCGCCTGCCACACCGGGGACCGGACCTGCTTCGACGCCGACGTGCTGCTGGGGGACACCGGACCCCGGCGCGCGCAGGCCGCCGGTCCCGGGCCCGGGGACGCCGGTTCCGGCGCACCGGCCGCGGATCAGTAGGGTCGGCCGCCATGGACCTAGAGACGTTCCGCAAACTCGCCTCCGACCGCCGGGTCATCCCGGTGACCCGCAAGCTCCTCGCCGACGGCGACACCCCGGTGGCCCTCTACCGCAAGCTCGCCGCCGAGCGCCCCGGCACCTTCCTCCTGGAGTCCGCCGAGAACGGCCGCTCCTGGTCCCGCTACTCCTTCGTCGGCGTGCGCAGCGCCGCCACCCTCACCGCCCGCGACGGCCGGACGCACTGGCTGGGCACCCCGCCCGTCGGCGTCCCCGTGGACGGCGACCCGCTCGCCGCGCTGCGCGCCACCATCGAGACCCTGCACACCCCCCACCAGGACGGCATGCCGCCCTTCACCGGCGGCATGGTGGGCTACCTCGGCTACGACATCGTCCGCCGGCTGGAGAAGATCGGCCCCGGCGAGCGCGACGACCTCCGGCTCCCCGAGCTGACCATGCTGCTGACCAGCGACCTCGCCGTGATGGACCACTGGGAGGGCTCGGTCCTGCTGATCGCCAACGCGATCAACCACAACGACCTCGACACCGGCGTGGACGAGGCGTACGCCGACGCGGTGGCCCGGCTCGACGCGATGGAGGCCGACCTCACGCGCGCGGTGGCCCAGCCGCCCGCCGTCCTGCCGCCCTCCGAGCTGCCCGACTACACGGCCCGCTGGGGCGGACCGGACTTCCGGACGGCCGTGGCGGACATCAAGGAGCGCATCCGGGCCGGGGAGGCGTTCCAGGTCGTCCCCTCCCAGCGCTTCGAGACACCGTGCACCGCCAGCGCGCTGGACGTGTACCGGGTGCTGCGGGCCACCAATCCGTCGCCGTACATGTACCTGTTCCGCTTCGACGGGTTCGACGTCGTCGGGTCCAGCCCCGAGGCCCTCGTCAAGGTCGAGGACGGACGGGCCATGGTCCACCCCATCGCCGGCACCCGGCACCGCGGCGCGACCCCGCAGGAGGACCAGGCCCTGGCCGAGGAACTCCTCGCCGACCCCAAGGAGCGCGCCGAGCACCTGATGCTGGTCGACCTCGGCCGCAACGACCTCGGGCGGGTCTGCGAGCCGGGCTCGGTCGAGGTCGTGGACTTCATGTCCGTCGAGCGCTACTCGCACGTGATGCACATCGTCTCCACCGTCACCGGCCGGGTCGCGCCGGGCCGCACCGCCTTCGACGTGCTCACCGCCTGCTTCCCGGCAGGCACCCTGTCCGGCGCCCCCAAGCCGCGCGCGATGCAGATCATCGACGAACTGGAGCCGTCCCGACGCGGTCTGTACGGCGGCTGCGTCGGCTATCTCGACTTCGCCGGGGACTCGGACACCGCCATCGCCATCCGCACGGCCCTGCTCCGCGACGGCACCGCCCACGTCCAGGCCGGCGCCGGTGTCGTCGCCGACTCCGACCCGGTCGCCGAGGACACGGAGTGCCGCAACAAGGCCGCCGCGGTCCTGCGGGCGATCCACACGGCGAACCGCCTGCCGCGGCACGGGCCTTCCGGCCGGGCGAGTGGGGCCATTGTCACGTGAGCCCCGGGTGACATCAGGTGGGGGAAGGGGGCGATAGTGGAGTACGTGACTGCTCTTCCTTCCCCCCGTTCCGCGGCCGTCGGCCCCGTCCGGGCCACTCGGCTCAGCCTCGCCCTCGCCCTGCTGTTCGGCGCGATCGGCGCGGCCGTGGCACTGCTGGCCACCCGGCAGGAGTGGTCGGCGGGCACCGCGTCCGTGGCCGGCGGCGACTTCCCGCTCACCGCCACCGGCAGCGATGTCACCGGTGTGCCCGCCGCACTGGCCATAGTCGGACTCGCCGCCATGGTCGCCGTCTTCGCCGTCCGCCGGGCCGGCCGCTACGCGGTCGCCGCGCTGCTCGCCCTGTCCGGGGCCGGTACCGTCGCCGCCGCGCTGTTCGGTGCCTCCGACTCCAGCGCGCTGGACGAGAAGGCCGCGCAGGCGTCCGGCGACACCGCCGCCACCGTCGGCACCCTCAGCCACACCGCGTGGCCCTACGTCGCCGCGGTCGGCGGGGCCCTGATCCTGCTGGCCGGGCTGCTCGCCCTGCGCTACGGCCGGTTCTGGCCCGCGATGTCCGGCCGCTACGAGCGCGGCACGGTGCCCCGCGGCCCGCGCCGGGCACCGACCGTCGACCCCGACCGCCCCGAGGACCTCTGGAAGGCCCTGGACCGCGGCGAGGACCCGACGAAGGATCCCGGCCGGTAACCCGTCGAGGACCTACGACCGTACCGGCGGCCCTGGGGTCGGGACCTCCGACCCGGGCCGCAGGTCCCGATGTGGTGAACCGGACACGACCGGGTCGGACCCCCGCTCACGGCACGCGGGTCCGTACGGGACAATGGAGCCAGAGCGTCCGGCTCATCCACGCACGCACACAGCAATGAGGAGCAAGCAATGGCGGGCAACAGCCACGGTCACACCCCGGCCGCCTGGACCGGTGTCAGCATCGCGTTCATCGGTTTCTGTGTGGCGGGCGTCTTCATGGTCGCGGACAACCCGCTCGGCTTCTGGGGCGGCATGGGCATCATCGTCGCGGGCGGCGTGGTCGGCGGCATCATGCGCGCGATGGGCCTGGGCCTGCCCAAGCAGCAGCCGCTGAAGATGACGCAGTCCACGGTCACCACCCAGCGCGCGGTCACCCGCGAGCCGGTCCCCGCGGAGGGCTGACCCCCCGCTTCTCGAACGCCCGCCGAAGGACGGTACCCGCACAGGGACCGTCCTTCCGCGCGTCCCGCACCACCCGCCGGCCCCTGCCCCGGACCCGCCGTACAGCCCCGCCGCCGGGCGTCCGTTCGTGCGGCGGCGTGGCCCGCGCGGCAGAATGCGGGATGTGAGCGCCGACAGCACGCGGGTGAGCCCCGCCCAGGAGCCGAGGGGTGCCGCTCCGCGCGGGCCGGTACGGCGGCTGGCCGCGCCGGTGGGCGTGCTGGCCGGTGCCGTGGCGGCCTTCGCCTACGTGGGTGCCGTGGACCCCAACGAGCCCGGCCACTACCCCGCCTGCCCGCTGCTCCGGTACACCGGCGTCTACTGCCCCGGCTGCGGCGGACTGCGCAGCGCGCACGCGGTGGTGCACGGCGACCTGGCGGCGGCCTTCCAGGCGAACGCGGTGGCCGTCGCCGGCTACGCGGTGTTCGCCGTCGTATGGGCCGTCTGGGTGGTTCGCGCGGCGCGCGGGCGGCCGGCGACCCTCGATCCGCACCCCGCCTGGCTCTGGTCGGCGGGCGCCGCGCTGCTGGTCTTCACGGTTGTCCGGAACCTGCCCTTCGGTGGCTGGTTGCATCCTTGATCATTCTGGGAACGTCCAGGTAGTGGGACCGCCGTCAACCGGATTCGGGCCCTAAGCCCCCCTGCGGATACCATCGCAATGACCACCGGTTCCGCCCCCGTGGCATACCGGCCGCAGTCGGCCGGGGACCGTAAGCCGAACCCTCCGGAAGGGGGCCGCTCGCGTGAGTGTGCTCGACGAGATCATCGACGGAGTCCGTGCCGACCTCGCGGAGCGGCAGGCGCGCGTCAGCCTCGACGAGCTCAAGGAGCGCGCGGCGAAGGCTCCCGCGGCCCGGGACGGCGTGGCCGCGCTGCGGGGCGAGGGCGTCAAGGTCATCTGCGAGGTCAAGCGCTCCAGCCCCTCCAAGGGCGCGCTGGCCGCGATCGCTGACCCGGCCGGACTCGCCGCCGACTACGAGGCGGGCGGCGCGGCCGTCATCTCCGTCCTCACCGAACAGCGCCGCTTCGGCGGCTCCCTCGCCGACCTGGAGGCGGTCCGCGCGCGCGTGGACATCCCCGTCCTGCGCAAGGACTTCATCGTCACGTCGTACCAGCTCTGGGAGGCGCGGGCGTACGGCGCGGACCTGGTGCTGCTGATCGTCGCCGCCCTGGACCAGCAGGCCCTCGAATCACTGATCGAGCGCGCCGAGTCCATCGGGCTCACCCCGCTGGTGGAGGTGCACGACGAGGACGAGGTCGACCGCGCGGTGGACGCGGGCGCCAAGATCATCGGCGTCAACGCGCGCAACCTCAAGACGCTGGAGGTCGACCGCGGCACCTTCGAACGCGTCGCCCCCGAGATCCCGGCCGGACTGGTCAAGATCGCCGAGTCCGGCGTCCGCGGCCCGCACGACCTGATCGCCTACGCCAACGCCGGCGCCGACGCGGTCCTGGTCGGCGAGTCCCTGGTCACCGGCCGCGACCCCAAGTCCGCGGTGGCCGACCTGGTGGCCGCGGGCGAGCACCCCGCACTGCGGCACGGCCGCGGCTGACCACCCGATAGGGTTCCCCCGATGTCCCCGACGACCCTGACGACCCCGGCGCTCCTCGCGATCCCGGCACTCCCGGCGACCCCGGTGCTCCTCGCGGTCCCGGCCGCACGGGTGCCCGCCGCCCGCACCGCGCACCGGCGGCACGCCCGACTGGCCCGCGGCTGCCGCCCGAGGGGCTGCCGCGCCCCCGCGCGCAGGGTCCACGGACGCCGGGTCCGGTATGTGATCGGGGACGAGCCCGGGCAGGTCAACGGCCGCCGATGGCAGCGCCCCTCCCAGGGGCACGGGGACCTGCGCGACCAGAGCGCGTCCACGACGGGACCCGGACGCGACCAGGACACGTCCTGACCCTGTCCGGCCCGCGACCAGGACACGTCCTGGCCACGTCCGGCCCGCGATCGGCATCACGCGGTCGGCATCACGCGGTCGGCGCCATCCTCCCCGCCCCCACGGCGATCCGTGTCTCCGTCCACACCTGTACGCACACGCACCGTGAGGCTCACGCATGCCCAGTACCTTCTTCATCCCCGACCCCGAGGGGCAGATCCCGAGCGCCGAGGGCTACTTCGGCGCCTTCGGCGGAAAGTTCATCCCGGAGGCCCTCGTCGCGGCCGTCGACGAGGTGGCCGTCGAGTTCGACAAGGCCAAGAACGACCCCGAGTTCGCCCGCGAACTGGACGGTCTGCTGGTCGACTACACCGGCCGGCCCAGCGCGCTGACCGAGGTCCCGAGGTTCGCCGCGCACGCGGGCGGCGCCCGGATCTTCCTCAAGCGCGAGGACCTCAACCACACCGGCTCCCACAAGATCAACAACGTGCTCGGCCAGGCCCTGCTCACCCGGCGGATGGGCAAGACCCGCGTCATCGCCGAGACCGGCGCCGGCCAGCACGGAGTGGCGACCGCGACGGCCTGCGCGCTGTTCGGCCTCGACTGCACCATCTACATGGGCGAGATCGACACCCTGCGCCAGGCCCTGAACGTCGCCCGGATGCGGATGCTCGGCGCCGAGGTCATCGCCGTGAAATCCGGCAGCCGCACCCTCAAGGACGCCATCAACGAGGCGTTCCGCGACTGGGTCGCCAACGTCGACCACACGCACTACCTCTTCGGCACGGTGGCCGGACCGCACCCCTTCCCGGCCATGGTCCGCGACTTCCACCGCGTCATCGGCGTCGAGGCCCGCCGCCAGATCCTGGAGCGCGCGGGAAGGCTCCCGGACGCCGCGATCGCCTGCGTCGGCGGCGGTTCCAACGCCATCGGCCTGTTCCACGCCTTCATCCCCGACGCCGACGTCCGCCTCATCGGCTGCGAGCCCGCCGGACACGGCGTCGACAGCGGCGAGCACGCGGCCACCCTGACCGCCGGGGAGCCCGGCATCCTGCACGGCTCACGCTCCTACGTCCTTCAGGACGACGAGGGCCAGATCACCGAGCCGTACTCGATCTCGGCCGGACTGGACTACCCGGGCGTCGGCCCGGAGCACTCCTACCTGCGCGACAGCGGCCGGGGCGAGTACCGCGCGGTCACCGACGACGCGGCCATGCAGGCGCTGCGCCTGCTCTCCCGTTCCGAGGGCATCATCCCGGCCATCGAGAGCGCCCACGCGCTCGCCGGGGCCCTGGAGGTCGGCAAGGAACTGGGCGAGGACGGGCTGATCCTCGTCAACCTGTCCGGCCGCGGCGACAAGGACATGGACACCGCCGCACGCTACTTCGGCCTCTACGACACCGACGCCCAGGTGGCCGCCGACCAGGCCGGCACCGCCGAGATCGAGGAGGACGCCAAGTGAGCGGGAACATCCAGCTGCTGTCGGACACCCTCGCCGCCGCCAGGGCCGAGGACCGGGCCGCGCTCATCGCCTACCTCCCGGCCGGGTTCCCGACCGTGGACGGCGGCATCGAGGCGATCAAGGCGGCGCTCGACGGGGGCGCCGACGTCGTGGAGGTCGGGCTGCCGCACAGCGACCCGGTGCTCGACGGCCCGGTCATCCAGACCGCCGACGACATCGCCCTGCGCGGCGGCGTCAGGATCGCCGACGTGATGCGGACCGTCCGCGCGGCCCACCGGGCCACCGGCAAGCCCATCCTGGTCATGACCTACTGGAACCCGATCGACCGCTACGGCGTCGAGCGGTTCACCGCCGAACTCGCCGAGGCGGGCGGCGCGGGCTGCATCCTGCCCGACCTGCCCGTCCAGGAGTCCGCGCTGTGGCGCGAGCACGCCGCCAAGCACGCGCTCGCGACCGTCTTCGTCGTGGCGCCCAGCAGCAAGGACACCCGGCTCGCCGAGATCACGGCGGCGGGCTCCGGCTTCGTCTACGCCGCCTCCCTGATGGGCGTCACCGGGACCCGCGCGTCCGTGGGCGCCCAGGCGCAGGACCTGGTGGAGCGCACCCGCGCCACCACCGCGCTGCCCGTCTGCGTCGGCCTCGGGGTCTCCGACGCCGCCCAGGCCGCCGAGGTGGCCGGGTTCGCGGACGGGGTGATCGTCGGCTCGGCCTTCGTCAAGCGGATCCTGGACGCGCCGGACGAGGCGGCCGGGATCGAGGCGGTGCGCACGCTGGCCGCAGAGCTGGCGAAGGGCGTGCGCGGACGGTCGTAGCCCGCGTCGTGCCGCGGGCCGTGTGATCACGGAGTGCGACACGGAACGGACATCAGAGGGCAGGTCACTCGAACGGGTGGACCTGGGGCTGGGGAGGCGCTCGGCGCCTCCCCGGTTCGTTTCCGGGGTGTGAGCGAGAAGAACCGTGACGGAAAGCGCACCGCCCGTGAGCGGCTGGCGGTCGAGCGCGAGAAGCAGAAGTCCGCGGACAAGCGCAGGCGGGTGCTGATCGTGGGCGCGAGTGTCGTCTGCGTCCTCGGCCTGGCGGCGGTGATCGGCGTCGTCGCCGCGAACGCGGGGAAGGACAAGGGCGGCAGCGCGGGCCCGGTGGTGGCCCCCTCGGGCGCCCAGGGCGAGGACAGCCTGGCCATCCCGGTCGGCGAGCGGAGCGCCAAGTCGACGCTCACCGTCTGGGAGGACTTCCGCTGCCCGGCCTGCAAGTCCTTCGAGACGAACTACCGCCAGGCCATCCACGAGCTGACCGCCGCGGGCAGCCTCAAGGTCGAGTACCACCTGGCCACGATCATCGACGGCAACATGGGCGGCAGCGGCTCCCGCAAGGCCGCCAACGCCGCCGCCTGCGCCCAGGACGCCGGAAAGTTCACCCCGTACCACGACCTGCTGTACGACAACCAGCCCCCCGAGACCGACGACGCCTTCGCCGACAACGCCAAGCTGATCGACCTGGCCGGCAAGGTGGACGGCCTCGACACCCCCGCGTTCCGCACCTGCGTGCAGGACGGCACCCATGACACCTGGGTCGACAAGTCCAACCAGGCGTTCGCGGGCGGCGGCTTCGGCGGCACCCCGACCGTCCTGCTCAACGGCACCAACATCTACCAGGACCAGTCGATGACCCCCGCCAAGCTCAAGCAGATGGTGGAGGAGGCGGCCAAGAGCTGACCGCCGGGAGCGGGCCCGGTGCGGGCCGCGAGCCCGCCGCCCCGTTATTGACCCGTAGCCGGGCTCCCTGCCGTGCGACGGGTCCGGCACGGTAGCGTCGTCATTGCCATGGAACTTGCCTACATCCCCAGTCCGTCGCGCGGAGTGCTGTATCTCGGCCCCATTCCGCTGCGCGGCTACGCGCTCTGCATCATCGCCGGTGTCTTCGTGGCCGTCTGGCTCGGCAACCGGCGCTGGGTCGCCCGGGGCGGCCGGGCCGGAACCGTCGCCGACATCGCGGTCTGGGCGGTCCCGTTCGGCTTGATCGGCGGCCGGCTCTACCACGTGATCACGGACTACGAGCTGTACTTCAGCGAGGGCCGTGACTGGGTCGACGCCCTGAAGATCTGGGAGGGCGGGCTCGGCATCTGGGGCGCGATCGCGTTCGGCGCGCTCGGCGCGTGGATCGGCTGCCGCCGCCGCGGCATCCCGCTGCCCGCCTACGCCGACGCCGTCGCCCCCGGGATCGCCCTGGCCCAGGCCATCGGGCGCTGGGGCAACTGGTTCAACCAGGAGCTGTACGGCCGCGAGAGCGATCTGCCGTGGGCCCTGCACATCACGTCCTCGGCGGACGGCCGGGTGCCGGGCTACTACCAGCCGACGTTCCTGTACGAGTCGCTGTGGTGCGTCGGGGTCGCGCTGCTGGTGATCTGGGCGGACCGCCGCTTCAAGCTGGGCCATGGCCGGGCGTTCGCCCTCTACGTCGCCGCGTACTGCGCGGGCCGCTTCTGGATCGAGTACCTGCGGGTGGACGACGCCCACCACATCCTCGGCCTGCGGCTGAACAACTGGACCGCGCTCCTCGTCTTCGTCCTCGCCGTCGTCTACCTCGTCGTCTCGGCGAAGAAGCGGCCGGGCCGGGAGGAGATCGTGGAGCCGGGCGCCTCCGGCGACGACCCCGAAGGGGCCGCCGTGACCGACGGTACGGACGACTCCGACGGTTCGGACGGCTCCCAGGGTTCGGAGGGCTCCGACGGTTCGGAAGGCTCCAAGGGTTCGGACGCGGATGACGCCGCGCGGGACGGCTCCGCGGGCACGGGCAAGGAACCGGTGGCCGCGGAGGCACGGGACGAGGCGGGTTCCCAGAAGACCTGACCGAGACCGTCGGTTCCACGGTGATGACACAGGGCGTCCGGGATGATCCGGGCGCCCTGTGTCGTGGCCGGGGGCGGGTCGGCCGTGGCCGGGGACGGGCTCAGCCGCGGTCGGCCAGGGACAGTGTGCGGCGGGCCGACCTCAGGACCGCCTCGTCCACGAAGGTGCCGTCGGGCAGCGACTGGGCGCCCCGCGTCCGGCCGCTCGCGTCGACGACGGTCCGGGCGCGCTCGATCTCCTCCTCGGTGGGGAGGTAGGCGCGTTCGATCACCGGGAGCTGACGGGGGTGGAGGGCGGCCCGGCCCAGGAAGCCCAGGGCGCGACCGTGGGCGCAGGTGGCGGCGAGCCCGGCGAGGTCGCGGGTGTCGGGGTGCACGGACTGCGGCGGGGGCGGCAGCCGGGCGGCACGGGCGGCGAGGACGACCCGGGAGCGGGGCCAGTCCAGGCCCCGGTCGTCGGACACGCCGAGGTCGGCCCGGAGGTCGGCCTCGCCGAGGGAGATGCCCCGCAGCGCCGGATGGGCGGTGGCGATGGCGTAGGCGTGCTCGATGCCGAGGGCGGACTCCAGGAGGGCGTACAGGGGCGGTGTACGGCTGCCTGCGGCGGCCGTGGGGGTGTGCGGGGCCGGGTGGCCGCCCGGGCGCCCGGCGGCGGTCACGGAGCCGGACAGCGAGCCGGCGGCCGGGGATGGGGTCGCGGAGCCGGGCACCGAGCCGGTGGTCATGGAGCCGGTCGCGGAGTCGGACACCGAGTCGGCCAGGGAGCCGGTCACCGGTCCGGACATCGAGCCGGTCACGGCATCGGTCACGGGACCGGTGACGGAGGTGGTCGTCGCCTCGGCTACCTCGACGATCTCGGCCGGGGAGGTGATCTTCGGCAGGCGCAGGGCGGACAGGCCCCTGAGCGTGGCCAGGGTCTTCAGGTCGAGGGCGGCCCAGGGGCCGTCCAGCGCGTTGACGCGGACGTGGACCGGGACGGGCTGCGGGTCGGCGAGGCGTTCGGCGGTGGCGGCGCGGGCGTACTCCTTGCGGTCGGGGGCGACCGCGTCCTCCAGGTCGATCACCACCACGTCGGCCCCGCTCCCGAGCGCCTTGGTGACCCGCTCCGGGCGGTCGCCGGGGACGTACAGCCAGGTCAGCGGGGTCACAGGGCACCTTCCTTACGGAGGTCGGCGAGTTCGGCCGGGGTCAGGCCCAGTTCGGTGAGGACGGTGTCGGTGTCGGCGCCGTGGGGGCGGCCCGCCCAGCGGATCGCGCCGGGGGTGGCGGAGAGCCGGAAGAGGACGTTCTGCATGCGCAGGGGGCCGAGGTCCGGGTCGTCCACGGTGGTGACGGTGTCCAGCGCCGCGTACTGGGGGTCGGTCATCACCTCCCGTACGTCCTGGATCGGGGCGACGGCCGCCTCCGCCTTCTCGAACGCGGCGAGTACCTCGTCGCGGGGGCGTTCCGCGATCCAGGAGCCGACGGCGCCGTCCAGGACGTCGGCGTGTTGGGCGCGCTCGGCGCCGGAGGCGAACCAGGGCTCGGCGATCAGCTCCGGGCGGCCCACCAGGCGCATCACCCGCTCGGCGACCGACTGGGCGGAGGTCGAGACGGCGACCCAGCTGCCGTCGGCCGTGCGGTAGGTGTTGCGCGGGGCGTTGTTGGCGGAGCGGTTGCCGGTGCGCTCCTGGACGTGGCCGAGCTGGTCGTACCAGGTGGGGTGGGGGCCGAGGACGGTCAGGATCGGCTCGATCAGGGCCAGGTCGACCACCTGCCCCTCGCCGGTGTGGTCCCGGGCCGCGAGCGCGGTGAGCACGGCGTACGCCGTCGCCAGTCCGGCGATGGAGTCGGCGAGGCCGAACGGCGGGAGGGTCGGGGGCGCGTCGGGTTCGCCGGTGATCGCGGCGAAGCCGCTCATGGCCTCGGCGAGGGTGCCGAAGCCGGGGCGGTGGGCGTAGGGACCGAACTGGCCGAAGCCGGTGACCCGGGCGAGGACCAGGCGGGGGTTGGCGGCGGAGAGTTCGGGCCAGCCGAGGTCCCATTTCTCCAGGGTGCCGGGGCGGAAGTTCTCCACGATCACATCGGCGGAGGCGGCCAGCCGCAGCAGGGTGCGTCGGCCGCCCGGGGTGGAGAGGTCCAGGGTGATCGTGCGCTTGTTGCGGCCGAGGAACTTCCACCACAGTCCGATGCCGTCCTTCGACGGGCCGTGGCCCCGGGACGGGTCGGGCCGGGTGGGGTGCTCGACCTTGACGACCTCGGCGCCGAAGTCACCGAGCAGGGTGGCGGCGAGGGGGCCGGCGAAGAGGGTGGCGAGGTCCAGGACGCGGACACCGGCGAGCGGGGTGGCGGGGGGTGCGGCGGGGGGTGTGGGGGGCATGAGCGGGGCGTCTCCTAGCGGGGAGGGCGGCGGTCAGCGGGGGAGGGCGGCGGTCAGGTCGGCCAGGGTGTCGAAGCCGACGCCGTCGAAGGAGGCGACGGAGGTGGCCAGGCGGTTCTTGAGCGGGGCCGTCCAGCGGTCGGGGAGGGCGGCGGGGTCCCCGGCGAGCAGGGCGGCGACGCTCCCGGCGGTGGCGCCGTTGGAGTCGGTGTCCCAGCCGCCGGAGACCACCCGGCACACGGAGCCGCTGAAGTCGCCGTCGGCGTGGGTGAGGGCGGCGGCGATCAGCGCGGTGTTGGGGACGGCGTGGACCCAGTGGTAGGCGGCGTGGCGGGTGTGGAGCGCGTCCACGACCGTGTCGAAGTCGCTGTGGGCGCGGGCCAGCCGGATCGCGTGGGTGACGGCCTCGGCGAGGCGGGAGCGGGGTGGGATCACCGTCAGGCCGGTGCGCAGAGCGGTGTGCGCGTCGCCGGTGCCGGTGGCGGCGGTCGCGATGACGGCGGCGGTGAACATGGCCGCGTAGACGCCGTTCGCGGTGTGGGTGAGGGTCGCGTCGCGGTGGGCCTGCGCGGCGGCGGCCCAGGGGTCGCCGGGGTTGGTCCAGCCGTGCACGTCGGCGCGGATCAGGGCGCCGATCCATTCGCGGAAGGGGTTGCGGTGGCGGGCGGTGGCCGGGGGTTCGATGCCGGTGAGGAGATTGCGGTAGGCGACGCGTTCGGCGGTGAAGGTGCGGCCCGCGGGGAGTTCGTCCAGCCAGAGGCGGGCCACGTCGGCGGTGGTGAACGTACGGCCGTGGCGCTGGAGCAGGAGGACGTTGAGCAGGGGGTAGTTGAGGTCGTCGTCCTCGGGCATGCCGTCGATGTTCTCGGCGAGGGAGGTGGGGGCCGAGCGGCGGTTCCAGGGGTACTGGGCGAGGAGGTCCTCGGGGACGCCCCGAGCGGTGAACCAGGTGGTGAGGGGCCAGTTCCCGGTGGCCCGGGCGAGTTGGCGCAGGCCGGTGAGGGGGAGTTTCTCGACGGGTTTGCCGAGCAGGCAGCCCACGGCCCGGCCCAGCCAGGCGGCGTGGAGGCGGGGGCGGGGGACGAGGGCCGTTCCCGCTTCGGGGGAGGCCGGGTCGTGTCGCTGTCCGCAGCTGCGGGCGATGGCGGGCAGGTCGGTCGGCTCGTCGTCGGCCAGGGCGCTGGGCAGTTCGGCCAGTTCGTCCAGGAGGTCGCGGGCCAGGACCCGCAGATAGCGGGAGACGGGGCGCTCGGAGGCACCGGCGCGGGACGGGGCCGGGGGACCGCCGGCGGCGTACCAGCGTTCGGCGATCTGGGACGGTTCGCGGCCGTCCTGGGCCGCCTGCCGGAGTTCGTGGCCGATCAGATCCTCCGGCTGGACCCAGGTCAGCCGGAGCATACGGTGCCTCCCGGCGCCGCCGGCCCTGCCGACTCCCGCTGTTCGTACGGATCTTCCGCCAGGGCCGTGAACCTCTCCTCGTGGGCGCGGCGGCGGTGTACGTCCTGCCGGAAGATCTGCCGGGCCACCTCGGTGAGGGTGCGGGCCGGTTCCCACAGGTCGAGGCGGCTGGCCTCGGCGACCGTCTTCGCCCACTCCTCGGGGGCGGGGGAGCCGAGCGCGCCGCACAGGGCTCCGGTCATGGTGGCGATGGAGTCGCAGTCACGGCCGTAGTTCACCGCGCCGAGGACGGCCCGGCGGTGGTCGCCGCCGGACACCACCAGCATGCCGAGCGCGACGGGGAGTTCCTCGATCGCGTGCAGCCGGGAGGGGCGGCGGGCGCCGAGGGAGGGGGCGCGGTAGTCGGGGCCGACGGTGTCGTACGGGGCGACCGCCTCGCGCAGCGGGACGAGCGCCGACTCGAAGTCCTGATGCCGGGCGGCCACTTCGCACACCGCCTCGATCGCCGCGCGCGTGCCGTCCTTGGCGAGGGAGAGGCAGGCGGCCACGACCGAGTCCGGGGTGGCGCCCGGGGCGCAGGCCGCGGCGACCGCCGCCGCGAACACCCCCGCCGCCTCACGGCCGTACGACGACTGGTGCGCGCCGGTGATGTCCAGCGCCTCGGTGTACGCGCCGCGCGGGTTCGCGGCGTTGACCAGGCCGACCGGGGCCATGTACATCGCGGCACCGCAGTTGACGATGTTGCCGGTGCCGGCCTCGCGTGGGTCGACATGGCCGTAGTGGATCCGGGCGACCAGCCATTTCTCGGCGAGGAAGACCCGCTGGAGGGGGAGGGCCTCGGCCTCCAGCTCGGGGATCCAGCGCGGGTTGGTCATCAGGTCCGGGACCAGGTGGTCGGCGACCGCGTACGCGTCGAGGTGGTCGCGGACGCGGTCGTAGACCCGTACCAGCGCGTGGGTCATCAAGGTGTCGTCGGTGATGTGTCCGTCGCCCTTGTGGTACGGGGCGATGGGGCGGGCGGTGCGCCAGGCGTCGCCGTTCCAGGGGCCGACGACGCCGTGCACCCGGCCGCCGTGGCGTTCGAGGATCTGGTCGGGGCTGTAGCCCTCGACGGGGCCGCCGAGCGCGTCACCTACGGCGGCGCCGACGAGGGCGGCGGTGATGCGGTCGGCGAGCGCGGGGCCTTGCGGGACGGGGCTGTGCGGGGCGGGACTGTGAGGGGTGGGACTGTGCGTGACGGGACTGTGAGGGGTGGGGCCTTGTGGAGCGGGGCCTTGTGGAGCGGGGGAGTTGGGTGTGGGGGTGTGGGCTCGGGTGGGACTGTGGGTTTCCGGTTCTTTGGGCGTCATGCCCTGAATCATCCTCCTGGTGGGGGTGGTTGCACGGCTTCCAGGAGTTCGGCGAGTTCCACCAGGTCGGTGCCGGTGAGGCGGGGGAGGGTGCAGCCGGGGAGGGTGCGGCAGGTGTCGCGCCAGGACGCCGGGATCGCGGCGCCGCCGCCGAGGGCGCCGGTGAGCGCGCCGGCCAGCGCGGGCGCGGAGTCGGCGACCCGGGAGAGACAGGCGGCGGCGGGGACGGCGGCGGCGATCCGGCCGCGCGCGGCGGTGGCCAGGGCGAGGGCGACGGGGACGGTCTCGGCGGCGGCGATGCCGTAGCTGTAGACGTGGTCCACGATCTGGTGCTCCAGGAGCGGGACCAGGCCGAAGGCGTCGTCGGCGGTGCGGGAGAGGGCGAGGGCGTGCCGGGCGTTGCGACCGATCTCGGTCTCCTCGGGGAGTTCGCGCAGCGCGGCCCGTACGCAGGTGTCGACATCGCTGCCGGTGAGGGCGAGGGAGAGGGCGGCGGCCATCGCGCGGGCGCCGTGCACCCCGTCGCCGTCCTGGGTGTAGCGGGCGTCGAACTCGGCGAGTTCGGCGGCGGGTCGGGGGTCGCCGGGGTGGGCGACGGCGAGCACACAGGCGCGGACGCAGGCGGCGTCGTCGAAGTAGTGCGGGTTGTCGTGGCCGGTGGCGGGCGGGCGCAGTCCGGCGGCGAGATTGCCGAGGCCGGCGCGGACGGAGATACGGGCGCGCAGGGGGAGTACGGCGGACTCGATCTCGGGCGCGCGGTCGGCCGCGGCGGCGACCTCGCTGGCCACGGCGTTCCAGGTCAGGTCGATCGCGGCCCGCATACGGCGGGCCCGGCTGAGGTCGCCGAGGGCCGTGTCGTCACCGGCGCGCAGGACGGCCTCGGCGGCGAAGACGGCCCACTCGGCGTCGTCGGAGGGGCCGAGGCGCAGGGGTTCGGGGGGCTGGTTGAGGGCGATGGGGACGGGGAGGGTGGTGGTGGCGTTGTGCTCGGCGAAGGTGTCCAGTTCCCGGGTGAGACGCCGGGTCCACTCGGGCATCCGGGCGGCGCGGTGCCGTGCGGCGGGCCACCCGGCGGCGTCGCCCGCGGCAAGCCCGAGCAGCAGTCCTTCGACCCGGCGGGGGGTGGGGGTGGGGGACGGTCCGCTACGGGGGCGGGTGTTGCGGGTGTCGCGGGTGCGGGTGTTGCGGGTCCCGGCCGTGCGGCTCGTCCCGCCCGTCCCGCCCGAGTCGCCGGTCTCCCGGTCGGATGCCGGTGTCGGTGTCGGTGTCGGTGCTGCTGCGGGTGCGGGTGCGGGTGTCGGTGCCGCTGCGGGGGCTGGTGCTGGTGCCGGTGCCGCTGCTGCCGTCGGTGCCGGTTGGCCCGGTGCGGGGTCTGCGCCGGTGGGGGTTCCCCGGCCGCCCCCGGGGGTGTACGTCCCGGGCGTCCCCTCGTCCCAGGGCGGTCCGGGCCTCATGCCACCACCTCCGGCTCGCCGGCCGAGGTCATCGACCGTCCGGCGGCCGGGGCGGCCGGTGCGGCCGGGGCGGGCGGTGCGGGCGGCACGGCCGGCCGGTGGCCCCGGCCCCCCGGGCCCCGGCCGACCGGATCCGGCCGCTCACCGTCCCGCGTCAGCGGCGGCCCCGGCTCCCCCGAGGGCGCCGTCGGCAGGGCACCGCCCGGGGGCGCTGTCAGCAGGTCCGCGACCTCCACCACATGCTGTCCCGCCATCGACGGCAGGCAACTGCCCCGGGCCGGCCCGATGGCCTGCGCCCAGGCGGACGGGATGGCGCGGGCGCCCTGCGTGGCACCGGCCAGCGCGCCCGCCACCGCCGCCGTCGTATCGGCGTCGCGGCCCATGTTGACCGCGGTCAGGACGGCTTCGCGGAAGTCGCCGTCCGCCGCCGCGTACGCGCCGAAGGCGAGGGCCACGGCCTCGGGGGCGAGGTCGGTCCAGGGGTAGCCGCCGATCACGACGGCGGAGCGGACGGCGCGTTCGCCGCGGTGGGCGACGGTGACGGCGCGGCGCAGGGAGCGGGCCGTCCAGGAGTCGTCGGGGATGACGGCGAGGGCGGAGGCGACCACGCAGATGGTGGAGGCGCCGCTCATCGCCGCGGCCACCCCGGCCGCGACCGCCTGGCCGCCGTAGATGCCCTCGCCCTCGTGGCTGACCGAGCCGTCGATCGCGACCAGCCGGGCCGCCTCCGCGGGACGGCCCGCCGCGAAGACACCGAAGGGCGCCGCCCGCATCGCGAGCCCGTCGCTCCAGGCGTGCCGGTGCTGCGCGGAGATGGGTGCCGCGAGGCCCCGGCGCAGATTCTCCAGCGTGCCGCGTTCGCTGAAGCCCGCCCCCCGGAAGGGGCCTTCAGCGCGGTCCGCGATCCACTCGTGCCACGCCGCCTCCACATGGGCGGGGGTGAGGGCCGAGCCGTGTCGGGCCAGCAGCAGACCCGAGAAGATCGCGTACTCGGTGTCGTCCGTGCCGGCCGGGTGGTCCACGACGTAGCCGGTGATACGGCCCCACCGGGCCCGGATCTGCGAGGGCTTCAGGTTCTCGGCGGGGGCGCCGAGCGCGTCCCCCACGGCCAGGCCGAGCAGTGCTCCTCGCCCCCGCTCACGGAGTCCGGCGGCGTCCCCGGGGGCCGGGACCGAGGGAACGCGGGCGATCGAAGCCATGGCGGCCTCTCCTCTCCGGGCCCGCCGAGCCTTCGCCGAACCTCGCGGAGGCGCTCCGGGCCCTTTGCGGAACTGTCCCCGTAGCCGGGGGCCACACAGCCTCTCCGGTCCCAGCATCACCCGTACGACATATGAGCGAGCTAGTTATCGAATGAGCATCCGAGGGTAAAACCGCAGGTTAGCCGAGCCTTTCCTTGCTGGCGAGAGATCCGGGAGGTGCGTATTCTGATGGCTGTCGAGAAGTGGAATCTGTCTAAAAACCTGCCCGGGGGCTGTCCGATCGGCCCTCCGGGAGCGTTCTGAACAAGCCCTCCCGGAGCAGTGGGAAGAGCCCTCCGGGGGCGGCGCACGAGGGGACCGTCATGGCCGTCATCGAGACCGAGGCCGCGCTGCACGAGGCGCACCGCGACAACCACACCCACCGCGACGTGAACGGCGGCTGGCTGCGCCCCGCCGTGTTCGGCGCCATGGACGGACTGGTCTCCAACCTCGCCCTGATGACCGGTGTCGCGGGCGGCGCCGCCGGTCAGCAGACCATTGTCCTGACCGGGCTCGCGGGCCTCGCCGCCGGGGCCTTCTCGATGGCCGCGGGCGAGTACACCTCGGTCGCCTCGCAGCGCGAGCTGGTCGAGGCGGAGCTGGCCGTCGAGCGGCGTGAGCTGCGCAGACACCCGGAGGACGAGCAGGCCGAACTGGCCGCGCTGTACGAGGCCCGCGGCGTCGAACCGCACCTCGCGAGCGAGGTCGCCCGGCAGCTGTCGAAGGACCCCGAGCAGGCGCTGGAGATACACGCCAGGGAGGAGCTGGGCGTGGACCCCGGTGACCTGCCCTCGCCGCTGGTGGCCGCGGTGTCCAGCTTCGGCGCGTTCGCGCTGGGCGCGCTGCTGCCCGTGCTGCCGTATCTGCTCGGCGCCGGCGCGCTGTGGCCGGCGGTGCTCCTCGCCCTGCTGGGGCTGTTCGCCTGCGGCGCGGTGGTGGCCAAGGTGACCGCGCGGACCTGGTGGTACAGCGGTCTGCGGCAGCTCGCGCTGGGTGGTGCCGCGGCGAGTGTGACGTACGCCCTGGGCACCGTGATCGGAACGGCGGTAGGGTAACGCGGCCGGAACATGTGCGCCGTCGCGCACGAGCAGCCGTTACTCGCTGGTTTCGAGCGAGTGACCATTGGGCATGAGCCGTAAGCGCTGTGGGCAAAGAAGCCCGCCGTGTGCCGGTGGGGTGGGCGACGACGCCCGCTCCTCCCCTCCCGGGCCGAGGGACACCGATCTGTCCGCGTCGGTCCCCGTACGCCTTCGCCGCCGAGTGCGGTGTCCGATGTCGTCCTCACCCCTGTCGATGTCGCGCACCCCGCGGGCGGTGCGCACCTTCGGGCGCCGACGCGCCCCCTGGCGCCGCAGCCCCGGCGGTGTCCGCATGCTGGAACGGTCTATCCCGGTTCCCGAGAACCGTCCCATCATGTAACCTGCACGAAATTTTGCACTCTCGCAGAGGGCCAACGTCGTCCCTCGGCACCTCCCCAGCGCGCGAAAGCCCTGGTGAGCACCCTCAGCCACATGACGACGACGGGAGAGCCGATGCGTACGCCGCACCAGCCGTCCCAGCACTCCGCGGATGGCCAGAACTGGTCCTTCATGGATGCTCGCCCTGCCGCGCAGGGACTGTACGACCCCCGTAATGAGCGCGACGCGTGCGGCGTCGGTTTCGTGGCCACCCTCACCGGAGAGGCAAGCCACACCCTGGTCGAGCAGGCACTCACCGTGCTGCGCAATCTGGAGCACCGTGGCGCCACCGGCTCCGAGCCCGACTCCGGGGACGGCGCCGGAATCCTCTCCCAGGTGCCCGACGCGTTCTTCCGCGAGGTGGCCGGATTCAAGCTGCCCGCCGCCGGCTCCTACGCCGTCGGTATCGCCTTCCTCCCCGAGGACTCCATCGACGCCGCCGTCTCACAGATCGAGACGATCGCGGCCGACGAGGGACTGACCGTCCTCGGCTGGCGCGAGGTGCCCGTCGCCCCCCAGCTCCTCGGCGCGACCGCCCGCTCCACCATGCCGGTCTTCCGTCAGCTCTTCGTCGCCGACGGACCCACCGCCACGGCCCCGGACGCCACCACCACGGCCCCGGACGCCACCGCCCCGGACGCCACCGCCCCGGACGCCTCCGCGCCGGACGCCCCTGCCTCGGACGCCGCCGCCACCACCGGGCCCGCCACCGGCATCGACCTGGACCGCAAGGCGTTCGTGCTGCGCAAGCGCGCCGAACGCGAGGCCGCGGTCTACTTCCCGTCGCTGTCCGCGCGGACCGTCGTCTACAAGGGCATGCTGACCACCGGCCAGCTGGAGCCCTTCTTCCCGGACCTGTCCGACCGCCGCTTCGCCTCCGCGATCGCGCTCGTGCACTCCCGGTTCTCCACCAACACCTTCCCGTCGTGGCCGCTCGCCCACCCCTACCGGTTCGTCGCCCACAACGGCGAGATCAACACCGTCATGGGCAACCGCAACTGGATGCGCGCCCGCGAGTCGCAGCTCGTCTCCGACGTCTTCGGCAGCGGCCAGCAGGCCCTGGAGCGGGTCTTCCCGATCTGTACGCCGAGCGCCTCCGACTCCGCCTCCTTCGACGAGGTGCTGGAACTCATCCACCTCGGCGGCCGGTCGCTGCCGCACTCCGTGCTGATGATGATCCCGGAGGCGTGGGAGAACCACGACTCCATGGACCCGGCCCGCCGCGCCTTCTACCAGTTCCACGCCACGCTGATGGAGCCGTGGGACGGCCCCGCCTGCGTCACCTTCACCGACGGCACCCAGGTCGGCGCGGTCCTCGACCGCAACGGACTGCGCCCCGGCCGCTACTGGGTCACCGACGACGGCCTCGTCGTCCTCGGCTCCGAGGTCGGCGTCCTGGACATCGACCCCGCCAAGGTGGTCCGCAAGGGGCGGCTCCAGCCCGGCCGGATGTTCCTCGTGGACACCGCCGAGCACCGCATCATCGAGGACGACGAGATCAAGGCCGGCCTCGCCGCCGAACGCCCCTACGCCGACTGGCTGGAGGCCGGCGAGATCGAGCTGGCCGACCTGCCCGAGCGCGAGCACATCGTCCACACCCACGCCTCCGTCACCCGCCGCCAGCAGACCTTCGGCTACACCGAGGAGGAGCTGCGGGTCATCCTCGCCCCGATGGCCAAGACCGGCACCGAGCCGATCGGCTCCATGGGCACGGACTCGCCGATCGCCGCGCTCTCCGAGCGCCCCCGGCTGCTCTTCGACTACTTCACCCAGCTCTTCGCACAGGTCACCAACCCGCCGCTGGACGCCATCCGCGAGGAACTGGTCACCTCCCTGCGCTCCCCGCTCGGCCCCTCCGCCAACCTGCTCGACACCACGGCCGCCTCCTGCCGCACGGTCACCCTGCCCTTCCCGGTGATCGACAACGACGAGCTGGCCAAGCTCATCCACATCAACGCCGACGGCGACATGCCCGGCTTCAAGGCCGCCACCCTCTCCGGCCTCTACCGCGTGCACGGCGGCGGCGACACCCTCGCCGCCCGCCTCGACGAGATCTGCGCCGAAGCCGACGCCGCCATCGAGAACGGCGCCCGGCTGATCGTCCTGTCCGACCGGCACTCCGACGCCGAGCACGCCCCGATCCCCTCGCTGCTGCTCACCGCCGCCGTCCACCACCACCTCATCCGCACCAAGCAGCGCACCCATGTGGGCCTGCTGGTCGAGGCCGGCGACGTCCGCGAGGTCCACCACGTCGCCCTCCTCATCGGCTACGGCGCCGCCGCCGTCAACCCGTACCTGGCGATGGAGTCCGTCGAGGACCTGGTCCGGGCCGGCACCTTCCTGCCCGGCGCCGAACCCGAGCAGGCCATCCGCAACCTCATCCACGCCCTCGGCAAGGGCGTCCTCAAGGTGATGTCCAAGATGGGCATCTCCACCGTCGCCTCCTACCGCGGCGCCCAGGTCTTCGAGGCCGTCGGCCTTGACCAGGCGTTCGTGGAGGAGTACTTCAACGGCACCGCCACCAAGATCGGCGGCGTCGGCATCGACGTCATCGCCAAGGAGGTCGCCGCCCGCCACGCCAAGGCGTACCCGGCCTCCGGCATCGCCCCCGCGCACCGCGCGCTGGACATCGGCGGCGAGTACCAGTGGCGCCGCGAGGGCGAGCCGCACCTGTTCGACCCGGACACCGTCTTCCGGCTCCAGCACTCCACCCGCACCGCCCGCTACGACATCTTCAAGCAGTACACCGAGCGGGTGAACGAGCAGTCCGAGCGGCTGATGACCCTGCGCGGACTCTTCGGCCTCACCTCCGACCGCCCCGCGATCCCGATCGACGAGGTCGAGCCGGCCGAGGAGATCGTCAAGCGGTTCTCCACCGGCGCCATGTCCTACGGCTCCATCTCCCGCGAGGCCCACGAGACCCTCGCCATCGCCATGAACCAGCTCGGCGGCAAGTCCAACACCGGCGAGGGCGGCGAGGACCCCGACCGCCTCTACGACCCGGCGCGCCGCTCCTCCATCAAGCAGGTCGCCTCCGGCCGCTTCGGCGTCACCAGCGAATACCTGGTCAACGCCGACGACATCCAGATCAAGATGGCCCAGGGCGCCAAGCCCGGCGAGGGCGGCCAACTGCCCGGCCACAAGGTCTACCCGTGGGTGGCCAAGACCCGGCACTCCACACCCGGCGTCGGCCTGATCTCCCCGCCGCCGCACCACGACATCTACTCCATCGAGGATCTCGCCCAGCTGATCCACGACCTGAAGAACGCCAACCCGAAGGCCCGCATCCACGTCAAGCTGGTCTCCGAGGTCGGCGTCGGCACCGTCGCCGCCGGTGTCTCCAAGGCCCACGCCGACGTCGTCCTGATCTCCGGCCACGACGGCGGCACCGGCGCCTCCCCGCTGACCTCGCTCAAGCACGCGGGCGGCCCCTGGGAGCTGGGCCTGGCCGAGACCCAGCAGACCCTGCTGCTCAACGGGTTGCGGGACCGGATCGTCGTCCAGACCGACGGCCAGCTCAAGACCGGCCGGGACGTCGTCATCGCCGCCCTCCTCGGCGCCGAGGAGTTCGGTTTCGCGACCGCGCCGCTC
Source organism: Streptomyces sp. NPDC091377 (assembly GCF_044757045.1). Taxonomy (NCBI): domain Bacteria; kingdom Bacillati; phylum Actinomycetota; class Actinomycetes; order Kitasatosporales; family Streptomycetaceae; genus Streptomyces; species Streptomyces sp. NPDC091377. The sequence goes on along the minus strand of NZ_JBIVUE010000014.1, from coordinate 179,203 downwards.
GTCGTCTCCGGCTGCGTCATGATGCGCGTCTGCCACCTGGACACCTGCCCGGTCGGTATCGCCACCCAGAACCCGGTGCTGCGCGAACGCTTCTCCGGCAAGGCCGAGTACGTCGTCAACTTCTTCCGCTTCATCGCCGAAGAGGTCCGCGAACTCCTCGCCGAACTCGGCTTCCGCTCCATCGAGGAGGCCGTCGGCCACGCCGAGGTCCTCGACGTCAGCCGCGCCGTCGACCACTGGAAGGCCCAGGGCCTGGACCTGGCACCGCTGCTCCACGTGCCCGACCTGCCCGAGGGCGCCGTACGCCACCAGATCGTCGAGCAGGACCACGGACTGCAGAAGGCGCTCGACAACCAGCTGATCAAGCTGGCCGCCGACGCGCTCGCCGCCGACTCCGCCACCGACGCCCAGCCGGTGCGCGCCCAGGTCGCCATCCGCAACATCAACCGCACGGTCGGCACCATGCTCGGCCACGAGGTCACCAAGAAGTTCGGCGGCGCCGGACTGCCCGACGACACCATCGACATCACCTTCACCGGCAGCGCGGGCCAGTCCTTCGGCGCCTTCGCCCCCCGCGGCGTCACCCTGCGCCTGGAGGGCGATGCCAACGACTACGTCGGCAAGGGCCTGTCCGGCGGCCGGGTCATCGTCCGCCCCGACCGCGGCGCCGACCACCTCGCCGAGTACTCCACCATCGCCGGCAACACCCTCGCCTACGGCGCCACCGGCGGTGAACTCTTCCTGCGCGGCAAGGTCGGCGAACGCTTCTGCGTCCGCAACTCCGGCGCGCTGGTCGTCTCCGAGGGCGTCGGCGACCACGGCTGCGAGTACATGACCGGCGGCTACGCCGTCGTCCTCGGCGAGACCGGCCGCAACTTCGCGGCCGGCATGTCCGGCGGCACCGCCTTCGTCATCGACCTCGACCGCGACAACGTCAACACCGGCAACCTCGGCGCCGTCGAGGCCCTCACCGACGACGACCGGACCTGGCTGCACGACGTGGTGCGCCGCCACGCCGAGGAGACCGGCTCCACCGTCGCCGGGAAGCTGCTCGCCGACTGGCCGGCCGCCGCCGCCCGCTTCAGCAAGATCATCCCCAGTACCTACAAGGCAGTGCTCGCCGCCAAGGACGCCGCCGAGCGAGCCGGTCTCTCCGAGACCGAGATCACCGAGAAGATGATGGAGGCGGCGATCAATGGCTGACCCGAAGGGCTTCCTCACCCACGGCCGCGAGGGCGCCACCTCCCGCCCGGTCGACGTCCGCCTGCGGGACTGGAACGAGGTCTACGTCCCCGGCTCCCTGCTGCCCATCATCAGCAAGCAGGCCGGCCGCTGCATGGACTGCGGCATCCCGTTCTGCCACAACGGCTGTCCGCTCGGGAACCTGATCCCCGAGTGGAACGACTACGCCTACCGCGAGGACTGGGCCGCCGCCTCCGAGCGCCTCCACGCCACGAACAACTTCCCGGAGTTCACCGGCCGCCTGTGCCCCGCGCCCTGCGAGTCGGCGTGCGTGCTCGGCATCAACCAGCCGGCCGTCACCATCAAGAACGTCGAAGTCTCCATCATCGACAAGGCGTGGGAGACCGGGGAGGTCGCCGCACAGATCCCCGAGCGCCTCTCCGGCAAGACGGTCGCCGTCATCGGCTCCGGCCCCGCCGGGCTCGCCGCCGCGCAGCAGCTCACCCGGGCGGGCCACACCGTCGCCGTCTACGAGCGCGCCGACCGCGTCGGCGGCCTGCTGCGGTACGGCATCCCCGAGTTCAAGATGGAGAAGCGGCACATCAACCGCCGTATCGAGCAGATGCGCGCGGAAGGCACCCGCTTCCGCACCGGCGTCGAGATCGGCCGCGACCTCAAGGCGACCGACCTGAAGAAGCGCTACGACGCCGTGGTGCTCGCCGTCGGCGCCACCACCGCCCGCGACCTGCCGGTGCCCGGCCGGGAGCTGAAGGGCGTCTACCAGGCCATGGAGTATCTGCCGCTGGCCAACAAGGTCCAGGAGGGCGACTACGTCACCGCCCCCGTCACCGCCGAGGGCAAGCACGTCGTCGTCATCGGCGGCGGCGACACCGGCGCCGACTGCGTGGGCACCGCCCACCGGCAGGGCGCCGCCTCGGTGACCCAGCTGGAGATCATGCCCCGCCCGGGCGACGACCGGAACCCGGTCGCCCAGCCCTGGCCGACCTTCCCGATGCTCTACAAGGTCACCAGCGCGCACGAGGAGGGCGGCGAGCGGGTCTACTCCGTCTCCACCACCCACTTCGAGGGCGACGAGGACGGCAACGTCCAGTGGCTCCACCTCACCGAGGTCGAGTTCATCGACGGGAAGCTCACCCCCAAGCCGGGCACCGAACGGCGGATCCCGGCCCAGCTCGTCACCCTCGCGATGGGCTTCACCGGCACCGACCGGGAGAACGGGCTGGTCGACCAGTTCGGCCTCGACCTCGACGCGCGCGGCAACGTCGCCCGCGACGACGAGTACCAGACCAATGTGCCGGGCGTCTTCGTCGCCGGTGACGCCGGACGCGGCCAGTCGCTCATCGTCTGGGCGATCGCCGAGGGCCGCTCGGCCGCCCGCGGCGTCGACCGCTTCCTGACCGGCGCGAGCGATCTGCCCGCCCCGATCCGCCCGACCGACCGCGCGCTGACGGTCTGACGGACCGTCCGACGGGCGAGACCTCCCTACGGCGGTCCGCCCGGCGGCGGTCCGACGGACCGGCACCGGACCTCCCGTACAACGGCGTACGGGCGGGGACGTCCGGAAGACCTTCCTGGGGCCGCTCCAGGAAGGTCCCTCCGGACCACCCGCAGACGGCGTCTGCCTTCACGTCCCCGACCGGACACAGGGCAGGCGCCGCCTCTTGTCTCCGACGGGGCAGGGGTGGGCGCTGGCTCTTTGTCTCTCTCCGAGGGGGCGCGGGTGGGTGCTGGCTCTTTGTCTCTCTCCGAGGGGGACGCGGGTGGGTGCTGGCTCTTGTTTCTCTCCGAGGGGACGCGGGCGGGCGCTGGCTCTTGTCTCTCTCCGAGGGGGACGCGGGCGGGCGCTGGCTCTCGTCTCCCTCCGACCGGACGCGGGTAGGCGCCGCCTCTTGTCTCTCTTCCACCGGACACAGGCTGGCGCTGCCTCTTGTCGCCGACCAGGCACGGGCAGGCGCCGCCTCCTTTCTCCGACCGGCTTCGACCGGCTCCGACCCGCTCCGGTCGGCTCGGGACGCTTCCGTCGGCTCCGGATTCCCGCTCACCCGGTTGCTGGCACCGTTGGCCTGGCCCCTGACCCCGTGTCACCCTGGGGGGCATCCGACGGGGAGGCGACGGCTGATGGACGGCGCGAGAGCGGAGAACGCGGCGGCGGGGGCCGGGGATTCCGGCCCGGCGGGCCGCGCGGGTCCGGCCCCGCGCGGGGAACGCGTGGCCGACTGGGTCGACGGCCGCCTCGGCGTCCACTCCCTCGCCAAGGCCAACATGCGCAAGGTCTTCCCCGACCATCCGTCGTTCCTGCTCGGCGAGATCTGCCTCTACAGCTTCGTCGTGCTGCTCCTCACCGGCGTCTATCTGACGCTGTTCTTCGAGCCCAGCATGGTCGAGGTCGTCTACGACGGTTCCTACGAGCCGCTCAACGGCGTCCTGATGACCCGCGCCTTCGAGTCCACCCTGGAGATCAGCTTCGATGTGCGCGGCGGGCTGCTGATCCGTCAGATCCACCACTGGGCGGCGCTGGTCTTCGTCACCGGCATGCTCGTCCACATGATGCGGGTGTTCTTCACCGGCGCCTACCGCAAGCCCCGCGAGATCAACTGGCTGTTCGGCTGGACCCTGCTCTTCCTCGGCATCATCACCGGTCTGACCGGCTACTCGCTCCCCGACGACCTGCTCTCCGGCACCGGCGTCCGCTTCGCCCAAGGCGCGATCCTGTCCATCCCGGTCGTCGGGACGTACATCTCGTTCTTCCTGTTCGGCGGGGAGTTCCCGGGCACCGACATCATCTCGCGGTTCTTCCCCATCCACGTCCTGCTGCTGCCCGGCATCATGCTCGGCCTGATCGTCGCCCATCTGATCCTGATCGTGTACCACAAGCACACCCAGTACCCCGGCCCCGGCAAGGACCAGAAGTCCGTGGTCGGCATGCCCTTCCTGCCGGTCTACATGGCCAAGGCGGGCGGGTTCTTCTTCCTGGTCTTCGCGGTGCTCACCGTCATGGGCGGCATCGCCCAGATCAACCCCGTCTGGGCGTTCGGCCCCTACCGCCCCGACCTGGTCACCACCGGCGCCCAGCCCGACTGGTACCTCGGCTTCTCCGAGGGCCTGATCCGGGTGATGCCGGGCTGGGAGATCAACCTTGGGGGCCACACCCTCGTCCTCGGCGTCTTCATCCCCTTCTCGCTGTTCCCGCTGATCCTGCTCGCCATCGGCGTCTATCCGTTCATCGAGGCGTGGATCACCGGCGACAAGCGTGAGCACCATCTCCTCGACCGGCCGCGCAACACCCCCGTACGCACCGGCCTCGGCGTGGCCTGGCTCAGCCTCTACGCGGTGCTGCTGATCGGCGGCGGCAACGACATCGTCGCCACCCATCTGCATCTGTCCATCAACTCCATCACCTGGTTCGTGCGCGTCGCCGTCTTCGTCGTCCCCGTCCTCGCCTTCCTCCTCACCAAACGGATCTGCCTCGCCCTCCAGCACCGCGACCGGGACAAGGTGCTGCACGGCCGGGAGACCGGCACCATCAAACGCCTCCCGCACGGCGAGTACGTCGAGATCCACGAGCCGCTGCCGCAGGACCAGCTCTTCGCCCTCACCCAGCACGAGCAGCCGCGGGCGTACGAGATCGGGCCGCGCGAGGACGCCCGCGGCGTACGGCGGCGGGTCACCGTGGGACAGCGGGTACGGGCGCGGCTGGCCCGCTCGCTGTACGGGCCGGACACCCAGATCCCGAAGCCGACACCCGAGGAATACCGGGAGCATCAGGACCAGCACGGGCAGCACGGGCAGCAGGGGCATGAAACGGGTGAGGGGCATCTGGATCACCAGGGGGACGAGGAGCGGCAGGAGCTGACCGGCGGCGAGCAGCGGCAGTGAGCCGCCGTCACCGCCCGGCTCTGCCGCCGTGCCCGGCGAGCACCTCGGCCCTGCACTGCTCCGGTGTGCCCCACGCGTGGCGCAGCGCGCGGGCCTTGGTCAGCCACAAGGAAAGGTCCAGCTCGGCCGTGTAGCCGATCGCGCCGTGCAGGTGGAGCGCCGTCAGGGCCGTGCCGTAGGCCGCCTCGCAGGCGCTCACCTTCGCGGCGGCGACATCGGCCGGATCCATGGTGAGCGCGGCGCCCAGCACCAGCGGCCGGGCGAACTCCAGGGCGATCTTCGCGTCCGCCAGCCGGTGCTTGACCGCCTGGAACGAGCCCACCGGCACCCCGAACTGCGTCCGCCGCCGCACCTGCTCCACCGTCCGCTCCAGCAGCGCGAGCCCCACCCCGAGCGCCTGCGCGGCGGTCGCCAGCCGCGCCCAGGCCACGGCGGCGCCGAGCGGCGGGTCGGCGCAGAGCAGCTCACCGCCGGGCAGGAGCGGGGTGAGGCGCCGGGCCGGATCGAGGGAGGGACGCACGGGACCGTGCCCGGGGGAGAGCCGGAGCCCTTCGGGGGACAGGGCGAGGCGCAGGGCCGCCGCGTCACCGTCCAGAGCGAGATGAGTGGAACCGCCGCCCCGGGCCGTGGTCAGCGGCGTCGGATCCGGCGGCGTCGGCGGCGTCGGGGGCGTCAGGGGCGTCGGATCCGGCGGGGTCAGGGTCGCCAGGGTCTCGCCCCGGGCCAGCGGCGGCAGATGGTGTGCGGCCGGGGCCGGGTCGGGGAGGGCGGACAGGAGCGCGGCCGTGGCGACCGTCTCCACCAGCGGGCCCGGTACGGCGTGCCGGCCCAGTTCGACGAAAGCGAGGGCGAGTTCGGCGGGGCGGGGGCCCAGACCCTCGTACGCCTCCGGGACGGCCAGCGCGAACACGCCCGCGTCCGCGATCCGGGACCACAGCGCCCGCCCGCGCGCGTGCTCGCCCCGTCCCCACTCCCGGGCCACCCCGGGCAAGTCGGCGGCGCTCAGCAGGGCGTCCAGGGAGGCGGCGAAGGCGCGTTGCTCGGGGTCCGGGCGCAGACGCATCAGCGGCGTCCCTTCGGCAGGCCGAGCAGCCGCTCGGCGATGATGTCGCGCTGGATCTCGTTGGTGCCCGCGTAGATCGGCCCGGCGAGCGCGAAGACATACCGCTCGGCCCAGTCGGTGTCGGCGAGTTCGCCCTCCTCGCCGAGCAGGTCCAGGGCCGTCTCGTGGGCCGCGAGGTCGAACTCCGACCAGAACACCTTGTTCAGGCTGGACTCCGGGCCGAGCGGCTCACCCTCCAGGAGGCGGGAGGCGGCGGCGTAGGTGAAGAGCTGGTACGCGCGGGCGCCGATCACCGCGTCCGCGACCCGCTCGCGCGCCCCGGGCGGGCCGCCCCGGGAGCGCCACAGGGCGGCCAGCCGGTCCGCGGTGGCGAGGAAGCGGCCGGGGGAGCGCAGGGTGAGCCCGCGCTCGTCGGCGGCCGTGGACATCGCGATCCGCCAGCCCTGGCCGGGCGCCCCGATGACGTCCTCGTCGGGTACGAACACCTCGTCCAGGAAGAGTTCGGCGAAGGCCGGCTTGCCGTCCAGCCGGGCGATCGGACGGACCGTGACCCCCGGCGCACGCAGGTCGAACATCAGATACGTCAACCCCTGATGAGGCTTCGGGGTGTCCGGATCGGTGCGGAACAGACCGAACGCGCGATCCGCGAACGCCGCGCGCGAGGACCAGGTCTTGTGCCCGCTCAGCCGCCAGCCACCGGCCGCCCGCCGCGCCGTGGACCGCAGCGCCGCCAGATCCGACCCCGCCTCCGGCTCGGACCACGCCTGCGCCCACACGACCTCGCCCGACGCCATCGGCGGCAGCACCCGCGCGCGCTGCTCCTCGGTGCCGTGGCCGAAGAGGGTCGGGGCGAGCAGACTGATCCCGTTCTGCCCGACGCGGCCGGGGGCGCCCGCCGCCCAGTACTCCTCCTCGAAGACCAGCCAGCGCACCAGCTCCGCGTCCCGCCCGCCGAACCGCCGCGGCCAGGACACCACCGACCAGCGGTCCGCCGCCAGTTCGGCCTCCCACGCGCGGTGCGCGGCGAACCCCTCGGCGGTCTCCAGGGACGGCAGCGGGGTCCTCGGCACATGCGCGCGCAGCCACGCACGGGCCTCGGCCCGGAACGCCTCGTCGGCGGGGGAGTGGGTGAGATCCACGGTCACCGTCCTTCCCTGTCTTCCCCGACACATCTTCCCTAACAAGTGTTTGGTAGGTTACCGTGAGGCTATGACAGACGTCGAGAGCCCGGCCTACGTCGCAGGTCACGGGCTACTGACCGGCCGAACGGCCGTCGTCACGGCGGCGGCAGGCGCGGGCATCGGCGGCGCCACCGCCCGCCGCCTCCTGGAAGAGGGCGCCCGCGTCCTGATCAGCGACAGCCACCCGCGCCGCCTCAAGGAACACCAGGACCGACTGGCCGACGAGTTCGGCACCGACCAGGTCACCGCCACCCCCTGCGACGTCACCGACGACACCCAGGTACGCGCCCTGTTCGACACCGCCGTCACCACCCACGGCCGACTGGACATCGTGGTCAACAACGCGGGCCTCGGCGGCACCGTCGAACTGACCGACATGACCGACGACCAGTGGACCCGCGTCCTCGACACCACTCTGAACGGCACCTTCCGCTGCCTGCGCGCCGCCCTGCGCCTCTTCCGCACCTCCGGCACCGGCGGAGTCGTCGTCAACAACGCCTCCGTCACCGGCTGGCGCGCCCAGGCCGGACAAGGCCACTACGCCGCCGCCAAAGCCGGAGTGATGGCCCTGACCAGAACCGCGGCCATCGAGGCGGCGGCCTACGGCGTCCGCGTCAACGCCGTCTCACCCAGCCTCGCCCTGCACCCCCACCTCGCCAAGGTCACCACCCCCGAACTCCTCGCCGAACTCACCGCGCGCGAGGCATTCGCACGGCACGCCGAACCCTGGGAAGTGGCCAACGTGATCGTGTTCCTCGCCTCCGGCTACTCCTCGTATCTGACCGGAGAGGTCCTCTCCGTCAGCAGCCAGCATCCCTAGGACCACAATGTGCACGTGCCGACACAGAAGAAGCCCCAGGTGACCGCCGCCCCCGAACGGCGGCGCGAACTCCTCCACACCGCCGCCGAGGTCTTCGCCGAACAGGGCTACAACGCCACCACCGTACGCAAGATCGCCGACCACGCCGGAATGCTCGCGGGCAGCCTCTACTACCACTTCGACTCCAAGGAATCGATGCTGGAGGAGATCCTGCGCACCTTCCTCGACGAACTCTGGGACGGCTACGACACCGTCCTCCAGGCCGGACTCGACCCCCGCACGACGCTGGAGGCACTGGTCACCGAATCCTTCCGGGAGATCGACCGGCACCGCGCCGCCGTCGCGATCTACCAGAAGGAGGCCCGCCACCTCGTCACCCACGAACGCTTCGAGTTCCTCGCCGAGTCCCAGCGCCGGTTCGAGAAGGCGTGGCTGACCACACTGGAACGCGGCGTCACCGACCGGGTCTTCCGCGCCGACCTCGACGTCCGGCTCACCTACCGCTTCGTCCGCGACACCGTCTGGGTCGCCGCCTCCTGGTACCGGCCCGGCGGACAGCACAGCCCCGAGGAGATCGCCCGCCAGTACCTCTCGATGGTGCTCGACGGGATCGCCCTGCGCGCATAACCCACCCGAGGGCCACCCACCGCCCACCCCACCCCTTCCCACGAGGGAGCCGTCATCGCCATGGCCGAGGCATACATCGTCGAAGCGGTCCGCACACCCGTCGGACGGCGCGGGGGAGGACTGAGCACCGTCCACCCGGCCGACCTGGGCGCCCACGTCCTCAAGGAACTGATAACCCGCGCCGCGGTGGACCCCGCCGCCGTCGAGGACGTCGTCTTCGGCTGCCTCGACACCGTCGGACCACAGGCCGGCGACATCGCCCGCACCTGCTGGCTGGCCGCCGGACTGCCCGAGGAGGTACCCGGCGTCACCGTCGACCGCCAGTGCGGATCCTCCCAGCAGGCCGTGCACTTCGCCGCCCAGGGCGTGCTCTCCGGCACCCAGGACCTGGTCGTCGCCGGCGGCGTGCAGAACATGTCCCAGATCCCCATCGCCTACGCCACCCGCCAGGCCGCCGTCCCCCTCGGCTTCACCGAGGGCCCCTTCGCCGGCAGCGAGGGCTGGCGGGCACGCTACGGCAACCGGGCGGTCAACCAGTTCGCCGGCTCCGAGACGATCGCCGCGAAATGGGGAATCAGCCGCGAGGACCAGGAACGCTTCGCGCTCCGCTCCCACCGGCGCGCCCTGCGCGCCCAGGACGAAGGACGGTTCGACCGCGAGACCGTCCCCTACGGCGACCTCACCGCCGACGAAGGCCCCCGCCGGGACACCTCCCTGGAGAAGATGGCCGCGCTGAAACCCGTCATCGACGGCGGCACCATCACCGCCGCCTGCTCCTCCCAGGTCTCGGACGGCGCCGCCGCGCTGCTGCTCGCCTCCGAACGCGCGGTCCGCGACCACGGACTCCGGCCCCGCGCCCGCGTCCACCACCTCTCCGTACGGGGCGAGGACCCGATCCGCATGCTCACCGCACCCATCCCCGCCACCGCGTTCGCCCTGAAGAAGACCGGGCTGACCATCGACGCCATCGACCTGGTCGAGATCAACGAGGCGTTCGCCCCCGTCGTGCTCGCCTGGCTGAAGGAGACCGGAGCCGACGAGGAGCGCGTCAACGTCAACGGCGGGGCCATCGCACTGGGACACCCCCTCGGAGCGACCGGGGCACGACTGATGACCACACTGCTGCACGAACTGGAGCGCACCGGGGGCCGCTACGGGCTACAGACCATGTGCGAGGGCGGCGGCCAGGCCAACGTGACCATCATCGAACGACTCTGACGGGAGCCGCCGGGACCGCGGGAACGCGGCGTCGGGAGCACGAGGTCGGGAAGGCGCACGGGTCGGCTAGGACGAGGGCAGGGAACCCAGGGTCTCCTCGGCCTCTCTCATGATGCGGGTCACCAGGTCCTCGCAGGACGGCAGGTCGTCTATCAGACCCGCCACCTGACCCGAGGCCATCACCCCCGCGTCCGTCCTGCCGTCCACCATCGACGCCTTCAACAGCATCGGAGTGTTCGCGGCCAGCAGCACCTGACTCCAGGACAGACTCTTGCCGTGCCTCAGGGAACGGCCCTCCTGAAGCATCGTGCGCCACGTCAACCCGGTCAACGCCCGAAGACGCGAAGCCCGGAGCAACCCCTCGACCAGAGCCCTCGCCCGCCCCGAACGCTCCAGCGCGGCCACCAGATCCGTGCGAAGCATCCGATGCGGCAGACCGTCCACGGCCCGGGTCACCGTGATGTCCCGCACCCCCGCCGCGAGATATCGCGCCTTCACCGCGTCCGGCACCGTCGAGTCCGACGTGAGCAGGAACCGGGTCCCCATCGCGATCCCCGCCGCCCCGTACGCCAGCGCCGCCACCAGACCCCGCCCGTCATAGAACCCGCCCGCCGCCACCACCGGTATCCCCACCGCATCCACCACCTGCGGCAACAGCACCGTCGTCGCCACCTCACCGGTGTGCCCGCCACCCTCCGCCCCCTGCACGATCACCGCGTCCGCACCCCACGCCGCCACCTTCTCGGCATGCCGCCGCGCCCCGACCGTCGGCACCACCACCACGCCCGCCTCCTTCAGCGTCCCGATCAGCTCACGGGACGGAGCCAGCGCGAACGACGCCACCCGCACCCCCTCCTCCACCACGATCCGCACCCGCTCCGCCGCGTCCGCCGCGTCGGCCCGCAGATTCACCCCGAACGGCGCCCCCGTACGGGACTTCACCTCCCGGACCGCCTCGCGCAACCGCCCGGGCGTCATGGTCGCCGAGGCCAGGATCCCGAGCGCGCCCGCGTTCGCCGCCGCCGACACCAGCCGGGGCCCCGCGACCCAGCCCATACCCGTCTGCACGACGGGACACCGGACACCGACCAGCCGGGTGAGAGGAGTGTCCATCAGATACCGACCTCCCGCGCCCGCGTGTTCCCCGGATCCAGCACCTCGCGGATCAGCCGCAACTCCTCCACCACCGGAGCGCGGGTGCACGGCACCCCGTCCCCGATCGACAAGGGGAAGCCCGTCGCCTCCACGATCTCCCCGACCGTCACCCCCGGATGCCGCGCCGCCAGCCGCATCGAACGGTCCGGCGTCGCGAAGTCGAAAACCCCCAGATCCGTCACCACACGCGGGATGCGGTGATACCGGGCCCCCACCGCCCGGTCGTACCCCACCCCGCACACCATGTCCACCCGCTCCACGAACACCCGCCGCGAGTGCCGCGGGATCCAGTAACTCGTCGGATTATTCAGCGTGTTGACCGGCGCCCCCCGCACCCCCAGCAACTGGCGTCTCGGCCGACGCCAATCACCGATGCACGAGATGTTCTGATTGCCGTACCGGTCGATCTGACTCGCCCCCATCATCACGTGCCGCCGACCCCCCGCGACCAGCTCCAGATGCTGCCGGTAGGGCAACCAGCCCTCCACCGTGCCCTCCGCGTCGACCAGCATCGCCTCGCCGTCCGTCAGCAGCAGCTCCGGCGCGAACGTACGACGGGCCAGCCGCGCCCCGATCGAAGGGATCACCCCCATCGGACTCGCCAGGATCTCCCCGCTCCCACGCCACGCCTCGGCACACGCCACGACGCAGTACTCCGCACGGGTGACCTCACCCCCGCTCACCCCCCGCGTCGGCTCACTCCGCTCCGTACTCACGTCGCCCCCTCCCCTTCCCCCACCGCTCGCACCCGCGCGTCCCGGTCGTGCCAGTCCCGCACCGCCGACCGGTACGCCTCCTCGTCCCCACCCAAGAACCGCGCCTCGAACTCCTCCCACGGCGTGGCCGCGTACTCCCGCTGGAACGCCTCGTCCCGGGCGTGGTCCGGAGCGCACGAGGTGAAATGCGCCCCGTTCGGCGCCTCGATCACCCCCGTCACCACATGGCGCTTGATCAGCAACGCCTGCGGCCCCGACCCCGTCGTCAACCGGGCCGTGTCCACGATCCGCTCGCACGAGACGTACGCCGCGTCCGCCGCCGCGCAGAACAGGTCGTCGAAGTACGGATCGGGCCCCAGACAGCTGCCGTTGCCCCGCCGGTCCGCGCGATTGACATGCACCAGGGCCGCGTCCAGCCGCAGGGCCGGCATGGCGACGAACGTCTCACCGTCCTCGTAGGGCGAGGTCACCGTCCGCAGAGCGGGGTTCACCCGCATCACGTCCGAGCCCACACCCGCCCGCACCGGCAGAAACGGCAACCGGTTCGCCGCCGCGCGCAGCCCCCACATGAACATCGCCTCGTCGACCTCCATCAACTGGAACGCCCCCCGCTCCCGCGCCGCCCGATAGTGCGGTTCCAACGGGACGGAGTCGAGCGTGACGAACGCCGCGACGAGCTTGCGGATCCGGCCCGCAGCCGCCAGCATCCCGACCTCCGGACCGCCGTACGAGACCACCGTCAGATCAGTGACGTCGGTCCGCAGCAGCGCTCTCACCAGAGCCATCGGCTTACGGCGCGAACCCCAGCCGCCGATACCGACCGTCATCCCGCTCTCCAGCCCGCCGACCGCCTCCCGCGCGGTCATCGTCTTGTCACCCACGGCCCGCCCTCCCCTCACCCGTCACCACACGCCCCGCCTCCCCCTTCATCGCCCGCCCCCCGCCCCACCGGCCCGAGAACCGCCGAAGGTGTCCCGGACCCGGTCCGCCACCCCGCTCACACTCGCCTCGTACGTGAAGCCCTGCTCGAAGCGGTAGCTGCGCCGCACGTCCACCGGGTCGATACCGTTGATCGCCGCCTTGGCCAGGCGGAGCAGGTCCCCGTCCTTGGCGGCCATCTCACGGGCCAGGCCCAGCGCCGCCGCGCGCACCTCCGCCCCGGGGACCACGTCCCACACCGAGCCGTGCGCGCGCAGCTCACCCGCGCCCACCGTGCGCGACGTGAAGTACAGGACACGCATCAGGTGCTGCGGCACCAGCCGCGACAGATGCGTGGCCGCCCCCAGCGCCCCTCGGTCCAACTCGGGCAGCCCGAACACGGCGTCCTCGCTCGCCACGATCGCGTCCGCGTTGCCCACCAGACCGACACCCCCGCCCAGACAGTGGCCCCGCACCGCCGCCACCACCGGCACCTCGCACTCGTACACCGCCGAGAAGGCCGCCGAACAGCCCCGGTTGGCGCCGATCAGGGCCGCCCGCCCGCCCGCCTGTATCTCCTTGATGTCCACCCCCGCGTTGAACCCCCGGCCCTCGGCCGCCAGCACCACACACCGGACCTCCGGATCACGTCCGGCTGTGCGCACCGCGTCGGCCAGCGCGTACCAGCCGTCCACCGGAAGTGCGTTGACCGGAGGGAAGTCGACCGTGACGACCGAAATCCCCTTTTCCGGGGACGAGGTGGAGACACCCATGGACGCATCAGCTACCTTCGCACTCGACTGCCTTTCCACCAAACATTTGTTAGGTGTCAGGCTTCGAAGCTAGCAGCAGCCGGATCCCGGCGGGAGGCCCTGTGGAAAACCCGGCACCCGACCCTGTGGAAAACTCCGACAACTCCCCCCACCACCCCCCCGACCCCTCAGCCGTCCCCACCTCGACCCCCACCACCCCCCACCCCACCCACACCCCCCTGCACGGCCGACTCGCCGTCGTCACCGGCGGCACCCGAGGCGTCGGCTCCGGTATCGCCCGAGCCCTCGCACAGGCCGGAGCCCACGTCGTCGTCTGCGCCCGCCGACCCCCCGAAACCCCCCTCCCCGGCACCGAGTTCGCCCCCCTCGATCTGCGCGACCCCCACGCCGTACGCGACTTCTTCGCCGCGCTGCCCCGCCTCGACGTCCTGGTCAACAACGCCGGCGGCACCCCCCACCGACGCCTCACCGACGCCGACGCCACCCGCCACGCCAAGGTCGTCGAGCTGAACCTGACCGCCCCGCTCACCGCCTCCCTCGCCGCGTACGAACACCTCCGGCACCGCGGGGGCGCGATCGTGATGATCGGCAGCGTCAGCGGGACCCGCCCCTCACCCGGAACCGCCGCGTACGGCGCGGCCAAGGCGGGACTGGAGAGCCTCGCCCGATCCATGGCGGTGGAGTGGGCGCCCGACATCCGCGTCAACACGCTCGTCGTCGGCATGGTCCGCACCGAACTCGCCCACCTCCACTACGGCGGCCCGGACGGTGTCGACGCCGTCGCCCGCACCGTCCCGCTCGGCCGCCTCGCCGAACCCGCCGACATCGGCGCCGCCGCCGTCTTCCTCGCCTCCGACGCCGCCGCCTACATCACCGGGGCGAGCCTCCTCGTCCACGGCGGCGGCGAACGCCCCGCCTTCCTCGACGCGGCCACGACCGACCACCCCACCGGCCCCCCACCCCCCAAGGAGCCCTGACATGAGCGGAATCTGCGACGGACGGGTCGTCGTCGTCACCGGCGCGGGCCGCGGCCTGGGACGCGCGCACGCGCACGCGTACGCCGCCGAAGGCGCCCGACTCGTCGTCAACGACCTGGGCGTCAGCCTCGACGGCACCCCAGCCACCCCCGACACCCCCGACACCCCGGCCACCCCCGACACCCCGGCCCACCCCGGCACCCCCGACACGCCGGGCACCCCAGCCACCCCCGACACCCCAGCCGCCCGCGTCGTCCAAGAGATCCGCGCGGCCGGCGGCGAGGCCATCGCCCACACCGGTGACATCGCCACCACCGAAGGCGCCGCCTCCCTCATCCACACCGCCCTGCAGACCTACGGCCGTCTCGACACCCTCGTCAACAACGCCGGCTTCCTACGCGACCGGATGCTGGTCAACCTGGACGAGGACGACTGGGACGCCGTCGTACGCGTCCACCTCAAAGGGCACTTCCTGCCCCTCAGACATGCCGCCGCGCACTGGCGCGCCGAGACCAAAGCAGGCCGCACCCCCGTCGCCCGGATCGTCAACACCGGCAGCGGAGCCGGGCTCCTCGGCTCGCTCGGACAGGGCAACTACAGCGCCGCCAAAGCCGGCATCATCGGTCTGACCCTGGTCGCCGCCGCCGAACTGGCCCGCTACGGCGTCCAGGTCAACGCCATCGCACCCGCCGCCCGCACCCGTATGACGGAACGCGCCTTCGCCGACACCATGGCCGCCCCCGGCACCGGCTTCGACGCCATGGCCCCCGACAACGTCTCCCCGCTCGTCGTCTGGCTCGGCTCCGCGGCCAGCGAGGGCGTCACCGGCCGCGTCTTCGAGACCGAGGGCGGCCGGATCACCGTCATGGAGGGCTGGCACCCCGGCCCCACCGCCGACAAAGGCACCCGCTGGACCCCGGCCGAGGCGGGAGACACCGCCCGAGCCCTGCTCACCCGCACACCACCACCAAGACCCGTGTACGGAACGTAGAACCGAACACCACCCAGCACCGCACGAAGAAACGAAGGCAAGAACGGAACAGCACCAACGCCTACGTGTCGCACTCCAGCACCGTCCGGCACAACCCGCACCGCGCCCGCACCCGCCCCCGCACCGGCACCCGGATCCGCTGAAGGCACGTCGGACACGGGAACGACACCCGCAGCGGCTCCGCACCGTCCGAGAACGCATACGACACGCCGGGAACGACGGCCGAAGCGGGCTCCCGCGCGCGGTCCCGCGCCTGACGCCGATCGCGCGCGTAGCGGCGGCGACCCACCCACCCCGCCGACGTCAACGGCGGCTGCCGCTCATCACCCCGGGCCTTCGCCATGCCCTTCTCGTACGCCGTGAACGCCTGCGCACTCGTGAACCAGGGAGACGGGTCCTCCCCGAACACCAGCGCACGCTTGGCCAGGACATACCCGAACTCCTCCGGCGTGAGGTAACCCAACTTCTGCGAGGACGCCGCATCCTCCCGGTACGCGTCCAGCAGCAGCCAACCCGCCCCCAGATACGACGCCGCCGTGTCCGTGAGGATCTCGTTGTCCCGCGTACCGGGGAACGACAACCCCATACGATGCAGATACACATGCATGGTCTCGTGGGCCAGCGCCGCCCCGATGTCCCGCCGATGCTCCCGGAACCGGTCGTTCAGTTCCACGAAGTACTCGGGCCCGGCAGCCAGCTCCACATTCGCCGCATGCCGCATCACCCGGAACGCCACGATCAACCGCGCGTCCGGCAACCGGTAGTGCCGCACCATCTCGCGCGCCACCCGCTGCGCCCCCAGATGCACATCCTCACCGTCGTCGAAGGCCACATCGGCCGGAAGCACACTGGTCGAGAAAGTCTGGATCGTGTCGTACGACAGCCTCCTGTACAGCGCGGTGACGGCCGCCCGCACCGTCTCCAGATGCGGAAAGCCGTGCTCCACCGGTCCATCGTTCGCCACGCCTGCACCCCCAGGACGCCATGACCACCGCATTCCACTCTACGAGTGCGCAACGGTCCGGGTACGAGAAGAAAACCAGGTGCCGCGTGCCGGGCCCCCGATTACCGTCAGGCGGATGACCACCGAACCCCCCAGCGGCCCGGTCCTGCGCGTAGGCGCCGAGGACGAAGCCCTCCAGCAGCGGCTCGACGACGAACTGACCGCCTACAACAACCAGGCCGCCGGCACCGACGTCCCCGACGAACTCTCCGTCTCCGTCACCGACGAGGACGGCGAACTCATCGGCGGCCTCACCGGATGGATCTGGGGCACCCTCGGCGGCGTCGACATGCTCTGGGTACGGGAGGACCGGCGCAAGGAGGGCTGGGGGAGCCGGCTGATGCGGGCGGCCGAGGAGGAAGCCGTACGACGCGGCTGCACCGACATGACGGTCTCCACGTACACCTTCCAGGCACCGGACTTCTACCTGCGCAGGGGATACCGCGAGACCGGCCGGATGGACGGCGTCCCCGGCGGCCACCAGGACATCTACTTCCACAAGACCCTCCCGACCACCCCACAACCCTCAGAGCCCCTCCCGACCACCCCAGAACCCTCAGAGCCCCTCCCGACCACCCCACAACGCTCAGAGCCCCTCCCGACCACCCCACAACCCTCAGAGCCCCTCCCGACCACCCCACAACCCTCAGAGCCCCCCCCGACCACCCCACAACCCTTAGAGCCCCCCCCGACCACCCCAGAACCCCAGAACCCCCCGACCACCCCCGATCCTGGACACCCCCTGTCCGCCCCCTGGGACGTTCCCCCTCCACCCCACCCCCGGCCCCCCTCCGCCCCGTAGGGTGTTCGCCCATGACCACCAGCACCACCGGTACCGGAGACGTCGACCCCGCCGTCCGCGAGGAACTCGACCGGCTGCGCGACAGCATCGACAACATCGACGCGGCCGTCGTCCACATGCTCGCCGAACGCTTCAAGTGCACCCAGCAGGTGGGCCTCCTCAAGGCCCGGCACCAACTCCCCCCGGCCGACCCCGACCGGGAGGCGCGACAGATCGAGCGCCTCAGAACACTCGCCGAGAACGCCAAGCTCGACCCCGCGTTCGCTGAGAAGTTCCTCAATTTCATCATCGCCGAAGTGATCCGCCACCACGAGAGCATCGCCGAGGACACCGTCGCCGGACAGCCCCCCACACCCCGCTGACCTCGGCCGACCCACAGCCTCCCGCGCCCCGCACCCCCCAGGGGCGAACACGCGCCCGCGCGGGAGGCCACTCTCATCGAGCACCCCACGTCAAGGGACGGATACTCCCCGTAGGGGTCGAGGGCTTAGGCTGTGGCGAGGTGGAGGGGAGGTCCGGCCATGACGTCGGAAGCCAGGATCCTCATCGTCGACGACCACAAGGACACGCTGTACGCGCTGGAGAGCGCGCTCACCCCGCTCGGCCACCCACTGGCCCGCGCGACCAGCGGCGACGAGGCGCTCAAACAGGTACTGCGCGGCGGGATCGCCCTCCTGCTGCTCGACGTACGCACACCCGACGCCGAAGAACTCGACGTCGTCCGCTACCTGCGCCGACTGGAACAGACCCAGCACATCCCCGTCCTGCTCCTCACCGGCCTCGACCCCGACCACGAACTCACCGGCGCCGCCTTCGCACTCGGCGTCGCCGACCTCCTCGTCAAACCCATCGACCCCTGGGCCCTACGCACCAAGGTCCGCTACCTCTACGACACCCACCAGCGCCACCACGCCCTGGAACAAGAGGTCCGCACCCTCCGCGCCCGCCTCAACGCCACCCCCGACCCCACCACCCCAGACCTCCGCACCACCCCCGACCTCCGCAGCGCCCCCACCCGCCCCGGCCGCGTCCCCCTCCAACGCGACACCGACATCCCCAGAGCCACCTCCGCCTGACCGCCCCACCCCCCGCCCCAGAACGCACCCGCACCGCCCGTCCGACCCCCGACGTCCGGACACCCCCCAGCCCCGACGACGGCCCCGCCGCACGGAAACCACGCGTACACACCCCGGCACGGAACGCTCGCACACAGACGGCACATACGTCACGAACCGAGCGCGACCCCGGCTGCCCCTGTGCGCCACCCGAGCCATCGGGCAGCATGGCCTGCATGTCCGTTCTCACGCGCGACGAAGCGCAGACCCGTGCACAGCTCCTCGACGTCCAGCGGTACACGATCGACCTCGATCTGACCACCGGAGACGAGACCTTCGACTCCCGCACCGTGATCACGTTCAGCGCACGCACGGCCGCGGACACCTTCATCGAAGTCAAGCCCGCCGAGCTGCGAGCGGTCACCCTCGACGGACACCCCCTCGACCCCGCAGACCTCGTGGACAACCGCCTGCCCCTGAAAAACCTCACCCCCGGCGACCACGAACTGACCCTCGACGCCACCATGCACTACTCCCGCACCGGCGAAGGCATGCACCGCTTCACCGACCCCACCGACGGCGAAACCTACGCCTACACCCAACTGTTCCTCGACAACACCCAACGCGTCTTCGCCGCCTTCGACCAGCCCGACCTCAAAGCCGTCTTCGACCTCACCGTGACCGCCCCCGACGGCTGGACCGTCCTCACCAACACCACCACCACACCCCACGACGACGGCCGCTGGCACACCACCCCCACCCCACCGATCTCCACCTACCTCGTCGCCGTCGCCGCCGGCCCCTGGCACTCCGTCCGCACCGAACACCGCGGACTCCCCTTCGGCCTCCACTGCCGCCGCTCCCTCGCCCCCCACCTCGACACCGACGCCGACGAACTCCTCGACATCACCCGCCAATGCTTCGACCGCTACCACGAAAAATTCGAGGAACCCTACCCCTTCGACTCCTACGACCAGGCATTCGTCCCCGAATTCAACCCCGGCGCCATGGAGAACCCCGGCCTCGTCACCTTCCGCGACGAATTCATCTACCGCTCCGCCGTCACCGACGCCGAACGCCAGACCCGCGCCATGGTCATCGCCCACGAAATGGCCCACATGTGGTTCGGCGACCTCGTCACCCTCACCTGGTGGGACGACATCTGGCTCAACGAGTCCTTCGCCGAATACATGGGCTACCAAACCCTCATCGAAGCCACCCGCTTCACCGACACCTGGACCGACTTCGCCGTCGTCCGCAAAAGCTGGGGCTACGACGCCGACCAACGCCCCTCCACCCACCCCGTCGCCCCCGACGCCGTCGACGACACCGCCACCGCCCTCCTCAACTTCGACGGCATCTCCTACGCCAAAGGCGCCTCCGCCCTACGCCAACTCGTCACCTGGCTCGGCGAAAAAGACTTCCTCGCCGGCATCAACACCCACATCGCCCGCCACAAATTCGCCAACGCCACCCTCGCCGACTTCATCGACTCCCTCGCCCACACCACCGAACGCGACGTCCACACCTGGGCCGACACCTGGCTGCGCACCACCGGCGTCGACACCCTCACCCCCCACATCACCCGCGGCACCGGCGGCCAGTGCACCCTCACCGTCGACCACACCGGCAACCGCCCCCACCGCATCGCCATCGGCCTCTACGACCTCGACCACACCGACGACAACGGCCACCTCGCCCTACGCGACCGCCTCGACCTCGACCTCCCCCACCCCGACCCCACCCCCATCGGCAAACGCCCCACACTCCTCGTCCCCAACGACAGCGACCTCACCTACGCCAAAATCCGCTTCGACCCCGAAACCACCACCGCCCTCCACACCCACCTCTCCGGACTCCCCACCCCCCTCACCCGCGCCGTCGTCTGGAACGCCCTACGCGACACCGTCCGCGACGGCGAACTCCCCCCCACCACCTACCTCGACACCGCCCGCGCCCACCTGCCCCGCGAAACCGACCTCTCCCTCGTCCACGGCGTCCTCACCTTCGCCACCCAACAGATCACCAACCGCTACCTCACCCCCCAAACCCGCCCCCACGCCCTCACCACCCTCGCCGCCCTCTGCCGCGACCTCATCCGCCGCACCGAGGACGGCACCCACCCCGGACTACGACTCATCGCCGTACGCCACCTCATCGACGTCACCACCCGCCCCGACACCCTCACCGCCTGGCTCGCCGACGACAGCGTCCCCGGCGGCCCCGAACTCGACCCCGAACTACGCTGGCGCATCCTCACCCGACTCGCCGTCCTCGGCGCCACCGACGACACCGCCATCACCGCCGAACTCGCCACCGACCCCAGCGCCACCGGCCGCGAAGCCGCCGCCCGCTGCCGCGCCGCCCTCCCCGACCCCGACACCAAACACACCGCCTGGCACGCCATGTTCACCGACGACAACCTCTCCAACTACCACTTCACCGCCACCGCCCAAGGCTTCTGGCAACCCGAACAAGCCGACCTCCTCCGCCCCTACGTCACCCGCTACTACGACGACGCCACCGCCCTCGCCGCCCGCCGCGGCCCCGCCCTCGCCGAAGCCGCCGGACGCTGGGCCTTCCCCACCCACGCCGTCGACACCCAAACCCTCCACCTCGGCCGGACCTGCCTCGCCGAAGCCGACCCCACCCCCGCACTCCGCCGCAAACTCATCGACCAACTCGACGACCTCGAACGAGCCCTCACCGTACGGAAAGCCACCACCACCCCCACCTGACCCCACCACCCCCCAACCACCACCAAGCCCACCCCCGCCTGACCCCACCACCACCAGGCCCACCCCGGGGGCTGCCACACGCCACCCCAGCCCACCGGCAGCCCCCGAACCCCCTACCCCCTTTCGGGTTCTCTCCCACCACTTCCCCCACACACCACCCCCACCCCATACACCCTGGAACTCCGCTGACCACGGAGGACCCATGAGCACCCCGCCCCTCGCCTCAGGCCCCGACGGGCCGAACGCGCTGCGGCCACTGCTCCACACCGTCCTCCACGCCCTGGACGACGGACGCCGAGCCCGCGGCGGCCCCCTCCCCGCCGGCGGCCCCACCGCCATCACCACCCGCGTCCGCGACATCGTCGGCGACATCCTCCCCGACCAAGGCGACCCCGACGCCCTACGCGCCCTCGTACAACTCCTCGCCGAAGGCGCCGCCGACCCCGCCGACCCCCTCTGCGCCGCCCACCTCCACTGCCCACCCCTCGCCGTCGCCGCCGCCGCCGACCTCGCCGCCGACATCCTCAACCCCTCCCTCGACTCCTGGGACCAAGCCCCCGCAGCCTCCGCCCTCGAAAACCACGTCACCACCGCCCTCGCCCACACCACCGGCGCCGCCGACGCCCTCATCACCACCGGCGGCACCGAATCCAACCTCCTCGCCCTCCTCCTCGCCCGCGAAACCCACGGCCCCACCCTCCGCCTCATCCACGGAGCCAACGCCCACCACTCCCTCCCCCGCGCCGCCTGGCTCCTCGGACTACCCGAACCCATCATCGTCCCCGCCCCCGCCGGCACCCTCGACCCCGTCGCCCTCGACGAAGCCCTCACCACACTCCCCGGCCCCCACCTCGTCGCCGCCACCGCCGGCACCACCGACGCCGGACTCATCGACCCCCTCCCCGACATCGCCGCCCGCTGCCAAACCCACCACACCCGCCTCCACATCGACGCCGCATACGGCGGCGCCCTCCTCTTCAGCGACCGCCACAACACCCTCCTCACCGGAATCGACGCCGCCCACACCGTCACCCTCGACCTCCACAAACTCGGCTGGCAACCCCTCGCCGCAGGCGCCCTCACCATCCGCGACCCCACCGACCTCACCGCCCTCCACCACCACACCAACTACCTCAACGCCCCCGACGACACCGACGCCGGCCTCCCCGACCTACTCAGCCGCTCCCTACGCACCAGCCGCCGCCCCGACGCCCTGAAAATCGCCGTCACCCTCAAAACCCTCGGCCGCACCGGACTCGGCGCCCTCATCGACCAAGTCCTCGACCTCGCCCACCACTTCGCCACCCAGATCGAACAACACCCCCACTTCGAGCTCTACGACCACCCCGTCATCAGCACCGTCCTCTTCCGACCCCACAACGCCACCGACACCACCGTCGCCGCCGTACGCCGCACCCTCCTCCACAACGGCCACGCCGTCCTCGGCCGCGCCCACACCGACGGCCGCCTCTGGCTCAAAGTCACCCTCCTCAACCCCCACACCCGCCCCGCCGACCTGACCACCCTCCTGGAACTGGTGGAAGGAAACACCCCCACATGACCCCCCACACCCCCCGCGACCTCGTCGGCATCGGCATCGGCCCCTTCAACCTCTCCCTCGCCGCCCTCGCCCACCCCCTCACCGAACTCGACACCGTCTTCTACGAACAACGCCCCACCTTCCACTGGCACCCCGGCCTCCTCATCGACGGCGCCACCATCCAAGTCCCCTTCCTCGCCGACCTCGTCACCCTCGCCGACCCCACCAGCCCCTGGACCTTCCTCAACTACCTCAAAACACGCCAACGCCTCTACCCCTTCTACTTCGCCGAACGCTTCCACCTCCACCGCGCCGAATACGACGCCTACTGCCGCTGGGTCGCCGAACACCTCCCCGCACTCCACTTCAACCACCAAGTCGACGCCATCCGCTGGAACCCCGAACACGACCTCTTCGAAGTCGACCACACCCACCTCGACAACAACGGCCAAGCCCAAGCACTCGGCCGCACCTACACCCGCAACATCGTCCTCGGCATCGGCACCGAACCCCACATCCCCGACCCCCTTAAACCCCTCGTCGACGCCCCCACCGTCCCCGTCCTCCACGCCGCCCACTACCTCGACCACCGCGACACCCTGCTCACCGCCGACCACATCACCATCATCGGCACCGGCCAATCAGGCGCCGAAATCTTCCTCGACCTACTCCGCAACCGCCCCCACGGCCGCGAACGCCTCCACTGGCTCGGCCGCACCCAAGCCTTCGCCCCCATGGAGTACTCCAAACTCGGCCTCGAACACTTCACCCCCGACTACACCCACTACTTCCACGCCCTCCCCGAACCCGCCCGCGACCGCCTCATCACCACCCAATGGCAACTCCACAAAGGCATCGACGCCGACACCGCCGCCGCCATCCACGACGAGCTGTACCGCCGCACCCTCCACGGCGGCTGGCCCGACACCGTCCTCACCCCCGGCGTCCACGTCCGCACCGCAGGCCGCATCGCCACCACCAAAATCGAACTCCACCTCGAACACACCCAACAGAACACCCGCACCCGACTCACCACCGACGCCGTCATCCTCGCCACCGGATACCGCGAACGCCCCCTCGACCGCATCCTCGCCGGACTCGACCCCTACCTACGCCGCGACAGCCACAACCGCCCCCGCATCGACACCCACTACCGACTCCTCCTCGACCCCACCATCACCGGCGCCCTCCACGTCCAGAACGCCGAAACCCACACCCACGGCATCGGCACCCCCGACCTCGGACTCGCCGCCTGGCGCAGCGCCACCATCCTCAACGCCCTCACCGGCAAAGACACCTACCCCCTGCCCACCCGCACCGCCTTCACCACCTTCGGCCTCACACCACACCACCCCCACATCCCCGCCGCCCGCACCCCCACCACCCTCACCCCCCTCACCGACGCAACCTGAACCCAACCCAAGACCCCACCCACGAACCACTGACAGAGTGACCCCATGACCACACCCCCCGCCCACCCCTACGGCACCCCCGACGCCCCCCGCATCTCCGTACGCGGCGAAGCCCACCTCGAAGCCGACCCCGAACTCGCCCGCATCGACATCACCATCACCGCCCGAGGCCACGACCGCCGCACCACCCTCCACGACCTCACCACCCGCAACACCACCGCCCTCGACCTCATCAAGTCCTACGGCCCAGCCATCGAACGCATCGAAACCAGCACCCTCACCCTCACCCCCGAACTCGGCAAACGAGGCCGCGGCGAACGCATCCGCACCTACCGCGGCACCGTCCACATCACCACCGCCCTCACCGACTTCACCGCCCTCGGCGAACTCACCACCCGCCTCGCCGACCTCGACCTCACCCGCGTCGACGGCCCCCGATGGTCCCTGCGCCCCGACTCACCCACCCGCCGCCAAGCCCGCAGCGAAGCCGTCCGCGAAGCCGTCCAACGCGCCCGCGAATACGCCGAAGCACTCGACACCACCCTCGCCGCACTCGTCGAACTCGCCGACATCGGCGCCGACACCACCGAACCCGACTACCAACGACCCGCCCACGGCGGAATGCGCAGCGCCGCCTTCGCCACAGACACCGACGAAACCACCCCCACCCTCGACCTCGAACCCAAACGACAGCAGATCTACGCCGCCGTCAACGCCCGCTTCACCATGAATCCCCCAGCCCTCTGACCACCCACCACCCACGCTCATCGGAGCAACTAGCCGCACACACGACGATTGTCAACACCCCCTCACCTAAAGGTTGTTGATTCGAAACCCCCGCCCCAAACCCCCGCCCCAAACCCCTACCCACCAGTAAGCTCTAGGCTCGAACCATGCGCCGAGCGAAGATCGTCTGCACCCTGGGCCCCGCCACCGACACCTACGACCAGATCAAAACCCTGATCGACACCGGAATGGACGTCGCCCGCTTCAACCTCAGCCACGGGACGCACACCGATCACGAAAACCGCTACCACCACGTCCGCAAAGCCGCCGACGAAACCGGCCGCAACATCGGACTCCTCGCCGACCTCCAAGGCCCCAAAATCCGCCTCGGCCGCTTCACCGAAGGCCCCGCCCTCCTCGAACACGGCGACACCTTCACCATCACCACCCACCCCGACACCCCAGGCGACCGCGAACACTGCGGCACCACCTACCACAACCTCGCCACCGACATCACCCCCGGCGAACGCATCCTCATCGACGACGGCAAAGTCACCCTCCAAGTCACCGCCATCGACGGACCCCACATCCACACCACCGTCCTCGAAGGCGGCATCGTCTCCGACCACAAGGGCCTCAACATCCCCGGCACCCCCCTCTCCATCCCCGCCCTCTCCGACAAAGACGAAACCGACCTCCGCTGGGCCCTACGCACCGGATTCGACATCATCGCCCTCTCCTTCGTCCGCAACGGACACGACATCGAACCCGTCCACCGAATCATGGACGAAGAAGGCCGCCGCCTCCCCGTCATCGCCAAAATCGAAAAACCACAAGCCGTCGACGCCATCGAATCCATCGTCGCCGCCTTCGACGGCATCATGGTCGCCCGCGGCGACCTCGGCGTCGAAATGCCCCTCCAACACGTCCCCATCGTCCAAAAACGCGCCATCAAAATCGCCAGACGCAACGCCAAACCCGTCATCGTCGCCACCCAAATGCTCGACTCCATGATCGAGAACTCCCGCCCCACCCGCGCAGAAGCCAGCGACGTCGCCAACGCCATCATCGACGGCACCGACGCCGTCATGCTCTCCGGCGAAACCAGCGTCGGCAAACACCCCATCGAAACCGTCCGCACCATGGCCAAAATCGTCACAGCAGCCGAAGAAGACCTCACCGCACAGGGCCTCCCACCCCTCACCGAACACAACAAACCCCGCACCCAAGGCGGCGCCGTCGCCCGCGCAGCAGCCGAAATGGGCGACTTCCTCGCCGCCAACTACCTCGTCGCCTGCACCCAATCCGGCGACACCGCCCGCCGCCTCTCCCGCTACCGCTCCCCGATCCCCCTCCTCGCCTTCACCCCCGACCCCGCCACCCGCTCCCAACTCAGCCTCACCTGGGGCGTAGAAACCTTCCTCGCCCCCCACGCCGACTCCACCGACACCATGGTCGACCAGGTCGACGAACTCCTCACCCAATACGCACGCTGCGCCGAGGGCGAGACGGTGGTCATCACCGCCGGCTCCCCACCCGGAGTCTCCGGCACGACCAACATGGTGCGCGTGCACCACATCGGCGAATCGTCCGGCTGACCGGGTCAGTACTTGGGGCCGATGTACTGGTCCATGAGGGCGACGGAGGCTTTGCGGGCGATGGAGATGTTGAATGCGCCTCCGCTGCGGGGACAGGCGGTCCACTGGACGCCGAGCGCGTCGAGGACATCGGTGAAGAGGCGTAGGACGTCCTCAGACTTGTTGGTGAAGAAATACCGGGGGTATTCGTAGCGCTTGGTCACCCCGGCGACGACACGGGTCGTCCAGTTGGTGATCCGGCAGCCGTCGGAGTGGATGAGACCTCGGATGAACTCCCAGGGGTTCGCGTCGACGATCTGCTGCTGCCAGGGTTCGAGGACGATGCGACGCTCGTGCTTCTTGCCGGAGGCGTGCTGGGGGAAGAAGCAGGGCCAGTGAACGCTGTAACCGACGACTGAGGTGCAACCCACGGCTTGGACCCGCCAGGATTTGCCACCGGGGCTGATGGCTTCCACTGCGGCAGCGCAGGCATCAATGAGGCCAGGCCAGGAGTCGGCGCAGGCGATGCGTAGAAAGTAGCCCGTCCTCCCCATTCCGGGGCTGACGCATCCGTCGCCGAGATAGAGGCCGAGTAGGTAGCTGTACGTGGCCTGGTCGGCAGGTGGCTCGGGAGTCGGACCGCATAAGCAGCACGGCTGGGGCATCATCCGGGGAAGCGGCGTGATCCGCTCCTGCCAGGATCGGATCGCCGCGCGTGAGATCCCGGTCTGCTTGCTGACGGAGTTCAGGCTGTGCCCCTGCGCTACCAGGGCCAGGGCCCGCTCGCGTGTGCTGATGTCGTACATGTGAGCACTGTGGGTCAGTGATCGCGGCGGCACGCAGGAAAAAGCGGATGTTCACGGGAACGTGGACATCCGCTTACGGTCGGCAACCTTGGAATCCAAGGAAAAGTGCCCCGGGTGGGACTCGAACCCACACTGTATGGTGTTTGAGACCATCGTCTGCTGCCAATTGGACTACCGGGGCCAGGGAATCGAAGGTATTCCTCCACTCCGTGCGAACTACCTTACCGCAGCTAGGTACGCTCTTGTCAGCAGTACCCCTGCCCCTGAACGAGGAGCCCGAGTGACCGCCCCCGAGTCGCCCCAGCCCGTAGACGTGTCCGATGACGACAAGTCGCACGTGCCTCCGATGACGACCCGTGTCGTGATCGCCGAGGACGAGGCACTGATCCGGCTCGATCTCAAAGAGATGCTGGAGGAGGAGGGGTACACGGTCGTCGGTGAGGCCGGCGACGGTGAGGAGGCCGTGGCGCTGGCCCGCGAGCATCGCCCCGATCTGGTGATCCTGGATGTGAAGATGCCGAGGCTCGACGGTATCTCCGCGGCCGAGCGGATCGCCGAGGAGTCGATCGCGCCGGTGTTGATGCTGACCGCGTTCTCGCAGCGTGATCTGGTGGAGCGGGCGCGGGACGCGGGGGCCATGGCGTATCTGGTGAAGCCGTTCAGCAAGAGTGATGTGGTTCCGGCCATTGAGATGGCGGTCTCGCGGTACACGCAGCTGAAGGAGTTGGAGAAGGAGGTCGCGGATCTCGCTCAGCGGCTGGAGACGCGCAAGCTGGTGGATCGTGCGAAGTCGATTCTGCAGACGGAGTACGGTCTGACGGAGCCGAACGCGTTTCGTTGGATCCAGAAGACGTCGATGGATCGTCGGATGTCGATGCAGCAGGTCGCGGAGGCGGTCATCGAGGACGCGGCTGAGAAGAAGGCGGCGAAGGCGGAGAAGAACGAGAAGGGGGAGAAGGGCTGAGGCTCTTTTCCTGATCCGAACGAGGCCCGCGTCCCTGTTTTCAGGGGCGCGGGCCTCGTTGTGGGTGGGGGGTCAGTCTTCGCCGAGGTATGCCTTTCGGACGGATTCGTCGTGGAGGAGGTCCTGGCCGGTGCCGGAGAGGACGATTCGGCCGACTTCCATGACGTGGCCGTGGTCGGCGAGGGAGAGTGCGGCTTGGGCGTTCTGTTCGATGAGCAGGATGGTGGTGCCTTGGGATTTGAGTTCGGAGATGGTTGCCATGATTTTCTGCATCATGATCGGGGAGAGCCCCATGGAGGGTTCGTCGAGCATGAGGAGTTTGGGTTTGGACATGAGGGCCCTGCCCATGGCGAGCATTTGTTGTTCGCCGCCGGAGAGGGTTCCGGCGGCTTGTTTGCGGCGTTCTCCGAGGATGGGGAAGAGGTCGTAGGCGCGTTGGATGTCTTTCTCGATGGCTTCCTTGTCGTTGCGGAGGAAGGCGCCGAGGCGGAGGTTGTCTTCGATCGTCATGCGGGGGAATATGTGCCGTCCCTCGGGGGAGTGGGCGAGTCCCAGTGCGACGATTTTGTGGGCGGGGATTTTGTTGAGGTTCTGGCCTTCGAAGCGGATGTGTCCGGAGAGTGGTTGGAGGAGTCCGGAGAGGGTGCGTAGGGTGGTGGTTTTTCCGGCGCCGTTGGTGCCGATGAGGGTGACGACTTCGCCTGCTGCCACGGTGAATGAGATGCCTTTGACCGCTTCGATCTTGCCGTAGGCGACTCGGAGGTTTTCGACTTCGAGGAGTGCGGTCATTTCGCGTCTCCTTCCGTGGTGCTGTGGGGGTCGGAGGCGTCGGTGGGCTCTTCTGTGTCCTCGGTGCCGGTGCCGGTGCCGGTGCTGGCTGCTTGCGCTTCGGCGGCTTCGACTTCGGCGATTTCGGCGGCGCCGGGGGCTCCTTCGAAGGGGGTGCCGAGGTAGGCGGCGATGACGCGTTCGTCGGACTGGACGACGTCGGCGGTGCCTTCGACGAGTTTTTCGCCTTGGACGAGGACGGCGACGCGGTCGCTGAGGTTCATGATGAACCGGATGTCGTGTTCGATGACGAGGACGGCGATTCCCATGTCCCGGATGGCGAAGACGAGTTCTTCGGTGGCGCGGGTTTCTTGGGGGTTCATGCCGGCGGTGGGTTCGTCGAGGAGGAGCAGGCCGGGGTCGCTGGCGAGGGCTCGGGCGATTTCCAGCTTGCGCTGTTCGCCGTAGGGCAGGTTGCGGGCGAGGTGGTCTGCTTTGGCGGCGAGTCCGGTGAATTCGAGGAGTTCCATGGCGCGGGCGCGGGATGCTTCTTCGGCGCGGTGGAAGCGGGGGAGGCGGAGGAGGGCGGACCAGAGTCCTTCGTTGGTGCGGGTGTGGCGGCCGACGAGCACGTTTTCCAGGACGGTCATGTTGGCGAAGAGTCGGATGTTCTGGAAGGTGCGGGCGATGCCGGCTTGGGTGACGAGGTGGGGTTTGGGTGGGAGGACGGTGCCTTTGTAGGTGACGGTTCCGCTGGTTGGTATGTAGAGGCCGGTGAGGCAGTTGAAGAAGGTGGTTTTTCCGGCGCCGTTGGGTCCGATGAGTCCGACGATTTCTCCGGTGTTGACGGTGAGGTCGACGGAGCGTACGGCGGTGAGGCCGCCGAAGCGCATGGTGACGTCGTTGGCGTCGAGGACGGTGGTGGTTTGGGTGGTTGTGGTGGTCATGTGCGTCACGCCCCTGCCTTGGCGACGCCGGTCGCTCCGTCGGGCAGTGCTGTGCCGTCGGGTACGTCGAGCTGTCCGGTTTCGTGGAACTCCAGTTGTTTGCGGCGGTCGGCGACGAGGCCCTCGGGGCGGAAGCGCATGAGGAGCATGAGGGCGATGCCGAAGAGGAGGAGCTGGTATTCGGCCATGAACTGGAGTTTGGCGGGGATGAGGTAGAGGAGTGCGGCGCCGATGAGGGGGCCGCTGATGGTGCCCATGCCGCCGAGGATGACTGCGGCGAGGAGGAAGGCCGAGTTGGGTGGTACGGAGCCGGCGAATTGGTATTGCTCGGGGGTCACGCTGTAGGAGACGTGGGCTTGGACGGTGCCGGCGAGTCCGGCGAGGGCGGCGCCGAGTGCGAAGGCGAGGAGTTTGAGGCGGAAGCCGTTGATGCCCATGGCGGTGGCGGCGGTTTCGTCTTCGCGGATGGCGACCCAGGCGCGGCCGATGCGGGATTCGGCGGAGCGGCGGAAGACCATGACGACGATGGCGGTGAAGACCAGCATCAGCAGGTAGTAGTTGGCTGAGCGGGTGAGTTCGTGGCCGAGGATGGTGTGGGGGACTCCGAGGTTGAATCCGAAGATCTCCAGGTCGGGGATCTGTGGGATGCCGTTGGAGCCGTTGGTGACGTCGGGGCCGCTGTTGCCGTTGAGGTTGTTCATGGTGATGCGGAAGATTTCGCCGAACCCGAGGGTGACGATGGCGAGGTAGTCGCCGCGCAGTCGGAGGGTGGGGGCGCCGATGACGACGCCGAAGATGAGTGAGGCGGCGGCGCCGGTGAGGACGGCGGCCCAGAAGGGGAATTGGACGCCGATGGTGGAGGAGGGGGAGCCGGATACGAGGGCGGCGGCGTAGGCGCCGACGCCGAGGAAGGCGACGTATCCGAGGTCGAGGAGGCCGGCGAGGCCGACGACGACGTTGAGGCCGAGGGCGACGGTGGCGAAGATCAGGATGTTGGCGCCGATGAGGGCGTATTGGTCGTTGGTCTGGGTGAAGGGGAAGCAGATTGCGGCGACGAGGGCTGCGGTGAGGGTGATGTTGCGGTGTTTTGCGGTGAGGGTGGAGAGTCGTTTGAGGAGTCCGGCGCGGTTGAGGCCGGTGAATCCGAAGGCGGCGGTGATGAGGAAGCCGATGAAGAGTTCGGAGTATTCGGTGCCGATGCCGTAGGCGAAGACGTAGAGTCCGGCGCCGAAGCCGGCGGCGATGATGAGGATTTCGGTCCAGGCGGGGAGGTCCTTGGCGCGGCCGGGGTCGGGGGCGCTGAGGGCGTGCCGGATTCGTTCTTTGAGGGTGGGGGTGGTGTCGGTGGGGTGGGGTTGGTCGGCGGGGAGTCCGAGGGCGCCGATGACGGCGATGAGGGCGCCGGTGCCGGAGGTCCAGGCGCCGGGTTCGAGGTTGACGAGGCCGCCGAGTGTGTCGCTGATGGCGCCGATGGTGTAGCCGGTGGTGCCGAGGACGCCGAGGGCGAGGAGGAGGACGGGGCTGTTGGTGCCGCCGGGGGTGAGCCAGCGTAGTCCTCGTGTTCCGTAGCCGGAGAGGGTGAAGAGGAGGGTGAGGAGGGATCCGGCGAGGGTGAGGATTTGGAGTCCGCCGGGGTAGCCGGTGACGGTGAGGTCGCCGGGGAATTCGGAGGTCCAGGTCCAGGGGAGGAAGGTGCCGGCGAGTGCGATGGTGGTGCCGGCGAGGGTGAGTGCGCGGGCGGTGGTTTCGGGGAGTGGCAGGAGGGGCGGCGCGGTGGTCGCCGGGGCTTTGGTGGTGTGTGTGGTCATGGGTATCACGCCCGATCCGCGACGCGTTCGCCGAGCAGGCCCTGGGGGCGGAAGAGGAGGACGAGGATGAGCAGGCTGAAGGCCCATACGTCCTTCCAGGCGCCGCCGCCGAAGAGGTCCATGCCGGGGATGTCGCCGATGTAGCCGGTGGCGAGGGATTCGGCGACGCCGAGGACGATGCCGCCGAGCATGGCGCCGTAGATGTTGCCGATGCCTCCGAGGACGGCGGCGGTGAAGGCTTTGAGTCCCATGAGGAAGCCCATGCGGAAGCCGACCTGGCCGTTTTTGAGGCCGTAGGCGACGGCGGCGATGGCGGCGAAGGCGGCGCCGATGGCGAAGGCCATGACGATGATGCGGTTGGTGTTGATGCCCATGAGTTTGGCGGTGTCGGGGTCTTGGGCGGTGGCTTGCATGCCGCGTCCGGAGCGGGTCTTGTTGACGAAGACGCCGAGGGCGACCATGCAGAGGGGGGCGGCGATGATGACGAAGAGGTCGCCGCGTTGGATGTTGGCGCCGAAGACGTCGATGGGGCCGCCTTCGAATTGTGGGAAGGGGTGGTCCTTCTTGGCGTCGGGGTACCACATCCATACGGCTTGTTGGAGGACGATGGAGAGTCCGATGGCGGTGATGAGGGGTGCGAGGCGTGGTGCGGTGCGCAGGGGGCGGTAGGCGAACCGTTCCGCTGCTGTGCCGACTGCGACGGAGACGAGGATGCCTCCGATGATCATGAGGGGGACTGCGGCGCCGAGGGCGAAGCCTTCGGGTAGCCAGAGCCATACGGTGAGGGCCCCGAAGCCCCCGACCATGAAGATCTCGCCGTGGGCGAAGTTGATGAGCTGAACGATGCCGTAGACCATCGTGTAGCCGATCGCGATGAGTCCGTACATCGCGCCGAGGATGAGTCCATTGGCCAGCTGTTGCGGCAGTTCGTTCACCGCAGGGCCTCCGTGGGAGTGGTTCGGATATGGCGCCGCGCGGGAGCGCTGTGGGCGCTACCCGCGCGGCCTGGGTCAATGTGTGAGGGAGCTGGTGGCTCGTCCTCTGGTCAGCTCAGCTTGGGGGCTCCGCTGTATTCGGAGGCCCATGCGTTCTTGGTGATCTTGTAGGCGGTCATGGTGGTGTTGGTGGTGTCACCGAATTCGTCGAAGGAGATGGTGCCGGTGACGCCGTCGAACTTGACCTTGCTCATGGCGTCGAGCACGGCCTTGCGGCCGTCGTCCGGGACCTTTCCGTCGTTGCCTTCGACGGCGAGTTTGACGGCTTCGATGATGGACCAGGTGGCGTCGTAGGTGAGGCCGCCGTATGCCTCGTAGGGGTCTTCGAAGCCTTCGGCCTTGTAGTTGTCGATGAACTCCTTGGCGGAGGGGAGTTCCTCGACGGGCTTGCCGACGGAGGTGGCGAGGTCGCCTTCGGCCTTCTTGTTGAGCTTGGGGTACTCGCCGGAGTAGATGCCGTCGCCGCCCATGAGGGGTATGTCGCTGCCGCTGTCCTTGAGCTGCTGGCTCAGGGGGGCGGCGGCGGGGTATTCGCCGCCGTAGTAGAGGGCTTCTGCGCCGGTTTTGTCGACCTTGGCGACGACGGCGTTGAAGTCGCGGTCGTCGGGGTTGACGTTGTCCTCGCCGACGATCTTTCCGCCGAGTTTGGTGAAGTTGGTCTTGAAGGAGGCGGCGAGTCCGGCGCCGTAGGTCTTCTGGTCGCTGATCAGGTAGACCTTCTTGATGCCGGCCTTGGAGTAGAGGTATTCGGCGGCGAAGGCGCCTTGGATCTCGTCCGTGGTGGCGGTGCGGAAGAAGGTTTTGAACTGGCGGACGGAGTCGCCGGTCTTCCAGCCGTCGCCCTGGGTCAGCTCGGTGCCGGTGTTGGCGGGGGAGACCTGGGTGAGGCCGGCGTCGTTGAGGGGCTTCTGCATCTGCTGGGAGACGCTGCTGTTCAGGGGGCCGACGACGCCGAGGACGTCCTTGTTGCTGATGAACTTCTGGGCGTTCTGCTGGCCGACGGAGGGCTGGGCCTGGTCGTCGAGGGCTTCCAGCTCGAATTCGACGCCTTCGACCAGTTCGTCCTTGTTGGCGGTGTCCACGGCGAGCTGGGCGCTGTTGCGGATGCCGAGTCCGAGGGCGGAGAGGTCTCCGGTCAGGGGGGCGTCGACGCCGATGACCACCTTGGTCTTGTCCCCGCCGCCGCTGCCGCTGTTGCCGTCGTCTCGTGATCCGCAGGCAGTGAGTGTCAGTGATCCCGCCGCGAGGGCGGCGGTGATCGCGATGATCGAACGTTGACGCACGAATCAGGTCCTTTCCCTGGCACGGCGGCCCCTGGTGGAACAACGCCGAGTCGAGCGCCGGGTCGAAATGGCTTCGAATCCGAAGGCGCGGTGACTGGCGGTGACTCTAAGCGCGGGCGGGGAACGTGGAGGAGGGTCTGACCAAGGCTGTGACTCTCTTGTTATGACACGACGTAATGCAGAGCGGTACTCGGCGGGCGGAAGCGTGGAATTCCAGCCGATTCGCCCCGTCCACATCGTGAGACTTGCAGGACCACGCCGCTGTCATCAGGAGTGTTCTTGGCATTTGGTAATGTCACTAACTCGTTGCCGCGGGCGACTTGAAGGGCATCCGAGAAGTCCTGCGCATAGCGCTCACCGGGGGAGGAAACCCGCTCCGTTTCATTGCGCGCGTATTACGCAGAGTTACGTCGGGGAAAGGGAGTCCGGCATTCCGTGGCACTTTTTCGCAATCGGTGACCTTCACGGTGAACATGATCTTGCGTCGCATTCCGGTGGCCGGCCGGGGGATGTGCTGAAACGTTCGCTCATGGAATCGCGGCCGGGAAATCCGGGCGGGAAACCCGCTGGTCGGCGTCCTGGGGACGGGTGTTCGGGCCCGGACGCGCCGCGGCCCGTCACCGTGCGCCGACGCCCGGAGGCGGGGCGCCGTACGGCAACGGGCCGGTGCGGGTCCGCCCGTTGGGACGGGGGCCGCCGGGCGGGGCGGCGGCCTCCCGCCGGGCGGGAACCGCATTGCTGCGGCAACGAGGGGGCGGCCGTGGGGGGTTGGAGAAGCCGCCGGACGGGGCGTCAGCCGCCGGGAGGAGCGGCCTGGGCCTGTCCGAGACGGGGTGCCCGTCTGTCCGGGAAGGGGTAGCCGCCTGTCCGAGAAGGGGTGGCCGCCTGTCCGAGAAGTGGTGCTCCCCGTCCGGGAGGGGTCTCTGTCTGCCGGGAGGGAGTCCCTCTGTGGTGGCCCTCTGTGGTGTCCCTCTGTGTGGGATGGCGGGTCCGTCTGCCCGGGAGGGAGGTGTCAGCCCGTGGCGCCGGCGCGCTCGGTGTCGGCGGGGTTGACCTCCCGCAGCAGGCAGGTCAGGCGGGCCGTGCACACGCGGTGGCCGGACTCGTCCGTGATCACGATCTCGTACGTCGCCGTCGAGCGCCCCCGGTGCACCGGTGTGGCGACCCCGGTCACCAGGCCGGAGCGCGCTCCGCGGTGGTGGGTGCAGTTCAGGTCGACCCCGACGGCGATCTTCCGGGTGCCGCCGTGCAGCATCGAGCCGACCGAGCCGAGGGTCTCGGCGAGCACCGCGGACGCGCCGCCGTGCAGCAGTCCGTACGGCTGGGTGTTGCCCTCGACCGGCATCGTGCCGACCACGCGTTCCGCCGACGCCTCCACGATCCGTACGCCCATCCGCTCGCCCAGATGCCCCGCGGAGAACAGCGCCGGCAGGTCGACGCCGAGCGCCGCGTACTCGTCGATGACCTCTTGCGGGAACTTCACTTGCTGCTGCTCGCCCATGGGGCCCGACTCCGTTCGTCGTTCCGGATCCAGCGTCCGCGCGCGCGGGCGCGGCTGAGCAAACGCTCAGTCGGTTGCCGATTGTTCCAGACGCACCACGACGGACTTGCTGGCCGGGGTGTTGCTGGTGTCCGCGGTGGCGTCCAGGGGGACCAGCACATTGGTCTCCGGGTAGTACGCGGCGGCGCAGCCGCGGGCGGTCGGGTAGTGCACCACCCGGAATCCGGGTGCCCGGCGCTCCACGCCGTCCCGCCATTCGCCGACGAGATCGACGTAGGTGCCGTCCGCGACGCCCAGGGCATGTGCGTCGTCGGGGTTGACCAGGACGACCCGGCGGCCGTTGCGGATGCCCCGGTAGCGGTCGTCCAGGCCGTAGATCGTGGTGTTGTACTGGTCGTGGGAGCGCAGTGTCTGTAGGAGCAGTCGGCCTTCGGGCAGTTTCGGGTACTCCACCGGCGCGACGGTGAAGTTGGCCTTGCCGGTGGCGGTGGGGAAGCGGCGCTCGTCCCGGGGGGCGTGCGGCAGTGCGAATCCGCCGGGGTGGGCGACGCGGGTGTTGAAGTCCTCGAAACCGGGCACTACGCGCGCGATGCGGTCGCGGATGGTGGCGTAGTCCTTCTCGAACTCTTCCCATGGTGTGTGTGATCGCGGGCCCAGGACGCGGCGGGCCAGGCGGCACACGATCGCGGGTTCCGACAGCAGGTGGCGGCTGGCGGGCTCCAGTCGGCCGCGTGAGGCGTGCACCATGCCCATGGAGTCCTCCACGGTCACGAACTGTTCGCCGGCGCCTTGGAGGTCGCGTTCGGTGCGGCCCAGCGTCGGCAGGATCAGGGCTCGCGCGCCGGTGACGACGTGGCTGCGGTTGAGTTTCGTGGACACGTGCACCGTCAGTCGGGCGCGGCGCATCGCGGCCTCGGTGACGTCGGTGTCGGGGGAGGCGGAGACGAAGTTGCCGCCCATCGCGAAGAAGAGCTTGGCTGTGCCGTCCCGCATGGCGCGGATGGCTCGTACGACGTCCAGGCCGTGTTGGCGTGGGGGAGCGAAGCCGAACTCCTTCTCCAGGGCGTCCAGGAAGGCGGGTGCCGGGCGTTCGAAGATGCCCATGGTGCGGTCGCCCTGGACGTTGGAGTGGCCGCGTACCGGGCACACGCCCGCGCCGGGGCGGCCGATGTTGCCGCGCAGCAGCAGGAAGTTGACGATCTCGCGGATCGTGGGTACCGCGTGTTTGTGCTGGGTGAGGCCCATCGCCCAGCACACGATGGTGCGTTTCGAGGCAAGGACCATGGACAGGGCCCGCTCGATCTCCGGGCGGGTGAGGCCGGTCGCGGTGAGTGTCTCGTCCCAGTCGGCCGCGCGGGCTGCCGCCGCGAACTGTTCGTAGCCGTGGGTGTGGTCGTGGACGAAGTCCTCGTCGATGGCGCCCTCGGTCTCCAGGACCAGCTTGTTGAGGAGGCGGAACAGGGCCTGGTCGCCGCCGATGCGGATCTGGAGGAAGAGGTCGGTCAGGGTGGCGCCCGCCGTGAGGCCCTTGGGGGTCTGGGGGTTCTTGAAGCGCTCCAGTCCTGCCTCGGGCAGTGGATTGACGCTGATGATGCGGGCCCCGCCCGCTTTCGCCTTCTCCAGTGCGGACAGCATCCGGGGGTGGTTCGTGCCCGGGTTCTGGCCGGCGACGATGATCAGGTCCGCCTGGTGGAGGTCCTCCAGCAGGACGCTGCCTTTGCCGACGCCGATGGTCTCGTTCAGGGCGGAGCCGGAGGATTCGTGGCACATGTTGGAGCAGTCCGGCAGGTTGTTGGTGCCGTACTCGCGTGCGAAGAGCTGGTAGAGGAACGCGGCCTCGTTGCTGGTGCGCCCGGAGGTGTAGAAGAGCGCCTCGTCCGGTGAGCCGAGCGCGGTCAGTTCCTCGGCGATGATGTCGAAGGCGCGTTCCCAGGTGACCGGCTCGTAGTGTGTGCCGCCGTCGGGGAGGTAC
This sequence comes from Streptomyces sp. NPDC091377, assembly GCF_044757045.1. NCBI lineage: Bacteria > Bacillati > Actinomycetota > Actinomycetes > Kitasatosporales > Streptomycetaceae > Streptomyces > Streptomyces sp. NPDC091377. Next base: position 141,788 of record NZ_JBIVUE010000014.1, on the reverse strand, counting down.
ATGGGGTGGGTGAGGCGGCCTTGCTGGCCCAGCCAGTAGCCGCTGCGGTGGGCGAGGTCGGTCACCGGGTGCGCGGCGAAGAAGTCCGGGGTGACCCGGCGCAGGGTGGCTTCCTCGGCGACCGCTTTCGCGCCGTTCTCGCAGAACTCGGCCGTGTGCCGGTGTTCGGGCTCGGGCCAGGCGCAGCCGGGGCAGTCGAAGCCGTCCTTCTGATTGACGCGCAGCAGGGTCAGGGCCGTGCGTCGCACGCCCATCTGCTGTTGGGCGACGCGCAGGGTGTGTCCGACCGCGGGCAGCCCGGCCGCCACGTGCTGGGGCCCGGTGACCTCCGGCGCGTCCTGCACGGGGTCGGCCTTCGGAGGCTTCGTCGCCATCGCGGGGCTCCTTACGGCTGCGTGAGTGAGCTGTGTCCTCGATCCTCCCACGGGGTACCGACAGCCGGCACGGCCCGTGATCACCGGGGGTGGGGGTCGGCTGTGCGCGGCGCGGGGGCGGTGGACGGGGCCGACTGTCAGTGGGGCGTGGCAGGATCGGGGGCGTGGCAGAGAAAGCATCGAAGAAGACCGAGACCACCCCCGGCGGCGGCCGTCCCCGGCTGATGCTCATGGACGGGCACTCGCTGGCCTACCGCGCGTTCTTCGCGTTGCCCGCGGAGAATTTCACGACCGCGACGGGTCAGCCGACGAACGCGATCTACGGCTTCGCGTCGATGCTGGCGAACACGCTGCGTGACGAGGCGCCGACGCATTTCGCGGTGGCGTTCGACGTCTCCCGCAAGACGTGGCGCTCGGAGGAGTTCAGTGACTACAAGGCGAACCGTTCCAAGACGCCGGACGAGTTCAAGGGTCAGGTCGAGCTGATCGGTGAGCTGCTCGACGCGATGCACGCCCCGCGTTTCGCCGTCGACGGCTTCGAGGCGGACGATGTGATCGCGACGCTCGCCACGCAGGCCGAGGCCGAGGGCTTCGATGTGCTGATCGTCACCGGTGACCGTGACTCCTTCCAGCTGGTCAGCGAGCACACCACGGTGCTGTACCCGACCAAGGGTGTGTCCGAGTTGACCCGTTTCACCCCGGAGAAGGTGTTCGAGAAGTACGGTTTGACGCCCGCCCAGTACCCCGACTTCGCGGCGCTGCGCGGCGACCCGTCCGACAATCTGCCGGGCATTCCGGGGGTGGGTGAGAAGACGGCCGCGAAGTGGATCAACCAGTTCGGTTCGTTCGCCGAGCTGGTCGACCGGGTGGACGAGGTCAAGGGCAAGGCCGGGCAGAACCTCCGTGACCATCTGGAGGCCGTGAAGCTGAACCGGCGGCTGACCGAGCTGGAGCGCGGCGTCGAGCTGGAGCGGGCCGTCCCGGATCTGGAGCGGGCGCCGTACGACCGCAAGGCCGTCGCCATGGTCCTGGACACCCTGGAGATCAGGAACCCCTCGCTGCGGGAGCGGCTGTTCGCGGTGGACCCCGGCTCGCAGGAGGCGGAGACCACCCCGGTCGTCGCGGACGGGGTGGAGCTGGACGGCACGGTGCTGGGCACCGGGGAGCTGGCCGCCTGGCTCGCCGAGCACGGCACGGTGGCGCTCGGTGTGGCCACGGTCGACACCTGGGCGCTGGGCAGCGGCTCCGTGGCCGAGGTGGCGCTGGCGACGGCGACCGGGCCGGCCGCCTGGTTCGACCCGGCCCAGTTGGACGAGGCCGACGAGACGGCGTTCACGTCCTGGCTGACGGACGCGGAGCGTCCCAAGGTGTTCCACAACGCCAAGGGCGCCATGCGGGTCTTCGCCGAGCACGGCTGGAGCATCGCCGGGGTCGGCATGGACACGGCGCTCGCCGCGTATCTCGTCAAGCCGGGCCGCCGCTCCTTCGACCTGGACGCGCTGTCCCTGGAGTATCTGCACCGTGAGCTGGCGCCCGCCGCCGCGGCCGACGGCCAGCTCGCCTTCGGTGCCGACGAGGGTGCCGAGGCCGAGTCCCTCATGGTGCAGGCCCGCGCCGTCCTCGACCTGGGCGAGGCGTTCGAGAGCCGGCTGCGGGAGGTCGGCGCCGCCGATCTGCTGCGGGACGTGGAGCTGCCGACGTCCGTGCTGCTGGCCCGGCTGGAGCGGCACGGCATCGCCGCCGACCGGAGCCACCTGGAGGACATGGAGCAGATGTTCGCCGGGGCCGTCCAGCAGGCGGTGAAGGAGGCGCACGCCGCGGCGGGACACGAGTTCAACCTCGGCTCGCCCAAGCAGCTCCAGGAGGTCCTCTTCGGTGAACTGGCCCTGCCGAAGACGAAGAAGACCAAGACGGGGTACACGACGGACGCCGACGCCCTGGCCTGGCTGGCGACCCAGACGGACAACGAACTGCCCGTCATCATGCTCCGCCACCGCGAGCAGGCGAAGCTGCGGGTCACCGTCGAGGGCCTGATCAAGACCGTCGCGGCGGACGGCCGGATCCACACCACGTACAACCAGACCGTCGCCGCGACCGGCCGGCTCTCCTCGACCGACCCCAACCTGCAGAACATCCCGGTGCGCACGGACGAGGGCCGCGCCATCCGCCGCGGCTTCGTCGTCGGTGAGGGCTTCGAGTCCCTGATGACGGCCGACTACAGCCAGATCGAACTGCGCGTGATGGCCCACCTCTCCGAGGACGAGGGCCTCATCGAGGCGTTCACCTCCGGCGAGGACCTGCACACAACCGCCGCCTCCCAGGTGTTCGGGGTCGAGCCCGGCGCCGTGGACGCGGAGATGCGCCGCAAGATCAAGGCGATGTCGTACGGCCTGGCGTACGGTCTCTCCGCGTTCGGGCTCTCCCAGCAGCTCAACATCGAGGCGGGCGAGGCCCGCGCGCTGATGGACGCCTACTTCGAGCGGTTCGGCGGGGTACGGGACTATCTGCGCCGGGCGGTCGACGAGGCCCGCGCGACCGGATACACGGCCACACTCTTCGGGCGCCGCCGCTATCTGCCCGACCTCAACAGCGACAACCGCCAGCGGCGGGAGGCGGCCGAGCGGATGGCCCTCAACGCGCCCATCCAGGGCACCGCTGCGGACATCGTGAAGATCGCCATGCTCCAGGTGGACCGCGCCCTGCGCGAGGCGGACCTCACCTCCCGCATGCTCCTCCAGGTCCACGACGAAATCGTCCTGGAGATCGCCCCGGGCGAACGCGCCGCCACGGAGGAGATCGTCCGCCGTGAGATGACCGACGCGGTGCATCTGCGCGCGCCGCTGGACGTCTCGGTGGGCGTGGGGCCGAACTGGGAGTCGGCGGCGCACTGACCGACGGCGAGCAGCCGGGCCGGGGCCGGGGAGGTGCCGGGGGGCGCGGGCCGACCGTCCGGCACCCACGGTGCAAGGACTCGGAGTGTCGGAGTGAGGACCCCGAGCGGGCGGGGGCCCGGTCGACCTCCGGTCGGGAGGGGTGCTGGACCGAGGCCGCCGCTGCGTGCCGTGACGCAGGGTGACGGGCGGCGGCCTGACATGTGGGGCCGGGAGGCTGACGGGTGGGGCCGGGAGGGGGACCGTCACTCACCTGGCCCTCGCGAAGACGCCCCCGGCGCTCCTCCCCGTGCAGGATGCCGCCATGGGTATACGCATGCTCAACCGCCGGCCGGTGTCCTCCACACCGCTCGCGCCGGTGCCGGCCTTCGCGGCCGGTGCAAGCAGCGCCCGCCTCGCCCTAGGCCCGGCCGAGGCCCTGCGTCACACGGTGAAGGAGTTCCGGCACCGGTTCCCGCCGGCCCGCGAGCCGGACCCGGTCCGACCGGACGACCCGGCCGCCTGGCGGCTCTGGACCGAGCTGGCCCGAGGCCGCCTGGCCCTGCTCCTCACCCTGCTGCCCCGCACCCGCCGCTCCCGCACCGTGACGGTGTTCATCGCCCCCGCACTCACCCCGCCCCCACCCGACGCCCCAGCCGGGCGACATCTCCCCTGGAGCGGCGGCCCGGGCCCGGGCACCACGCACTGACAGCGGCCTGAGCCTTTTGACGCCGGGGCCAGGGGTGGGCCCGGGTGTGGCCCCGGGCCAGGGGTGGGCGGTGAGGCCCGCGCGCCCCACCCCGCCGGCCGGCCCGACCTTCCGGTGGGCCCGCCAGCCCCACCCGCCCGAAGGCTCACCAGCCTCCCGGCGAGACCCTGCCCGATCCGCGCAGAAGCTCACCGACAGACCTGACGGACCCGGGGCATCTGGGCACCTGGCGGACCCGGTGGACCTGACGGACTCGGTGGACCTGACGGACTCGGTGGACCTGACGGACCCGGTGGACCTGACGGACCCGGTGGACCTGGCGGACTCGGTGGACCCGGCGCACCCGGCCCGCCCGGCGGACCCCCCCCGCACCCGCCGCACCCGGCCCACCCAGCGCACCCGCTCACCGCACCCCCACCCGCCCCCGTCGCTGACCTTCCCCGCCGTCGGTGGCCGCGGGGGCCGGGCGCCACCCCCGTACCGCCACGCCGTACACCACCACGCCCACCACGAGCCCGGCGCCCGCGCCGAAGCAGAGGGTCGGGATCAGTTCCCACGGTTTCGCGACGGCGTGGTTGGCCGCCCACCAGCTCGTCGCCCGCTCCACCGCCGCCAGCGCCGCGCAGCCGCCGATCACCAGCGCCGCCAGCCACCGGTCCCGCGCGGACAGCGCCGGGACCCCGGCCGGATCGGCGGCGGGCACCCGCCGTAGCCCACGGGCCACGAACAGCGCGATGACCACCGCGGCCACCGCCGAACCCCCGTACTGGAGGTACCAGTACAGCGGCGACCCCGCGATCTCCTCGCCCAGCACCGGGAACACCCGCATCCCCCACCGGTCGAGGTGCGTGAACTCGTCCCACACCACATGCGTCAGCGACCCCAGCGCCGCCGACACGTACCACCACATGACGGTGGACGGCCGCACCCGCGCGCGCGGCGCCCCACAGCGCAGCAACGGCGCCACCCGCCGCTGGGCGGAGCGCGGCAGCAGGGCCACGAGCGGTTCACGGATCAGCAGCCACAGCCCGACCAGCGCCCACGCCACGGCCACATCGACGGTGAGGATGCCCGGCAGCGAGTGAGTGACGTCGCCGAACCTCATCGCGGCGGAGACGACACTCGCCGCGTAGTAGGTCATGTCGGGCGCGAACGTCCCCGCCACCAGCACCGCCGGGATCAGCGGGCCGCGGGCCCTCCCGTCGGTGCGGAGCAGGGGCAGCACGGCCGCCGCGTGGCTGAGGGTGAACGGCAAGACGGGCTCCCCCGGAGTCGGATGATCGCTGTGCGCTCTTCAGTATCCGGGACGGTCATGAAAACCTTGGTGGCGCGCAAGGGGACCCCGGGCGACGCCGAGTGGACGACGGTATATGGCCAAGTGGTGAAAATCGGTCAGGAACGGGTCCCCGCGCAAAGGAAGTTGTCGTAGGGTCACGTGCGTCGACAAGCGGAACGGTCCCCCGTGCGCCTTTGCGCGACGCGGGTGCAACTTTCGGTCCGCCTTGCTCGTCAGACAAGAGGGGCGCGAAAGCCGGTCGGGAGAGCAGCGCGAGAGCCGGCGAGAGAGCAGCGCGGGAACACCGGCAAGAGCAGTAGCGGGAACAGCGGCAAGAGCGGCAACGGCAGGCAGGGAACCGAAGGAAGAGGAGGGCGCTGGGGGCGCCCCATGGGAGGGATTCCGTACATGGCGGCGTATTTCGGCAGTCGGTTGCGCAAGGGGGCGGCGACCACCGCGGTGGCCGCGGCGGCGGTCGCCGCCCTGTCCGCGTCCCAGGCACCTGGGGCCACCGGGGACCAGGGCAGACAGACCACGGCCGACTCCCAGTCCGCGCCCGACGCCGGGACGGAGGACAGCGCCACCGGCAACTCGCCGTACTACACGGACCTGCCGCCGCTGACCACCCCCACCCCCGCGCCGTCCTCGTCCTCCAGCGGCACCCCGGCCGCGACCGGGGACTCCCAGTCCGGCATACCCGCCACCGTCCTCGACGCCTACCAGCAGGCCGCCGCCGAACTCGGCAGCGCCAAGCCCGGCTGCAACCTGCCCTGGGAACTCCTCGCCGCCATCGGCAAGGTGGAATCCGGCCAGGCCCGCGGCGGCAACGTCGACGCCGAGGGCACCACCCTCAGCCCCATCCTGGGCCCCCAGCTCGACGGCAACGGCTTCGCCCTCATCCGCGACACGGACGACGGCGCCTACGACGGCAACTCCCGGTACGACCAGGCCGTCGGCCCCATGCAGTTCATCCCGTCGACCTGGGCCTGGGCCGGCCGCGACGGCAACGACGACGGCGTGAAGGACCCGAACAACATCTACGACGCCGCGCTCGCCGCCGGGCACTACCTGTGCCGCTTCGGCTGGGACCTCTCCCGGTCCGGCGACCTGCGCAGCGCGATCCTCAGCTACAACAACTCGACGGAGTACTACAACACGGTCATGTCGTGGCTGGAGTACTACCGCAAGGGCACCCACGAGATCCCGGACGGCACGGGCACGGTCCCCGTCGACCGCAGCGACGCATCAGACAACGGCGCCGGTGCGGGATCGGGCTCGGGATCGGGTGCGGGATCGGGCGGTACGGCGACCACCCCGCCCCCCTCCAGCGACCCCAAGCCCAAGCCCCCCAAGCCCCCGACGTCCGGCGGACCGACCACCCCGCCCACGAAGCCGCCCACCACCACCCCGCCCACCACCACCCCGCCCACGCCGACCGACACGGTCCACCACCTGGAGAACGCGGGCACGCCGAAGCTCACGGCGATGGCCGGCGACACGTTCGGCGACCGGCCCACCGCCCGGGCGGAGACCAAGGCCGGCAAGGCCGTCGCCAAGGTCCGCGTCCGCTTCACCATCGTCGGCGGCACCGACACCACCTTCACCGGCGGCGAGAAGGTCGCCGTGGCCGTCACCGACGCCTCCGGCAAGGCGGTCGCCCCCGCACTGCGGGCGGGCGAGCGGACGGGCGACTTCACCGTCCGCGCCACCCTCGTCGGCCGGATCATCGAGGGCCTGGACCACGATGCCACCGTCACCGCCCGCGCCGCCGACACCCTCGCCCGGGTCGGCACCGAAGACCTGACCTGCGTCGCGGACGGTGAATTCGCCGAGCAGGTCACGGTGAAGGCGACGTACCAGGACGAGATCGCGGACGGCGTCGCCGCCACCGCCACCCTCATCAAGTCCGCCGACGACCCGACCGCCAACGACAAGGGCCCCTACTTCAAGGACGCGGACGGCAAGGCCGTACGCACCCTGTCCGGTCTGACGACCGACGCGAAGGGCCGGCTCAAGCTGCCCAAGCTCTACGCGGACAACACCGTCGGCACCTTCAAGCTCCTGGTCACCACCACCGGCGGGGCCACCCTCACCCTGGACCTGACCGTCACCGAGCCCGCGCCGACCCCGTCCGAGAGCGCCACTCCCTCGCCCTCTTCCTCGCCGTCCGCCTGACGCCCCGAGGGCCACAACGGCACGACGACAAGACGACACGGCGGCACGACAAGACCGTAGATCCGAGCGCGAGCGGCACGACAGGGTCGTAGGTCCGAGCGCGAGCGGCACGACAGGGTCGTAGGACCGAGCGCGAGCGGCACGACAGGGTCGTAGATCCGTGCGGCATCCCACGAGGGCGCCCCCACCGCCACGGCGGCCGGGGCGCCCTCGTCGTCGTGCGGCGAGGCACCGTCTGCGCAACGTGTTCTCATCTCGCCCCCGCGTTGCTACGGTGCCGGATCTGACACCCCATCAGCTCCTCCGTCCGCCGCCAGGAGTCCCGTATGCGTGCCCTGATCGCCGCCGCGACCGGTCTCGTCCTCGCGTTCGCCCTGGTCCTCACGGTCACGGCGGTCGGCTCACCGACCGGTGAGACCTCGCCGAAGCCGCTCCTCACCACGGTGCCCGCCCACCCGTAACCGCTCCGGAGGGAGCCCGAGATGCGCCGCAAGGCCGGCCTGATCCTGCTCGCCCTCGCCGTGTTCTTCGCGGCGCTCGCGCCCCTGACGCGCTGGTACGCGTTCCCGCGCCTCGCCAAGATCCCGCCCGGCCAGTACCAGGACATGGTCCTGGAGGCCAAGGACGCCACCCTCCTCGACTACGGCACCATGCGGGCCCGCACCGTCCCCAAGGTCACCATCGTGCAGACCCTCAAAGGCAACGTGGAGGAGTCCGAGAAGATCGAGAAGAGCGCGGACCGGGACGTCGTGGTCTGGGACAGCCTCTCCTACGTCGCCGGACCCGACGGCGAGATGGTCTCCAAGATCCCCGAGCGGTACATCTTCGACGCCCACACCCAGGAACCCGTCAACGCCACCGGCGAGATGGTCGACGGCGACGCCGTCCGCCGCGAGGGCATCGAGTTCAAATGGCCCTTCCTGACGGAGAAACGGGACTACGAGTACTTCGACGCCCAGACCCGCGCCACCGCCCCCATCCACTACCGGGGCACCCAGGACTTCCGTGGCGTCGAGGTCTACTACTTCGAGCAGACCATCCCCTGGACCAAGGTGCCCTTCCCCAAGGAACTGCCGGTCGAGGGCATCACCGCCGAGTCGGTCGAGAAGACCGGCACGACCCGCTGGTACACCACCGTCCGCAAGTTCTGGGTCGAGCCCCTCACCGGCGCACCCGTCTACGGCGAGGAGATCCACCAGGAGGAACTGCGCGGCGGCACCCTCCTCGGCGACCGCGCCAAGGTCACCGCCTTCGCCGGTCACGTGAAGATGCGCGAGGACTACATCGACTCCACCGTCGACCTCGTCACATCCAACCGCACCCTCGTCCTGCTCCTCACCTCCTACCTGCCCTGGGGCTTCCTCACCCTCGGCGTGCTCCTGCTCGCCCTCGCGCTCCACCTGGAGGCCCGCAGCCGACGCGGGCCCGCCCCCGAGGGCACGGCCGACCCCACGCCCGTCAGCGCCTGAGGCGCGCGTTGGTGTGCTGCGTCGGTTCGGCGGTCGCCGGGTCCTCCGGCCACGGATGCTTGGGATACCGTCCGCGCAACTCCGCCCGTACGCCCTTGTAGCCGTCCTTCCAGAACGAGGCGAGGTCGGCCGTCACCGCCGCGGGACGCCCCGCCGGCGAGAGCAGATGCACCAGCAGCGGCACCCCGGCCACCGTCGGCGACTCCTGGAGCCCGAACATCTCCTGGAGCTTCACCGCCAGCACGGGCCGCTCCGGATCGCCGTAGTCGACCCGCACCCGCGACCCGCTCGGTACGGCGATCCGCTCCGGCGCCAGCCCCTCCAGCCGCGCCGCCTCACCCGAGGCCCACGGCAGCAGCCGCGCCAGCGCCTGTCCGGCGTCGATCCGCCCGAGGTCGGCCCGCCGCCGGGCCCGGCCCAGTTCCGGCTCCAGCCATTCGTCCACGCGCGCGTGGAGCACGGCATCGCTCACCTCGGGCCACGGCGCCCCCAGGTGCCGGTGCACGAACGCCAGCCGCTGCCGCAGTACGACGGCGTCGGGCGTCCACCGCAACAACCCGAACCCCTCCCGCCGCAACCCCTCCAGCAGCGCCTCCCGCACCAGCGCGGGATCCGGGTCCTTCAACGGCCGTACGGTCAGCTCGACCGCCCCCAGCCGCGCCACCCGCCGCGCGACCACGTCCCCGTCGGCCCAGCGCACCTCCTGCCCCTCGGCGTACAGCGCACCCGCCGCGGCCCGCGCGAGTTCCTCGTCCACCTCGGCGGCGAGCCGTACGCGCGCATGCCCCTTGCCCACCGGCCGGTCGGCCACCGCGACGGCCAGCCAGGACGCCCCGCGCAACGCCGACCCGTCCCCGACCTCGGCCCGCGTCCCCGCGACCATCAGATACGACCCCCCGTCCGCCTTGGCGACCCGCTCGGGAAAAGCGAGCGCGGCGACGACACCGACGGCACGGGCGGCGGAGGCAGAGCCCGTGGCCGACCCGGCGCCGGGGCCCGCAGCCGACCTGCCGCCGGGATCCGTAGCCGACCTGCTGCCGGGGTCCGTGGCCGACCTGCTGCCGGGGTCCGTGGCCGACCCGGCGCCGTGATCCGTAGCCGACCTGCCGCCGGGATCCGTGGCCGGCCCGCTGCCGGGGTCCGCGGCCGACCCGGCGGCAGAGCCCGCAGCCGGTCCGGCGGCAGAGTCCGCAGCCGGTCCGGCGGCAGAGTCCGCAGCCGGTCCGGCGCCGGAGTCCGCAGCCGGTCCGGCGACAGAGCCCGCAGCCGGTCCGGCGCCGGACTCCGCAGCCAGCCCGGCGGCAGCGTCCGCAGCCGACCCTGCGCCGGAGTCCGCGGCCGGTCCGGCGGTGGCGTGGGGGGCCGACCCGGCGACCGCTCGCAGGCGCCGTACCTCCGCCCGCCATCGCGCCGCGTACGCGTCCCCGCCCCGCCGCGCGGCCCGCAGCGCCGCGGCGAGGTCGTCCCCGTACTCCCGGGGCGCCTCCTCGCTCAACAGGGCCACGACCTCGGCGGAGCGCTCCGCGCCGATGAGGGGCGTCGCGTCCAGCAGGGCCCGGCCCAGCCGGGGGTGCAGCCCCAACCCGGCCAGCCGGAGCCCGCGGCCGGTCGCCCGCCCGGCCGCGTCCACGGCCCGCACGGCGGTCAGCACCTCCCGCGCCGCCGCCATCGCCCCCGCCGGCGGCGGATCCAGCAGCGCGAGACCGGAGGCGTCCGGATCGCCCCAGCACGCCGCCTGGAGCGCGAACGCCGTCAGATCGGCCACCTTGATCTCCGGCGCCGGGAACCGCGGCAGCCGTACGTCCTCGGCCTCCGCCCAGCACCGGTACACGGACCCCGGCGCCTCCCGCCCGGCCCGCCCCGCGCGCTGCCGCCCGGCCGCCTGCGAGGCCCGTACCGTCGTCAGGGCGCTCAGCCCCCGCGCGTGATCCACCCGCGGCTCGCGCGCCAGCCCCGAGTCCACGACCACCCGCACCCCCGGAACCGTCAGCGACGACTCCGCCACGGCCGTCGCCAGCACCACCCGGCGCCGCTCCCCGGGCGCCAGCACCGCGTCCTGCACGGCCGCCGGAGCCCGCCCGTGCACCTGAAGCACCTCGACGTCCCCGAGCCCGCCCAGCAGCCCCGCGACCCGCGCGATCTCGCCCACGCCCGGCAGGAAACACAGCACGTCCCCGGACCGCTCGGCCAACGCCCGCCGCACCACCGACGTCACATGCGCGAGCAGCGCCGGATCGACCCGCATGCCGTGTGGTGGCCGCACCCCGCGCGCGGGCGGCGCCCAGACCACCTCCACCGGGTGCGCCACCCCCTCCGCGGCCACCACCGGGGCCCCGCCCAGCAGCCGGGACCAGCCCTCCGCGTCCGTCGTCGCCGACGCCGCCACCAGCCGCAACTCCGGCCGCAGCGTCTGCCGTACGTCCCACAGGAACGCGGCGACCGTGTCCGCGTCCAGATGCCGCTCATGGCATTCGTCGAGCACGACGACATCGACACCGGTCAGCTCCTGGTCCCGCTGGAGCCGCTGGAGGAGCACACCGGTGGTGACGACCTCCACGCGCGCGTGGCGCCCCACGACCCGCTCACCGCGCACCGTGTAGCCGACGCTGTCGCCGACCTTCTCGCCCAGCAGCCACGCCATCCGCCGAGCCGCCGCGCGGGCCGCGATCCGGCGCGGCTCGGCCACGACCACCCGCCGCGCGGGAGCGTCCCCGAGCAGTCCGGCGAGCACCAGCGGCACCAGCGTCGTCTTGCCGGTGCCGGGTGGCGCGACCAGCACCGCCGTGCCGGGACCGGCCAGGGCCCCGGTCAGCGCGGGAAGGGCACCGCGTACCGGAAGGGCGTCCAGAGCGTCGTAACGGATCACGCGCTCAGTCTCGTACGCAGACGAAGATCGCCGTCCCCGGGATCAGATTCCCGCGCAGCGGGGACCAGCCGCCCCACTCCGTGGTGTTCCAGGACGGCCACTCCGGCTCGACCAGGTCCACCAGACGCAGCCCCGCCGCCACGACGTCCCGGACCCGGTCGCCGAGGGTGCGGTGGTGTTCGACGTACACCGCGCGGCCGGCGTCGTCCTGTTCGACGTAGGGCGTGCGGTCGAAGTAGGAGGAGGACACGCTGAGCCCCTCGGGGCCCGGCTCGTCCGGGAACGCCCAGCGGATCGGATGGGTCACCGAGAACACGAACCGCCCGCCCGGCCGCAGCACCCGCCGCACCTCCCGGAGCACCAGCACCGGGTCCGCGACGAACGGCAGCGCCCCGTAGGCGGAGCAGGCCAGGTCGAAGGAGCCGTCCGCGAACGGCAGCGCGCCCGCGTCGGCGCAGACCAGGGGGAAGGACGTACCGATGCGCAGGGCGTGCTGGAGCTGGCGGTGGGAGAGGTCCAGGGCGACCGGGCGGGCGCCCCGGGCGGCCAGCCAGCGCGCGCACTGGGCGGCGCCGGCGCCGATCTCCAGGACGTCCTTTCCGGCCAGTTCCCGCGCCGGGCCGAGCAGCGCCGCGTCCGCCTCGTCCAGGCCCTCGGGGCCCCAGACGAAACGGTTGTCCCCCAGGAAGGCGCCGTGCTCGATCTGATAGTCGTCCGCGTTCCGGTCCCACCAGCCGCGATTGGCGCGGGAACTCTCCGTGACACCGGCGTCGCGGCGCGTGGCCTCCGGCTCGTCCGGCGCCGCCGGGTCCTGGTGGGTGGTGGTGGCCGGTTGCGGTGCTACGGGCTCTTGGATGGTCGGCTCCCTCGTCGTACTCTTCCGTCCAGCCCCGGGGGCGGCACCGGAGAGGTCTGCCGGGCCCGCGTGGCCTCGTGGGACGATTCTTGTGCCGGGTATGCGGCGATCCGCCCCGGGTGTGCGTCTTCGCGCATTGACCCTGCCCGGCTGCCCCCGTATGCTACAAGTTGCGCTGCGGGCCTGCGCTCCTCAGACGTAGCAGGCTGCGCTCGCATCTGTATGTATGTCCCCTCGGTTGTCGAGGCGTCACCGGCTTTTCGGGTGGCGCTTCCTAGGCTGTCCGGCTTCTGCAGAGCGAAATGGGCTCCCGGCGTAAGCAGTACCTACGACTCAATGTCCGTACCGGAGCCCTTTCCCACATGACGAGCAGCACCGAGACCACCGCCACCACTCCGCAGGTAGCGGTCAACGACATCGGTAACGAGGAAGCCTTCCTCGCCGCGATCGACGAGACGATCAAGTACTTCAACGACGGCGACATCGTCGACGGCGTCATCGTGAAGGTCGACCGGGACGAGGTCCTGCTCGACATCGGTTACAAGACCGAAGGTGTCATCCCGAGCCGCGAACTCTCGATCAAGCACGACGTCGACCCCAACGAGGTCGTCGCCGTCGGCGACGAGATCGAAGCCCTTGTTCTCCAGAAGGAGGACAAGGAAGGCCGCCTGATCCTCTCGAAGAAGCGCGCCCAGTACGAGCGTGCCTGGGGCACCATCGAGAAGATCAAGGAAGAGGACGGCATCGTCACCGGTACCGTCATCGAGGTTGTCAAGGGTGGTCTCATCCTGGACATCGGCCTCCGTGGCTTCCTGCCGGCCTCCCTCGTGGAGATGCGCCGAGTCCGCGACCTTCAGCCGTACGTCGGCAAGGAGCTTGAGGCCAAGATCATCGAGCTGGACAAGAACCGCAACAACGTGGTTCTGTCCCGCCGTGCCTGGCTGGAGCAGACCCAGTCCGAGGTCCGTCAGACCTTCCTCACCACCCTCCAGAAGGGCCAGGTGCGGTCGGGCGTCGTCTCCTCGATCGTCAACTTCGGTGCCTTCGTGGACCTGGGTGGCGTCGACGGTCTGGTCCACGTCTCCGAGCTTTCCTGGAAGCACATCGACCACCCCTCCGAGGTCGTCGAGGTCGGCCAGGAGGTCACGGTCGAGGTCCTCGACGTCGACATGGACCGCGAGCGTGTCTCCCTGTCGCTGAAGGCGACCCAGGAAGACCCGTGGCAGCAGTTCGCCCGCACCCACCAGATCGGCCAGGTCGTGCCCGGCAAGGTCACGAAGCTGGTTCCGTTCGGTGCGTTCGTCCGCGTGGACGAGGGCATCGAGGGTCTGGTCCACATCTCCGAGCTGGCCGAGCGCCACGTGGAGATCCCGGAGCAGGTCGTCCAGGTCAACGACGAGATCTTCGTCAAGGTCATCGACATCGACCTGGAGCGTCGTCGGATCTCGCTGTCCCTCAAGCAGGCCAACGAGTCCTTCGGTTCGGACCCGGCCTCGGTCGAGTTCGACCCGACCCTGTACGGCATGGCCGCGTCCTACGACGACCAGGGCAACTACATCTACCCCGAGGGCTTCGACCCCGAGACCAACGACTGGCTCGAGGGCTACGAGTCCCAGCGTGAGGTGTGGGAGAACCAGTACGCCGAGGCGCAGAGCCGCTTCGAGCAGCACCAGCAGCAGGTCATCAAGTCCCGCGAGGCGGACGCTGCCGCTGCTGCCGAGGGTGGCGAGGCTGCCGCTCCGGCCGCGACCGGTGGCGGCGGTTCGTACTCCTCCGAGGGCGCCGACAACTCCGGCGCGCTGGCCTCGGACGAGGCGCTGGCCGCGCTGCGCGAGAAGCTGGCCGGTGGCCAGAGCTGAGCGCACCCGCTGAGGGTTAGCTAGCCGAAAGCCGAAGGGACCGCACCTCTTGGAGGTGGGGTCCCTTCGGTGCTTTCCCGAGGCGTTCTCACTGAAGCGTTCCCCCGACGTTCTCCCTGACGTTTCCCTTAGGGCGTGACGGGGATGTTGGTCAGGCCCTTGCCGCCCGTCGTGGTGTTGCTGCTGTGGACCGTCGTCCGGCAGCCGGCGCTGTTGTTGGTGACGTTGATGGCCAGTTGGGTGGAGCCCGTCGCGCCGGTCAGCGTCGAACGGTTGCCGCGGAAGACCGTGCCGCACCCCCAGCCGGGCTGCTGGGAGTGGGTCTGGAAACCGTCGTTCGTGGTGTTCTTGCCGGTGTTGTACTCCACGAGCACGTCATTGCCCTTCACATCGACCCAGGAGTCGTCGTAGTTGGCGCCGGTCAGACCGCGCCCGTCGAAGGTGTTGCCGACGATCTGCGCGCCCGTGGTGCCCTCCTTGATGTCGATGGCCTCGCCGCCGACATCGGGGCCGAAGGTGTTGTTCCTGATCTGCACCCGGTCGCTCCTGTCGGAGAGGGTGTTGGCGGTGCCGACGTAGACGCCCTCGCCCATGCCCCGGCCGTCGTTGCCGGTGTCGTAGATCAGGGAGTTCCTGATCAGGCCGTCCGTGCTGGACTTGCGGAAGTGGACGCCCTCCATGTCGAGGCCGTGGACCGTGACACCGTCCACGACGACGCCCTGCGCCGCGTCGATCATGATGCCCTTCTGGCCGCCGGTCACGGTCAGCCCGCTGACCGTCCAGTACGACGCCCCGTTGAGGTGCAGTCCGTAGCCGCCGCCCGCGGTCAGGACGGCGCCGGGCGAGCCGGTGAGGGTGACACGGGCGCCGGAGGTGGCCGGTGTCGTCGCCTTGAAGTTGCCGGTGTAGACACCGTCGGCCAGCCGGATGCTGTCACCCGGGGCGACCGCGGCCAGCGCGGATTTGAGCTGGGCTGCGGTCGATACGTCGATGACTGTTGCTGTTGTCGTTGCTGGTGTCGTGGGTGGTGTGCGGTCCGGGGCCGCGGGGGTGGGGGCGGCGGCGGTGAGCAGGGCGCCGGTCGTGGTGGTGAGGGTGAGCAGGGCGAGCAGGGAGGTGAGCAGCGGACGCGTGCGCATGGGGACCCTCCTGTCGGTATGCGGGATCGTGTTTACGTACATGAACTGCGAGTGGGAATGTGAACGATGGAGTGTTCGAGAAGGTAAAGGCGGGGTGACGGGGCGTCAAGAGGGCGGTCAAGAGTGACGGAGGGCGGGAATGCGGGTGCCCCGGGTCACGTTGTGGAGAAGGAACACGAGGAGGGGCGGTCACAGTGCTTGATCCGCAGGATTTGTACACGTGGGAGCCGAAGGGCCTGGCCGTCGTCGACATGGCGCTCGCCCAGGAGTCGGCCGGCCTTGTCATGCTCTACCACTTCGACGGATACATCGACGCGGGCGAGACCGGCGACCAGATCGTCGACCGGCTCCTCGATTCGCTGCCCCACCAGGTCGTCGCCCGCTTCGATCACGACCGACTGGTGGACTACCGCGCGCGCAGGCCGCTGCTGACGTTCCGCCGCGACCGGTGGACGGGCTACGAGGAGCCCACCATCGACGTACGGATCGTCCAGGACGCCACCGGCGCGCCCTTCCTGCTGCTCTCCGGCCCAGAGCCGGACGTGGAGTGGGAGCGCTTCGCCCTGGCCGTACAGCAGATCGTGGAGCGGCTCGGCGTCCGGCTGACGGTGAACTTCCACGGCATCCCCATGGGCGTCCCGCACACCCGCCCCGTGGGCCTGACCCCGCACGGCAACCGCACCGACCTGGTCCCCGGCCACAAGAGCCCCTTCGAGGAGGCCCAGGTCCCCGGCAGCGCCGAGTCCCTGGTGGAGTACCGGCTGATGGAGGCCGGGTTCGACGCCCTCGGCGTCGCCGCGCACGTGCCGCACTACATCGCACGCTCCCCGTACCCCGACGCCGCGCTGACCGTCCTGGAGGCCATCACGGCGGCCACCGGACTCGTCCTTCCCGGGATCGCCCACGCGCTGCGCACGGAAGCGCACCGCACCCAGACCGAGATCGACCGGCAGATCCAGGAGGGCGACGAGGAACTGACGGCGCTGGTGCAGGGGCTTGAGCACCAGTACGACGCCGTCGCCGGGGCGGAATCCCGGGGGAACATGCTCGCCGAACCGGTGGAGATCCCCTCGGCGGACGAGATCGGGCGGGAGTTCGAGAAGTTCCTGGCGGAACGAGAAGGGGACGGGTGAGGGCCGACCGGCCTGATCGTCCCGCTCGCGGCACTAGGCTTCAAGACATGCTGAAGGTGGGGCTGACCGGCGGAATCGGCGCCGGCAAGAGTGAGGTGTCACGGCTGCTCGTGGAACACGGCGCCGTCCTGATCGACGCGGACCGCATCGCGCGCGAGGTCGTGGCGCCGGGTACGCCCGGACTCGCGGCGGTGGTGGAGGCGTTCGGCCGCGAGGTGCTGGCGCAGGACGGCACCCTGGACCGGCCCCGGCTGGGTGCGATCGTCTTCGCCGACCCCGAGAAGCGGGCGTTGCTGAACTCGATCGTCCATCCGCTGGTGGGCGCGCGGTCCGCGGAACTGGAGGCTGCCGCCGCCGCGGACTCCGTGGTCGTCCACGACGTACCGCTCCTGACGGAGAACGGACTGGCCTCGCTGTACGACCTCGTGATCGTGGTGGACGTGTCCCCGGAAACCCAGCTCGACCGGCTCGTACGGCTGCGCGGCATGAGCGAGGAGGATGCCCGCGCCCGGATGGCGGCCCAGGCGACACGCGAGAAGCGGCTGGAGATCGCGGACATCGTGATCGACAACGAGGTGCCCCTGGAAGAGCTGGGCCGGAGGGTACGGGAGGTCTGGGGGGAACTCAGGGGGAGAGCGGCGGCGGATCGGCCGGGGTGAGCGGGCACGCTGTAGGGGGTCCGTCGGCCTATGGGTGTGTCCTACGGGTGTGTCCTACGGGGATGTCGTGCGGGTGCGTCTTCGGATGCGTCCTGCGGGCGTGTCGTACGGGTGGGTCCTGCGGGTGGGTCCTGCGGGCATGTCGTACGGGTGGGTCCTACGGGTGCGTCGCTGGCGTGGAATACGGGCGTGTCGTGCGGGCGTTGAATCCTTCTGTTGAGGGAAGGACTGTGCCGTGGCCGAAACCAGCGGATCGACCGGACGTACGCCGGAGACGCATGTCATCGACTTCCGCGCCGCCGAGCAGTTGCTCGCCGCACGGGATCCGCGGGGGGCGGTGAAGTTGCTGGACGGGGTCATCGCCGCGCACCCCGAGAACACCGCCGCACGGCTGCTGAGGGCCCGTGCGTTCTTCGCCGCAGCGCAACTGAGGCCCGCCGCACTGGAGTTCACCATCGTCCTGGAGCGCGAGCCGGACAACGCCTACGCGCACTTCGCCCTCGCCCGCACCTACGAGCGCCAAGGGCGGCCCGACCTGGCCAAACGCCACTTCCGGCTGGCCGCCGCGCTGGACCCGAACCCGCAGTACCTGAAAGAGGCCCGGTTCGACCTCTGAGGGCCTTCGAGCGCTTTCTGGGTGTGCCGGGGTGCCGGGGTGCTGCTTTGGATGCTGTTGGGTCGGTGTGCCCGCGCCTGACCGTCTGCCACTCCCTGTGATCGCCCGAGGCGTGCTGCGTCACGGATGGTTTCGATCCGGAGGCTCGTAGGGCCGGCGGCTGTGGGGGACCGTGTGCGGGGTGTGGTCGTGGAGCGGCTCGTACGGGGGGACATCAGGGCCGGGCTGGTAGTGAGGGCCTTGACGGATGTGCCGGATGATCATGGTCATGTCGATCACGACCACCACCCACAGGACACCGCAGGCGATGGCCCACCCCGGGTGCCGGGTCAGGACGAAGAGGACTGTTCCGAAGATCGCCCAGATCAGGCCCCACACGCTCAGCCAGAGGCGGGCCCGCAGCGCACTGCGCGCCGTCCGCGGTTCGTTGCCCGTACGCATCGGCATCCGGATCACTGCTCCTCCTAGCAACGTACTCTTCGATGGGGCGTTCTCAAAGGGCGGTCCCGGGAACGAGCCGGGCCGCGCGACGAGGGCGCGCACTGCTGTGACCTGGGCTTGGTGGCGGGCCCTTTTGATGTGGGGGTGGCTGTATGTTGCCGGACGCCGTGGACCTTCCCGAGGTGCTGCTGGACCTCGCCGTGTCCCATGAGGACATCAACGAGGTGATCGCCCGGAGACGCGAGCTGACGTCGGACGCCGGGGCCATGCGTCTGCTGGAGGAGTGCGTCGAGGAACTGGTAAGGGACATCGGTGAGGTCCCTGTGCGCGACCCCGAGCGGATCGAGGTCACCCGGTTCACGGAACTGGTCGACGAAGGGCCACAGGCGTTGGGCCGGCTGTTCCCGGTGTACGTGTTCCTCGCCGCGCTGCCTTTCGCGCGCGCCTACCACAAGGAGCGGGGCATTCCGGAGGACGTGTCCCGTCGCACTCTCGCCGACCTGGGGCGGAACATGGCGGTGCACCGTCGCCGGTACGGGTCGGCCGGGCTGCACGTGCCGTTCTGGATCAGGCTCCACTTCCGCGGTGAGCTGTACCAGACGGGGCGGTTGCAGTTCGAGCGGGCGCTGCTCGGTGAGCGCAGGGCGTCGGTGGTCGCGGCGGCGGGCATCGAGGCGGGCCCGGAGACACCGTGTCTGAGCGTGCACATCCCCGACTTCAGCGGGCCTCTGTCCGCGGCGGCCTGCGATCGCTCGGTGGCGCTGGCACGGGAGTTCTTCGCCCGGTACTTCCCCGAGGAGCCGTACGCGGCGGCGGTCTGTCACTCCTGGCTGCTGGACGGGCAACTGAGGCAGTACCTTCCCGCGCAGTCCAACATCGTCCGCTTCCAGGAGCGGTTCCAACTGGTGAACACGCCGGACTCGGACCCGTCGGACCACGCGCCGGTGCAGTTCGTGTTCGGGAACCCGGATCTGGAGATCGCGGGGCTGCCGCGCCGGACGGCGCTGGAGCGGGCGGTCGGGGACCATCTGCGCGACGGGGGGCACTGGTACACGGGGCACGGGTGGTTCGCCTGGTGAGAGCGCTGCCCGATGAGGCCCGACCTACGGGCGTTCACTCGAACGGGTGAACGGGGACGGGTGGGGAACGGGTGTGCGGGGGCGGGGCGTTGAAGGGGCATGAAGGTCGAAATGCGAGAGGGATACGAAGGTACGGGTCCTGGAGCCATCACTCCGGACGGCTGCGCGGTGGAGCTGTACTCGCGGCTGCCGGTGGGGAAGGAGCCGGACATCATCGCCGCGGCCGTTCCGGCGGGCGCGCGGATCCTGGAACTGGGCAGCGGGGTGGGCCGGATGACCCACCCGCTGCTGGAGCGGGGGTTCACGGTCACCGCGGTGGACGAGTCCGCCGCCATGCTCGAACGCGTCCGCGGGGCACGGACGATATGCAGCCCGATCGAGAGCCTCGACCTGGGGGAGACCTTCGACGTGGTGATGCTCGCGTCGTTCCTGGTCCACACCGGGGACCGCGAGGTCCAGCGCGGCTTCCTCCGGACCTGTGTGAAGCATCTGGCGCCGGGTGGCTCGGTGCTGATGCAGCGGGAGGGAGCGGACTACCACAGCAATGTGCCGCGCGAACGCGTCGACCCCACCGGTTTCACCGTCCGCATCGTGTCGTCCGAGCCGATCGGTGACGGCGTGCATTCGGTTCACGCCACGTATGAATTCCCGGACGCGATATGGACCCAGACATTCCGGGTCCGGCCGATGAGCCAAGAGGAGTTCGAGGAGGTTCTGGCGGAGTCAGGGCTGAGAGTCGACAAGTATCTGACGGAGGACGGGATATGGGTGAGGGCGGTGCTGGCGGACGGATGAGACGGCGGTACGCGTGAGGGCGTGAGGGCGTGGGGCCTTTGAGCCGTGGGGCCGGGGTGGCGGAGCCAGCGGTGGCAGAGCCGGAGCGCTGAGCCGAGCCCGGGACCGCTGACCCGTGCGCACTGAGCCCACGCAGATGCGCCGGGATCGTTGAGTGGCTCGGCGAGGTGGAAAGGCGCCTCGGCAGCGATGAGTTCTGGGTATGGGGAGGGTCTACCCCTGTGACTGAAGGACGGACCGCTTCACACAGGAGACCCAGATGCGTAGGACCACTAATGCCGTTACTGCTGCCGCCGCCGTCACCGTCGGCGCCGAGGGACCCCGTCCAGTCCTCGCCGAGTCGGAGACCGCGCGTGGCCGCCGGGCCCGGATCGCCCTGCGCGGACTCCAGGTGCTGCTCGCGCTGTTCTTCGGGATCGCCAGCGCGCTGCCCAAGCTGCTCGCGCTCCCGGCAGCCGCGGAGATCTTCGACGAGATGGGCTGGGGCAGCATCGGGATGTACCTCGTCGGAGCATTGGAACTGGCCGGGGCGATAGGGCTGTTGATCGCGCCGCTTCAGTCGGCGGCGGCCGTGGGCTTGAGCGGGCTGATGATCGGGGCGTTCGTGGTACAGCTCACCGAGCTCAACGGTGAGAACGCGGCCACGCCGCTGATCCTGCTCGTCCCGCTGGCCCTGATCGCCTGGGCGCGGAGAGAGCAGAACGTGGAGCTGGTGCGGCGGGTGGGGGCGGGGGCCGGGGTGGGGGAGGGGGAGGGGGAGTGAGACGGGGGGGGGAACCCCCTCCCGGCGGTGATCGGCAGGGGCGTGAGGACTGCTCCCGCCCCAGGTGATGCCCCTGCCTCCGAGCCACGTCACGGCACCGGTGACGTGGCTCGGAGGCAGGGGCATCGGATCGCGGGATCGCGGGCGCGTCGTCGGCCTCGGGTCAGCGTTCCCGAGGCCGGTCCGGGTCGGGGAAGTGGGGGCCGAGGCTGTGGAGGGCGCGGAGGCGTTCCAGGTCGCGGCGGTCGCGCTTGGTCGGGCGTCCGGTGCCGCGGTCGCGGATGCCGGCCGGGGCGACGGCCTCGCGGGGCGGGGGCGGCGGGCTGTTGTCGACGTAGCACTGGACGGCCACCTGGGCACCCACCCGCTTGCGGATCAGGCGCTTGACGACGACGACCCGCTCTCGGCCCTCCTGGCGGACGCGCACCTCGTCGCCGACGCGGACCGCATGGGCGGGCTTGACGCGCTCGCCGTTGACCCGGACGTGGCCGCCCTTGCAGGCGGTGGCGCCGATCGAGCGGGTCTTGACCAGACGTACGGCCCAGATCCAGCTGTCGATCCGGACGTTCTCCCCCTGGGCCGGCCGGGCGGCCTCGGCGGCGGCGATGGCGGCGGCGACCTTGGGGTCGTCGGCTTCGGGAGTGGGCGCCTGGCCGGGTGCGGCGGGTGCAGAGGCGTTGTCCTGCCGGGTCGATTCCTCGCCGGGCCGGCCGTCGCCGTTCCGTCCGGGCACGGCTGACCGGGCTGTGCCGGTCGCGTCGCCGAGACCGGGAGCCGCGTTTCGCGCCGGGCGGGGTCGGGTCTCTGCTCCGGCTTCAGCTGCGGCCTCGGCTTGATTCCCTGCCTTGGCTGCTGCCTCGGCCTTGGCTCCGGTCCCTGCCTCGGCCGCTGCCCCGGCCCTGACCCCAGCCCCTGCCCCTGCCCCCGTCCCTACCTCTACCCCAGCCCCCGAGCCTGCCCCCGTCTTGGCCCCGGTCCCGGCCTTGCTCCTGGCCTTGCTCCCGGCGTCAGCCCCGGCGTCGCTGTCGAGGTGCCGGAGTGCGTCGCCCGGCGGCACGGTGTGCGCGGGGTGCACGGAGTTGTCGTCGCGTCGGCCGGTCCTCGCCCGGGTCATGTCGGTGTCCCCATTCCTTCTGCCCCCACTACTGCCCCTTGCCTGGCCCTCGCCTGGCCCTTGCCTGGCCCTCGCCGGGATTCCTTCTGCCCCTGCCCGGCCGCCCGAGCCCCTCCCGGACCCACACCCCGACCCTATCCGCCCCCCGCCGAACCCCCCGAGAGGTTTTGCGACGTCCACTTACCCCACTGGGTCACTCCGGATGCGCCGTAGGAGTGGGGCGCTGAGGCTGTGGGGCGAGGGCTGGTCGGGCTCGGTCGACGTCGGTCGAGGGTGAGTGAGGGAGTCGGCGTGGAGATCGCTGGCAGGGTCGATGCACTGATGGATGGCCTCAGGGCCGATCTGGAGCGGCTGGCCGCGATTCCCTCCGTGGCGTTCCCGGGGTTCCCGGCCCAACCGGTGGAGCAGGCGCACGATCTGCTGGTCGCGTTGTTGCGGGACGTGGGTGTGGCGCACGTGGACCGGATCGAGCTGCCCGACACCGCGCCCGTGATCTACGCGGAGATCCCGCCGCCGCACCCGGACGCCCCGATCGTGCTGCTGTACTCGCACTACGACGTGCAGCCGCCCGGTGACGAGTCGCTGTGGCTGTCGCCGCCGTTCGAGCCGACACCGGTGGAGGGCGGGCTGCGGGCGCGCGGCATCGCGGACGACAAGGCGAATGTGATCGCGCATCTGGGCCTGCTGCGGGTGTACGGGGGGCGACCGCCGGTCGGGGTGAAGGTGGTGTTCGAGGGGCAGGAGGAGTACGGGAGCCCGTTCGACGGGTATCCGCCGACCGATCCGGAGCGGTTCGCCTGCGATGCCATGGTCATCGCCGACCTCGGGAACCTCCGGCCGGGCACCCCGACCCTGACGACCGGGCTGCGGGGCGCTGCCGAGGTGGTCGTGGAGGTGCGGACGCTGGCCGAGCCGCGGCACAGCGGGGAGTTCGGCGGGGCGGCGCCGGACGCGCTGCTCGTCCTGGTCAACGCGCTGGCGACCCTGCACGACGTACACGGCGATGTGGCGGTGGAGGGGCTGCGACGGGAGGACTGGGCGGGGGCCGGGTACACCGAGGAGGAGTTCCGGGAGCTGGCCGGGATCGTGGACGAAGTCCCTCTGATCGGCAGCGGCAGCCTCGGTGAGCGGCTGTGGAGCGGGCCGGCGATCACCGTCGTCGGGCTGGACGCGCCCGGCGTCGAGCACGCCGCGTCGGCGGTCGTGCCGTACGCGCGCGCGAAGCTGAACCTGCGCTTCCACCCCCGGCAGGACGCGGCGGAGGCGCAAGGGCTGTTGGTGGAGCATCTGCGGGCGCTGCGGCCGTTCGGGGTGCCGCTCACCGTGACGCCCGGGGACACCGGGCCGGGGTACGAGGCGAGGACGGACGGGCCCGCCTATCGGGCGGCGCGGGAGGCGCTCGCGCAGGCGTGGGGCACGGATGCGTCGTACGTCGCCACGGGCGGGTCGATTCCGCTGGTCAACGGGTTGGCGCAGGCCGTGCCCGAGGCCGAGGTGCTGCTCTTCGGCGCACAGGACGGCAGATGCAATCTGCATGCCCCGAACGAGCGGGTGCTCTTCTCCGAGTTGCGGAACACGGTCGTGGCGATGTGCGGGTTCGTGGAGCGGTACGCGGCGGATTTCCAGGGCGAGAGGTACGTGGCGAGTTCCCAAGGCGAGGGGTACGCGGCGGATTCCCAGCCCGCTCCGGGCGGGTCGGCCGACGCGCAAGCCGCCCGCGAGGCGGCAGGAAATCCCGAGGCGGGACGAGGTCACGAGGCGTCCGACGCCGCCCGCGAGGCGGCAGGGGATCCCGAGGCGGGACGAGGTCATGAGGCGTCCGATGGCGCCCGCGAGGCGGCAGGGGATCCCGAGGCGTCCGATGCCGCAGGGGAGGCGACGGGGACCGGCCCGGCGGGCGCTGGTGAGGCGGGTGGCGGATGACGGTCACCGGTGCCGGGCCGGAGGCGGGGACCGAGGAGCCGCCACCGGGGAAGCGGAAGTTCACGTTCCCAAGCGCGCTCACCGTCCTGGCCCTGGTCACCGTAGCCGTCTGGCTGCTCGCGTTCCTCATCCCCTCCGGCCTGTACGACCGCGACAGGTCCGGCGCCCCGATCCAGGGCACGTACCACCGCGTCGACTCCGGGCAGAGCTTCGTCGACCGGCTCAACGACCTCTTCCTCTCCCCGGTCAACGGCCTGTACGGCATCCAGGACGAGCGGTCCGGGCGGGTCGGTCCCGAGTTGGTCGGGGCGCTGTACGGCAGCGCGGGCGTCTTCCTCTTCGTGCTGGCGATCGGCGCGTTCATCACCGTCGTGTTCGCGACCGGCGCCCTGGACCGGGGAATCGCCCGGCTCGCCCACCGGCTGCGCGACCGTGGGGCGCTGCTCATCGCCGGGATCATGGTGGTCTTCTCGGTCCTCGGCACCGTCGAGGGGTTCGCCGAGGAGACCCTCGGCTTCTACGGGCTGGTCGTGCCGCTGATGCTCGCCCTCGGCTACGACCGGATGGTGGCCGTCGGCACCATCATCCTGGGCGCCGGCATCGGCGTCCTGTGCTCGACCGTCAACCCGTTCGCGACCGGCGTCGCCTCCTCGGCCGCCGACATCTCGCTCGGCGACGGGATCGCGCTGCGGTTCGTGATGTGGGTGGTGCTGACGGCGGTGACGGTGCTGTATGTCATCCGGTACGCGCGCCGGGTGCGGCGCGATCCCACCCGCTCGCTCACCGGATTCCTGCCCGGCGACCGCGACCGGAAGCCGACCGACGAGGCACCGGAACTGACCGGACTGCACAAAGCGGTCCTGGTTGTGATGGTGCTGGTCTTCGCCTTCATGATCTTCTCAGTGGTGCCCTGGTCCAGCGCGCTCACGGGTGACGCGAACGCCATCCCGTACGGGTTCGAACTGGGCTGGTCCTTCCCTGAGCTGGCCGCCCTGTTCCTGTGCGCCGCGGTGCTGGTGGGGTTGGTGGCACGGATGGGGGAGCAGAAGCTCAGCTCCACGATCGTGCAGGGCGCTGCGGACTTCATCTCTCCGGCGCTGGTGATCGTGCTGGCCCGCGGCGTCACCGTGATCATGAACAACGCCCAGATCACCGACACCGTGCTCCACTCCATCGAGGGTGTCGTCAAGGACACCTCCTCGGGTGTCTTCGCGATCCTCGTCTTCGTCGTGAACCTACCGCTGGCCTTCCTGATCCCCTCCACCTCCGGCCACGCGACCCTCGCCATGCCGATCCTCGCCCCGCTCGCCGACTTCGCGGGTGTCTCGCGTGCGGTCGTCGTCACCGCGTGGCAGTCCGCGAGCGGCTGGATGAACCTCTGGGTGCCGACCACTGCGGTCACCATCGGCGGCGTCGCCCTCGCGAAGGTCGGCTACAACAAGTACCTGCGCTTCGTGGCGCCCCTGCTGGCGATCCTGTTCGTGCTCATCTGCGTGTTCGTGGGGCTCGGGGCGGCGTGGACGTAGCCGCGGTGGCCGGGATCGTAGGGGGATGCCGTCGTACGGTGATGTCATGGACGTCAGCCGGAGCGCTGAAGGTGCTGAAGATGTTGAGGGGGCCGGCCGTGCCAGGCCGGACCACGGCGACCCTCCCGCCGAGCGACCCGAGCGACCCGAGCGACCCGAGCGACCCGAGCGACCCGAGCGGCCCAAGCGGCCCAAGCGGCCCGAATTGGTAGATTTGGCGGATTTGGCCGCGCTGGACCGCCGTATCACCGACTGCCGCGCCTGTCCTCGGCTCGTCGCGTGGCGGGAGGAGGTCGCGGCCACCAAACGCGCTGCCTACGCGGAGTGGACGTACTGGGGCCGCCCCGTCCCCGGCTTCGGGCCCCCGGACGCGTCGCTGCTGATCGTGGGGCTGGCGCCGGCCGCGCACGGCGGGAACCGGACCGGACGGATGTTCACCGGGGACCGCTCCGGAGACGTGCTGTACCAGGCGCTGTACGACGTCGGTCTCGCCTCACAGCCGACGTCCGTCGCGGTCGGCGACGGGCTCGAACTGTACGGCGTCCGCATCACCGCGCCCGTCCACTGCGCCCCGCCCGACAACAGACCGACCCCCGTCGAACGGGACACCTGCCGGGCCTGGCTGGTCGATGAACTGCGGCTGCTGCGGCCGACCCTGCGGGCCGTGCTGGTCCTCGGCGCGTACGGCTGGCAGGCCACCTTGCCCGCGCTGGCCGAGGCGGGCCGGCCCGTACCGCGCCCGCGCCCGGCCTTCGCCCATGGGGCGCACGTACGGCTGGCCGACGGACTCCACCTGCTCGGCTGCTACCACGTCAGCCAGCGCAACACCTTCACCGGCCGCCTCACCCCCGAGATGCTCCGCGAGTCGCTGCGCACGGCGGCGAGGGCCGCGGCAGTCGAAGCCCCAGACCCCTGACCCCTGACCCCAGACCCCTGGACCCCTGGACCCCTGGACCAGGAACCCAGGACGGGAACTCAGGACTCCGGGCTGTCGGGTACGACGGCGGTGGCCGTGATCTCCACGAGCTGCCCCGGGTAGCCGAGGGAGGCCACTCCGATCAGCGTCGAGGAGTGCGGCCCGTCGCTGAGGCCGGAGTCCTGGACGACCTCCCACACGGCGGCGAGCACGGTCGGGTCGGGGCTGACGACGTACACGTCCGTCGATACGACGTGCTCCAGGCCGCTGCCGACGGCACGCAGCTGCTCGTCCAGGTTGGCGATCACCTGACCGGCCTGCCGTACGGCGTCCTCCTCCCCGACCAGGTTCCCCTCGCTGTCGAGCGGAACGGACCCGGCGAGGAACGCCAGCCGGGTGGCGGCCTCGACCACCGTGGCGTGGGAGTAGGTGGGCGGCGTGAAGAGAGACGGGACGGTGACGCGCTTGAGCAAGGGGGGCTCCTGGTCGTGGGGGCGTAGAGGTGGCGGTGACGGAGACGGGAAGCCGGACCGACCGACCCGCACGGGCCAGGTCGACACCCGACAGCCCCCGAAGGCCGCCACCGCCCCGATCTTGCCCATGGCAGGCGGCCTACCGCATCCGAATTATCGGCGGAGCGACGCATATGCCCCTCCGGACAGGCCCCCCGCACCGACTCACCCGAATCGACTCGCGCCACAGAAGATCCTTCTCCTACGCTGCCCAGAACCGCCCGACACACCATCCACGTACTCTTCCCCCTCCCCTCACCCTCACGGGAGCCCAAGTGCCCACCCTCTCCGACGAGACCTTCCTGGAGACCACGGCCGACCGCCTCGCCGCCCTCCCCACCGTCCAGGCCGTCACCCTCGGCGGCTCCCGAACCCAGGGCACCCACCGCCCGGACAGCGACTGGGACATGGCCGTCTACTACCGCGGCCCCTTCACCCCCGCCGACCTGCGCGCCATCGGTTGGCGGGGCGAGGTCTCCGAGATCGGCGACTGGGGCGGCGGCGTCTTCAACGGCGGCGCCTGGCTCACGATCGACGACCGGAGGGTGGACGTGCACTACCGCGACCTCGATGTCGTGGAACACGTCCTGGCGGAGGCGGAGGAGGGTCGGTACGAGGTGGAGCCACTGCTGTTCCACCTGGCGGGCATCCCGACGTACCTGCTGGCGGCGGAGTTGGCGATCAACCGTGTTCTGCGCGGCACCCTGCCCCGCCCGGCCGCCTTCCCGCGGAGGCTCCGCGCCACCGCCCACGCACGCTGGCTCGATGCCGCCCGGGCGACCCTCGCCTACGCCCTCGCCAACCACGCCCCGGCCGGCCGCCGCACGGAGGTCGCGGGCGCCGTCGCGGTGGCGGCGACACAGGCGGCCCACGCCGTCCTGGCCGCACAGGGAGAATGGGTGACCAACGAGAAACGGCTGTTGGAACGGGCGGGGTTGCGTGCCGTGGACGACCTCATCGCCTCCCTGGCCGACGACACCGGCGAGAAGGGGCCGACGGACGCGCTCACCACCGCGCGGCAGCTCATCGAGTCGACGAACCGGGAACGTTCGACGACCCTCTGACCGTTCGACAGGACACTGGACAACAGATCTGCGGAGAAGGCGGAACGGATGGCGCGGGTACTCATTTCTCCGTCGTACGGCAGCGTTGCGACCCGACGGCACTGGGCGGACACGGTGGACCGTCGGATCGCGTTCACCGAGCCGAGCTACGACGGTCTGCTCACGCCGGACCAGCGCACTTGGCTGCGCGAGCTGCACCCGGAGGGAACGGCCCGGTTCTGGGGTGCGACCCCCACCCACGACAAGAAGTTCGCGGATGTGCGGTCGGGTGACGTGGTCCTCTTCACCGGGCGGAACCAGGTACGGGCGATCGCGGAAGTCGGCGCCATCTTCCGCAACGGCGCGCTCGCGGATGTGCTGTGGCCACCGGAGACCGGGGAGCCCAGCTGGCACACGGTCTACAGCCTGCTGGACCTGGTGGAGGCCGAGATCCCGTACGCGGAACTCAACGCGTCCATCGGCTACAGACCGGCCCACAATTTCCCCGGCCAGATGGTCCTGCGCGGGGACAAGGCACGGTCGGTGCTCGAAGACTTCATGATCACGTCCAGCGTGGACTGGGATGCGGCAGTGTCCTCCACCGACCCGCGCCCCGCGGGGGACGAATCTGCCGGGGACGATGCCGAGGAAGACGAAGCCGCGGGAGACGAAGTCGCTTGGGACGACGCCGACTCCGCTCGCGGGGCGGACGGCAGGGACCCGGTGCGCGTCGCGGCGGCCGAGATGATGCGTACGCACCGGACGCAATATCAGCGTATGCGCCGCATGGTCGTCGTCGACCGTCGGGAGGCACTGCTCGTCAAGGAGTACCGGGACCACGTCCTCGCCCCCGGGGAGGACGCGGAGCGCTTCTACTGCACCTCGGGGATCAGCGACCTCTACATCCAGGGCCCCGAGGGCGCGGAAGTGATAGAGGCGAAGAGCAGCGCCGGGCACCAGCACGTCAGACAGGCCCTGGGACAGCTCCTGGACTACGCGCCCCACAGCCCCAGCCCGGCGCAGCGACTCGCCGGACTCTTCCCCGAGGCCCCCCGCCCGCAGGACATCGCGCTCCTGCACCGCTACGGCATCGACTGCATCCACCGCGAGGCCCCGACGCGCTTCCGCAGACTGCCCGCGCCGAGGGAGCGGCGTGAACTCATGAGAGGCGTCTGGTCGTCGGGGAGAGAGGCGCTTGTGGAGTGAAGCCAAGCGGGATTCGGGGCGCGGGTGCTGATCTGGTGATCCGGTCCTGCACGGTTCTCGTTCATGGGGAGGACGAGGGGATCGGGTTTCGGGAGGATGCGGCGATCGTCGTGCGCGGTGGGGTCGTCGAGGCTGTCGTCGATGCCCGTGAGGGGGCGGGGGTCGAGGCTGCCGAGGTTCTCGACGCGCGGGGGCTGGTCGCGTTGCCGGGGCTGGTCAACTGTCATACGCATGCCCCGATGGTCGCGCTGCGGGGGCTCGCGGAGGATCTGCCGACGGACGAGTGGTTCAACGACGTCGTCTGGCCCGTGGAGTCGAATCTGGGCGCACGGGATGTGGAGTTGGGGGCGCGGCTCGCGTGCGCCGAGATGATCCGGGGCGGGGTGACCTGCTTCGCCGACCACTACTTCGCGATGGACGAGGTCGCCGCTGTCGTGGCGGAGTGCGGGATGCGGGCCCACCTCGGGCAGGCGTACTTCTCCTCGCAGGGGCGTGAGGGGCGCGAGCGGTCGCTGGAGTTCGCGTTGCGGCACCGGGGGAGCGCGGGCGGCCGGATCACCACCACGCTCGCCCCGCACGCCCCCTACACCGTCACCGACGCCGATCTCGCCGCCACCGCCGTCCTCGCCCACGAGCACGGACTCCCCGTCCACCTCCACGCCGCCGAGAACCGCGACCAGTCCGAGACCAGCCTCGCCCGGCACGGAGCCACCCCCGTCGAGGTGCTCGAACGCACCGGACTGCTCGACACCGAACTCCTCCTCGCGCACGGCACCGGGATCCTCGACCGCGACCTCCCCGTCCTGGCACGCGCGGGCGGTCGTACGGCCGTGGCCACCGCACCCCGGGTGTATCTGCGGTTCGGCTGGCCGGACACCACCCCCGTCCGCGCCCTGCGCGACCTCGGCGTCCCCGTCGGACTCGCCACCGACGGCGCCGCCTCCAACAACTCCCTCGACGTCTGGGAGTCCATGACGCTCACCGCGCTGCTCCAGAAGTCCACGACCGGCGACCCCCGTTGGCTCACCGCCCGGCAGGCCCTTCACCACGCCACCCTCCAGAGCGCCCGCGCCGTCGGCCTGGGGGAGGTCGTCGGCTCCCTCGCCCCCGGCCGCCGGGCCGACATCATCCTCGTGGACCTCGACGGACCGCACACCCAGCCCGTCCACGACCTCGCCGCCACCCTCGTCCACAGCGCCCGTTCCGCCGACGTACGCACCACCGTCGTGGACGGCCGCGTGCTCATGCGCGACCGCGAACTGCTCACCCTCGACGTGCCCGAAGTCGTACGGGAACTCCGGCAACGCCTGCCCGCGCTCCTCGACCGCCGCCACGGGCGGCGGATCCAGGACTACGACACCTGAGCGTCCGCGCGCCGAGACCGCGCTCGCCGCGCTGCTCGAACGGCTCCCGCATCCCGCCCTCGCGGACACCGACGTACGGTGGCGGCGCCCCCCGCGGGCCCGGGGGCCGGTCGAGCTGCCGGTGTCGTACCGCACCTGACCTGCGGAGAAGACAAATCTCGCCGGGTTCTTGAAAAATCTTCGGGCGGCGCGATGAGTTTCCGCGTGTGCGGCGGTCTGCAGGTCGACGGGACTGTTGCACAGGAGGACCCATGTCGCTTCCGGAAGTCGTCTCGCGCGAAGAGTGGCGCAAGGCGCGGCAGGAACTGCTGGTCAAGGAGAAGGCGGTGACCCGCGCGCGGGACGCGCTCAACGCCGAGCGGCGCGGACTGCCCATGGTCGAGATCGACAAGGAGTACGTGTTCGAGGGCGGCGACGGCAAAGCCACCCTGCTCGACCTGTTCGAGGGGCGCAACCAACTCGTCGTCCACCACTTCATGTTCGCGCCCGAGTGGGAGTCCGGCTGCCGCAGCTGCTCCTACCTCCTCGACCAGATCGGCCATCTCGCCCATCTGTACGCCCGCCGGACCTCCTTCGCGGCCGTCTCCCGGGCGCCGTACACCAAGATCCTGCCGTTCAAGGCGCGGATGGGGTGGACGCTGCCCTGGTACTCGTCCTACGACAACGACTTCAACGCCGATTTCGAGGTGACGGACGAGCACGACGGGGAGTCCTTCGAGCAGCCGGGGCTGAGCAGCTTCCTGCGGGACGGCGACCGGATCCTCCACACCTACTCGGCGTACGACCGCGGACTGGACGGGCTCGGCTCGACCACCAGCCTCCTCGATCTGACCGTGCTCGGCCGGCAGGAGGAGTGGGAGGCCCCCAAGGGGCGCGCGTCCGTGTTCGGCCCCGCCGCGCCCAGCGTGGCCGCCTACTACCACGACGAGTACGAGGACTGACGGCCGGTACGGGGCCTGACGCCGGTGACGGGGGAGGGGTGGGGCTGGGCGGCGGGGTGTCAACTCGGTCTCGGTCCGGTGACAGTGGGCGCCGTTTCGCTCCCGGAGGGCGTTGACTCCTACGAGTTCGACGTTTTGTGGAGGTGCGAGATGGTGAACGGGCGAAGGGTGCTCGAACGCTTTCCCGCGGGTGGGCCGCGCGGATCGTGGCCCGCGGAGGAGTTCGCGCGGGCACGGCAGTTGGAGGGGCTGGCGGCGGAGGTGGTCATGGACCTGGCTTCGGACGCCTTTCTGGTGATCGTGCGCGGTGGTGGGGACGGGGCACGGGGTGGCGGGTGACGCCGGTCTGCCGAGACCGGCGGTCGGGGCGTGTCCGGTGGGCGGGGCCGGGCGGGCGGGGCCTCGGCGGGATGGGGCGTAGCGGGCCGACAGGGTCGACCGGGTCCGGGGCTGTCCTCAGCCCTGTTTCGGCGCAGGCACCCGTGCCGTGAACTGTTCCGCCTGGAGCGCGTACAGCTCGGCGTAGATGCCGCCGCCGGCGAGCAGTTCGTCCGGGGTGCCGGACTCCACGAGGCGGCCGTGGTCCAGCACATGGACCAGGTCGGCGTGGCGGACGGACGCCAGGCGGTGGGTGATCAGGACGACCGTCTGACCGGTACCGGCCAGGGCGCGGATCTTGTCGAAGACCTCCGCCTCGGCGCGGGCGTCCAGTGCCGCCGTCGGCTCGTCCACGATCAGGATCCGGCCCCTGCGGTAGGCGGCCCGGGCGATACCGAGCCGCTGCCACTGGCCGCCGGAGAGCTCATGGCCGCCGCTGAAGTGCCGGGCGAGCAGGGTGTCCAGTCCGTTCGGCAGGTCCGCCACCACCTCGTCGGCCCCGGCCTCGCCGACCGCCGCCGTCAGCCGCTCCTCGGTGATCGGCGCGGCCGACCGCCCCACCGCCACATTGACCCGGGCCGTGAACGGCCAGCGCTTGAAGTCCTGCGCCACCATCGCGATCCGCTCGGCCAGCTCACGGCGGTCGGCGCCCGCGACGTCGACGCCGTCCCACAGGATCCGGCCGCCGTCCGGCGCGTAGAGCCCGGCGAGCAGCTTGACCAGGGTCGTCTTGCCGGAGCCGTTCTCGCCGACCAGCGCGACGATCTTCCCGAGCGGCACGGTGAGCGTCACGTCAGCCAGGGCGGGCCGCGGCCGTTCACCCGGATAGGTGAAGCTGACGTGCTCGAAGCGGATCTCGCCCGGGTCCTCCGGCAGCGCCGTACCGCCCGCCGGGATCATCCGCGGTTCCGCCTCCCGGTGCAGCCGCTGGAGGTCGCCCACGAACAGGGCCTCCTCGTGCAGCGCGTTCAGCTCGACCACCAGGGTGTCCAGGTTGCCCGAGCCGGTGCGGATCGCGATGACCGCCGTACCGGCCACGGACAGCGCCATCGCGCCGCTCAGCAGCAGCGCCCCGAGTGTCGAGTACGTCGCCACCGTCGCGAGGCCGGTCCAGGCCGCCGCGATCAGGCCGGTCCGGGCGGCGAGCCGGGCCAGCCGGGCCTGTTCGGCCTCCGCGGTCTCCGACATCGAGCGGAAGTGACGCAGCAGGAACGGGCCGACCCCGTGCAGCCGGATCTCCGGCGCCGCCTCGGGCTCGATCAGCAGCTGACCGATCAGTCGGCCCGCCCGCGCGTGCTGCACCCACGCGTGGAAGGACTCGTACCGGCGTCGGGCCAGGGTCAGTGCGCTCCAGGCGCTCGGCAGCGTCATCGTGATCAGCAGCGGCAGCAGCGCGGGATGCAGCACGGTCAGCACTCCGGCCGCCGCGATCAGGGAGATCGCCGCGTTCACCACGCGCGCGGAGTAACTGATCATCCGGCGGGCGGAGGAGGCGCCGTACTGCGCGGTGTCCAGCAGTTTGTGGAAGGTGTGGTCCTCGATGGCCGCCAGTTCGACGGCCGCCGCCCGTTCCAGGTACTGCTCGGTCGCGACCCGCTCGACCTTGGGTTCCAGGCGGCCGGTGGCGTAGGTGGAGGCGGCGCGCAGCAGCGCGGCCAGCATGGTGACGGCGGCGACGGCGGCCAGTGCCGGGACGGCGTCACCGAGCCGGTCCCCGATCGGGCCGGAGCCGATCAGCCGGGCCAGCACACTGTTGACGGCGAGCAGTCCGACCGCCTGGGACAGGCCCCGGCCGATCTCGGCGGCCAGCACGGTCCGCGTGGCACGCCGGTCGGCCTCCAGGGCGAGCCGGAAACTGGCGGAGAGCAGGGCGGGGAGGCGGACGATCATCGCCCGGAAGCCGAGTTCGAGGAAGGCGTCCTCGTGTGTGCTCCAGCCCATGTCGTAGCGGAGCGGGCCGCCGAAGAGCAGCCGCTCCGACTCGGACGTCGTCGTGGGCTCGGCCTTCTCGTGTCCGCGCCGCCGTGCGCTCAATCCCGGCCTCCCCGCACCGACGCCGGACCAGGTCCGTTCCGACCCGTCTCGACCCTGGACGAACGGCCACTATCGCGGCAGGGGGCGTGAGGGGGGAGGGCGCGGTGGGGCGTCCTGGGAGGAGCCGGGGGTGCGACGGCGTACGCCGGGGGCATGTGCGCCGTACCCGGGGGGCAGGCCCCGCCGTACCGGGGGCAGCCCCGTGTCGGGGGATCAGGTCGCGGGTGGGGTGGGGTGGGGTGGAGTGGCGGGGGGTGGGGTCGGGGCCCGCGCATCGGGGTGGTTGTACGGGGGCGGAATCGGGGTGGTACGAGCGCCGGAAGCGGGCCGGTGGCCTAGGCGGTGACCGACCGGGACCAGCTCGGTGTCGTCCCCGTCAGCCGGCACAGGGCCAGGTACAGGGGGATCGGCGGGGTGTACGGCAGGGTTCCGTCCGGCCGGTGGATCAGCCGGGGGTCGTCCGCGACCAGGGCGCCCGTGGTGTACTCGGCCGGGGCGGGCCAGTCGAGGGCGTAGTCGGAGTCGGACGGGACCAGCCACCACCAGTGCGCCTCATCGGCGTAGACGCAGCCCACACGGGGCAGCCGGGGGATGACGAGCGGGCCGAGATCGGCCGGTACCGCGACCGCGTCGCAGCCCATCGGGGCCGTCATGCCGTCCGGGACGGACAGTCTGCGCGGCGCCGGGTGCGCGGAATGACCGGGCACCCGCATCTCGCGCCCCAGTCGGACCAGCGTGTCCAGGCTGACCGCCTGGCCTCCGCAGGACGCGGCTTTCACGGCCTCCCCCTCTCGCCGAACTCCCCGTTCCGCTCGCGCGGCATCATGATCCGGCCGAGTCGCCCCTCGGTCTCCTCGTCGTCCGAGCCACCCTGGGCGGGGCCGGGCTTGGGACGGGCGCCCCAGCCGAGGTCGCCCTGTGGGGCGTCGGTACGGCGCGGCAGCTCCGCCCAGACCAGCAGCCCGGGGCCGTGCTCCTGAGCGCCCCATGCCCGGCACAGGGCGTCTATGAGGAGCAGTCCCCTCCCGTGCTCCTCCTCGGGGCGCTGCGGCGACGGCATGGGCTCACCGGGCGCACAGCCCTCGTCACGCACGGCTATCCGCACCAGATCGTCACCGTCGTGCAGCTCGCAGACGACGACATCGCTCGCGGTGTGCACGATCGCGTTGGTGACCAGCTCGGAGACCACCAGGGCCGCCGTGTCGCAGGTGTCCTCGCACACCGACCAGCCGGTCAGCCGGGCCCGCGTCAGCCGTCTGGCCTGCGCGGGTGAACCCGGATGAGCGGCCAGTTCGAAGCGGAACCGGCGCTCGGCGGCGGCCTCGGCGGGGCCTGCCGACGTAGCGGCGCCGTCGAGGCCGAAGCGGCCTGCGGCGGCGTCTGCTCCTAAGGGCGGGGACGGAATCACGCTTGCCACTATCGCCCCGCCGTGAACACTTGGCAAGTGTCACTCTGAAAATTGCAGAGTGCTGTGTGACTCTCTGGACGGGCGTGGCACACTGCACGCAACAGCATGTCGAGCGGCGCCAGTTCGGGACCGAAGGCCGTATCTGCCTTCGAAAATGTCTTCGAACGGCGCCGCACGGCCTGTTGGCTCCTCGGTCGGCCGTCCCGGCCGGTGCCCCTCCGGGCCCCGGGCTCGGGGCGTCGGACGGTGCGCGGGGCGTCGGGTGGCGGTCCGGGTCCTCGGATGGCGGTCCAAGCTTCGGGCGGCGCTCGGGCTTCGTGCGGCCGGTCCGGGTGTCGGGCGGCGCTCGGGCTTCGCGTGGCGGTCCGGGTGTCGGGTGGCGCTCGGGCTTCGGGCGGCGGCTCGGCGAGGGCGGCCTGTCGGGGTTCCGGACAGGTCGCGGTGGGCTGCCCGACGGGTCATCCGGCGGGCACTGCAAAATGTCCGTATGTCAGTACGTCCGTACGCGCATGTCGCGTAGGTCGGTAGGTCCCTCAGTCGCTTGTGTGGAGGTGCAGCGTGAGTGAGCCGCGGTCAGCGCCGACGGTCGGCCAGGTCGTCCTCGGCCGACGCCTGCTGGACCTACGGGAGAACGCCGGGCTCAAGCGCGAGGAGGCCGCCAAGATCCTCCGCGTCGCGCCCGCCACGGTCCGCCGTATGGAGATGGCCGAGGTCGCGCTCAAGATCCCGTACCTCCAGCTGCTCCTGAAGGCGTACGGCATCCCGGAGGACGAGGCGGACGCGTTCGTCCAGCTCGCCGAGGAGGCGAACAAGCCCGGCTGGTGGCAGCGGTTCCACGACATCCTGCCCGGCTGGTTCTCCATGTACGTCAGCCTGGAGGGCGCCGCCCGGCTGATCCGCAGCTACGACCCGCACTTCGTGCCCGGACTGCTCCAGACCGAGGACTACGCGCGCGGGGTGCTCAAAGCGGGCGCCGTCGGGCAGACCCGCCCCGACGACATCGAACGCCATGTCGCCCTGCGCATGCAGCGCCAGGCCCTGCTCACCCGCGAGGACGCGCCCCGGCTGTGGGTCGTCATGGACGAGACGGCGCTGCGCCGCTCGGTCGGCGGCCCCGAGGTGATGCGCGCCCAGATCGACCGGCTGCTGGAGGCCACGGAGCTGTCGCACATGACGCTCCAGCTCATCCCCTTCGCGTCCGGGCCCCACCCCGGTACGTACGGACCCTTCGTCCTCTTCCGATTCGCCATGCCCGAACTTCCGGACATGGTCTACAGCGAGTACCTGACCGGCGCCGTCTATCTGGACGCGCGCGCCGAGGTAGCCACCTACCTGGAGGTCATGGACCGCATGGCGGCGCAGGCCGCTACGGCACAACGCACGAAGGAGATCCTCAGGGATCTCCGCAAGGAGCTGTGAATGGATGGCACCACGTCCCAGCCGAAGCCGCTGAGCCGCGTCGCGCGGATCTACAACGGCATGCCCGCGCGGGAGCTGGGCAGCGAAGGCTGGCACAAGCCGTGGAGCGGCGGCAACGGGGGCAACTGCCTTGAGGCGATGAAGCTCGCCGACGGTCGGATCGCGGTCCGGCAGTCCACCGACCCCGACGGGCCGGCCCTGATCTACACCACCGACGAGATGACGGCGTTCATCGAGGGCGCCAAGGCGGGGGAGGCCGACTTTCTGCTCTCCTGACCGGTGTTGCTGATTTTTTGCTTCTCAACTCCCTTAATTTGGCACTGAATTGGACACCTTGTAGTGGGCTCCGAGCACTGACCGTACTGTACCGATCATCGTCGTATCGTTCGACCTTTTCGCAACTGATCGACTCCGCATCGTGACGCAGGGGCCGCCCGAACCTCCGGGCGGTCCCTCTCTCTGTCGGGGCCGCGGGCCGAACTGCGGGCCGAACCGCGGGCCGACCACAGGCCGACGCGCTCAGGGCTGGGGTGGCGGCAGCACCTCGCACAGGGCCTCCAGCGCCGCGGCGTACGCGTGTTCCGGCGGGGTCGCATACCCGACGACGAGGCCGTCGGTGACCATTCCGCCGGCGGCGGGTCTGTCTGCGGCGGGTCTGTCCCCGGTCGGGCTGCCTGCGGTCGGTCTGTCGGTGTGCGGTCCATGAGTGGGCGGTCCATGAGTGGGCAGTGCGTGGGCGGGCAGTGCGTGGGCGGGCAGTGCGTGGGCGGACGGCCCGTCGGTGGCCCGGGGTGGTGCCGCGCGGTGGCGGAACGCGGGGTGGCGGAACGCGGACAGGCCGTCCAGGGCCACGCCCTGCCACGCGGCGGCCTTGACGGCGGACGCCTCCGTGCCCGGCGGCAGCCTCAGCACGGCGTGCAGCCCGGCCGCCACCCCGGTCACCTCGATGTGCGGCGCCCGCTCGGCGAGCGCGGCGACCAGCCGGTCCCGGCGACCCCGGTAGCGCTGCCGCATACGCCGCACATGACGGTCGTACGCGCCGCAGCGGAGGAAGTCGGCGAGGGCCAGCTGGTCCAGGACGCTCGCCCACGCCTCCCGTTCGCCCTTGGCGGTGACGACGTCCGCGACGTACCGCTCGGGCAGCACCATCCAGCCCAGGCGCAGCGCGGGGGACAGGCTCTTGCTGACCGAGCCGATGTAGATGACGTGCTCGGGGTCGAGCCCCTGCACCGCGCCGACGGGTCTTCTGTCGTACCGGAACTCGCCGTCGTAGTCGTCCTCCAGGACCACGCCGCCCCGCGCGCGTGCCCACTCGATCACCGCCGCGCGGCGCGTCGCGTGCAGCGGGCCGCCGGTCGGGAACTGATGGGCGGGTGTCAGCAGGGCCGCCCGCTCCCGGCCCAGGTGGTCCACCCGCGCCCCGTGCTCGTCCAGCGGCAGTGGAACGGTCCGTACGCCCGCCTCCGCCAGCAGCGCCCGGTGGAAGCCGAGGCCGTACTCCTCCACGGCCAGCGGGCCGCGCAGGACGCGCCCCTGGAACAGCAGCCGCAGGGCGTGGGCGAAGCCCGAGCAGACGACGATCCGGTCGGGTTCGGCGCGTACGCCACGCGCGCGGGCGAGGTATTCGGCGAGCGCCAGACGCAGTTCCGGGCGGCCCGCCGGGTCACCCGGCCCGAAAGCCTCGTTCGGCGCCTGCTGGAGCGCCCGCCGGTACGACGTGCTCCAGGCCGCGCGGGGGAACGACGACGCGTCCGGGGTGCCCTGGAGCAGGTGATGGCGTGATCCCCGCGCGCGTGGAGGGGGCGTTCGGGGCGTTCGTGCGGCGCGTCGGGAGGATTCCGCGGGGTGCGGGGCCGCTCTGCCTGTGGCGGGGCGCGGCGATCCCGTGGCGGGGCGTGGCGACCCCGTGGCGGCGGGTCGCGGCGATCCCGTGGTGGGGCGTGGGGGTGCGGCCGGGCGCATCGCGACCCGGGTGCCGGATCCCTGCCGGGCGGTGAGCCACCCCTCCGCCACCAGTTCCGCGTAGGCGTCGGCGACCGTGTTGCGGGCGACGCCCAGGTCTGCGGCGAGCGAGCGGTAGGGCGGCAGCCGGGTGCCCGGCGCCAGTCGCCCACTGCGTACGGCGTCCCGCAGCGCCCGGATCAACGCCGCCCGCCGCCCACCCGGACCGGTCAGCTCCAGATGCAGGTCAGCACCGATGCGCTCCGCTGAATTGACCCATGATTCCGCCATGAAATTGCACCCTACAGGGGGTCTTTCAGGCACGTAGGTTGGTGGACATGACGACGAACACCGCAGACCAGGCCCACACCGTGCACGCGGCGGAGAAGGCCCCCACGCCCCGGACGCCGCAGACGCCCCGGATCGACCTCGCGCGAACCGCCCCGAAGGTCTTCCGCGCGATCATCGGTCTGGACGCCGCCGCCCGCGAGGGACTCGACCCCGCCCTGGTCGAGCTGATCCAGATCCGTGCCTCGCACCTCAACCACTGCGCCTACTGCCTCCACATGCACACCAACGACGCCCGCAAGGCCGGTGAGAGCGAGGACCGGCTCCACATGGTCGCCGTGTGGCGCGAGGCCGGGCACTTCTTCACCGCGCGTGAGCGGGCGGCGCTCGCGCTGACGGACGCGATCACGCTGGTCGCGGACGGTGGCGTCCCCGACGAGGCGTACGCCGGGGCCGCCGCCGCGTTCGACGAGCGGGAACTGGCCCAGGTGATCTCGCTGATCCTCACCATCAACACATGGAACCGGGTGGCCCTGGCGACCGGAAAGGTGGCGGGGACGGACGAGCGGCGCTGACGGCCCACGGCCCACGGCCCACGGCCGACGGCGTCGGGCTCGGCTCGGGCTCGCCTCGGCTCGGGCTCGGCTCGGGTCGCCTCGCCTCGGCTCGCTCAGACGGTCATCGGGCGGTCGTACGGCGATATCGGCGTCGGCAGGGTCGAGGTGCCGGTGAGGGCGTGGTCGACGGCCGCCGCCACCGCCCGGCCCTCCGCGATGGCCCAGACGATCAGGGACTGCCCGCGCGCGGCGTCACCCGCGGCGAACACGCCGGGGACGTTGGTCGCGAAGTCCCGGTCACGGTTGATGGTGCCGCGGGGGTCCATGGCCAGCCCGAGCTGGTCCACGATCCCGTCGGCGCGGTCCGGCCCGGAGAAGCCGAGGGCGAGCAGCACGAGGTCGGCGGGGAGAGTCCGGCCGCTGCCCGGAAGGGGGCGGCGCGCGGCGTCGACCTCGACCAGACGCAGCGAACGCACCCTGCCCTCGGCGTCCCCGGTGAAGCGGAGCGTGGACGCCGCGAACAGCCGGGCGTCGGCATCGGCCGCGGGCGCCGTACGCAGCTCTCCGGCCTCCTCGTGGGCGGCCGACAGCCGGTAGATCCTCGGGTACGTCGGCCAGGGCTCGGCGTCCTCGTCGCGCTCGGTGCCGGGTTGCGCGTAGATGTCGAGCTGGGTGACGGACGCGGCCTGTTCGCGCACGGCCGTGCCGAGGCAGTCGGCCCCCGTGTCACCACCGCCGACGATCACGACATGCTTGCCGGCGGCCGACAGCGGTGAGGTCTCCAGGTCGCCCTCGCAGACGCGGTTGGCGAGCGGAAGGTACTCCATCGCCTGGTGTATGCCGGTCAGTTCGCGGCCCGGGACGTCCAGCTCACGCCACGCGGTCGCTCCGGTGGCGATCACCACGGCGTCGTAGCGGGTACGGAGTTCGTCGGCCCGGATGTCCCGGCCGACCACCGTCGACGTACGGAACTTCGTCCCCTCCGCGCGCATCTGCGCCAGCCGCCGCTCCAGATGGTGCTTCTCCATCTTGAACTCGGGGATGCCGTACCGCATGAGCCCGCCGAGCCGGTCGTCCCTCTCGAACACGGCGACCGTGTGCCCCGCGCGCGTGAGCTGCTGCGCGGCGGCGAGTCCGGTGGGGCCGGAGCCGATCACCGCGACGGTCCACCCCGAGAGCCGGTCGGGCGGGCGGGGCGGCGCGAGACCGTCCGTCCAGGCGCGATCGGCGATGGCGCACTCGACGTTCTTGATGGTCACGGCCGGCTGATTGATGGCGAGCACACACCCGGCCTCGCACGGCGCCGGACACAGGCGGCCGGTGAACTCGGGAAAGTTGTTCGTCGCGTGCAGCCGGTCGGACGCGGCCCGCCAGTCCTCGCGCGAGACGAGGTCGTTCCACTCGGGGATCAGATTCCCGAGCGGACACGCGTCATGGCAGAAGGGGATGCCGCAGTCCATGCAGCGATCCGCCTGCGCGCTGACGATCGGCAGCAGCGCGCCCGGGACGTACACCTCGTGCCAGTCGCGCACCCGCTCCCCGACGGGCCTGCGCGGCCACTCCTGCCGGGGCGTGTTCATGAAACCCTTGAGGTCTGCCATGGCCGTCTTCCTCGGGGGTGGGTGACGGGCCGTGCGGGGAGGGTGATGCCTGGGTGTGCTCGGTGCTCGGTGCTCGGTGCTCGGTGCTCGGTGCTCGGTGCTCCGTGTCCGTGCTCGGTGTCCGTGCTTGGTGCTCCGTGCCCGGTGTCGGGGGGATGGCGCCGCCGGGTGCAGGAACGGTGCAGGACGGTTCTCGGGGCCCAGGGCGGCTCTCCCTGCCCCTTCGGCCACCATACGACCGTCCGCCACCCACGACGACTCCTCGGGGACCCGACGATCCGGGCGGTGGCCGACAACCGGCCCCCAGGCGGACGAGACGATCCAGGTGATTTAGGTGATCCAGGTGATTTAGGTGATCTAGGCGATGGCCAGCACGTAGCAGATCGCGGCGGCGGCCGAGGCGACGGTGCGGACGTGGTTCCAGAAGGTCCACTCCCGCAGGTACGTCGACCAGTACGACGACGCCTCCGCCGTACCGGCCTCCAGCTTCGCCAGAGCCTCGTTGCGCGGCACGTTCGCCACGATCGTCAGCCCGAAGGTGCCGAACAGGTACAGCGCGCTGCCCAGCAGCAACTCGACCGTGCCCTCGTCCGGCCACAACACGAACGTCACCACCGCGATCACCGCGCTCAGCACCGCCGTACCCGCGAACACGGTCATGAACGGAGGTCTGACCGCCGTCACGTTGATCGACTGCATCGCGGCGACGCCCTGAGCGGGCGGCAACCCGGCCAGCCCTCGCATCACGAAGGTCGAGAAGCCGCAGAAGACTCCGGCGATCAGGCCCGTGCCGAGCACGCCCAGCATCGTCAGCACGAAGTACGGTCCCTCGATCATCTCGACTCCCACGTCCACTCCTGCGAAGTACCGGGCCCGGCCAGGCCCGGCCGTTCCATCCGTACCAGCCGTTCCAGCCGTCTCCTCCAGTCAATGCCCACCCGCCCCTCCGCAACATGGCCGAACGGCGCGGGGACATACGCGAGCGTCCAGGGCCGCCGGCCGGACGAAGCCGTTCCGCCCGGCGACCGAGCGACCGAGCGACCGAGCGACTGGTCGAGTGGACGGCTGAGGGACCGGGCGACTGGGCGACTGGGCGGGGTGAGTGATCGGGCGGCCGGGCGGCCGGGCGACCGGGACTCCTTGGGCCCGCCCCGCGCGATGACCGATCATGGCCGGGTGCGACTCGAAGCGATCACCTGGGACCGGCTCGCCGATCTACTGGCCGACCGGCTGCTCGACCTGCAACCGGCCGACGGCAGCCCCTGGCCCC
This sequence comes from Streptomyces sp. NPDC091377, assembly GCF_044757045.1. Lineage (NCBI taxonomy): Bacteria > Bacillati > Actinomycetota > Actinomycetes > Kitasatosporales > Streptomycetaceae > Streptomyces > Streptomyces sp. NPDC091377. The sequence goes on along the minus strand of NZ_JBIVUE010000014.1, from coordinate 99,268 downwards.
GGATCGCCTTCGACGGCGCCCCGGCGGCCGACCCGGGAGCCCTCGCCGAACGGGTCGGAGAGGCCCTGCGCGTCCGGGGCCGACCGGCGCTCGCCGTGGCGACCCAGGGCTTCCTGCGCCCCGCCTCCCTGCGCCTGGAGCACGGCCGCCATGACGTGGACGCCTACTACGACGGCTGGTTCGACAGCGGCGCCCTCTGGCGCGAGGTGTTCAACCCGCTCGAACCCGACGGCGACGGCCGCGTCCTGCCCGACCTGCGCGACCCCGTCACCGACCGCGCCACGCGCAGCCCCTACGTCCGACTCCCGCCCGGCGGGGCGCTGTTGCTGCACGGCCCCCTGCTCCTGCGGCACTGGTTCCCCTTCGACCTCACCGTCCATGTCCTCCTCTCCCCGGCGGCCCTGCGCCGCCGCACCCCCGAGGCCGACCACTGGACCCTGCCCGCCTTCGCACGCTACGAGGACGAGACCGACCCCGCCGCCACCGCCGACGTCCTCGTCCGTGCCGACGACCCACGCCACCCGGCCTGGAACGGTTGAGCCCGCTGAGCCCGTTGAGCCCGTTGAGCCGTTGAGCCGCACCAGTCTCACGAAAACAGCACTCTATGCGCGTGCATATACATAAGCTGTGCCCATGACTGCGTCCACTACCCCCGTCACCTTCGACGACTCCGTCCGCGCCCTCCTCGACGGCAAGAACTTCGCCGGTGTCGCCACCCTCGGCCCCGACGGCGCTCCACAGAACTCGGTCGTCTGGATCAAACGCGACGGCGACACCGTCCTGTTCTCCTCCCTCGACGGCCGTCAGAAGGTGCGCAACCTGCGCCGCGACCCGCGCATCAGTCTCTCCGTCTACGACATCACCAACCCCTACACCTCCATCGAGATCCGCGGTACCGCCGAGATCCTCCCCGACGAGGGCAAGCGCCTCCCGCTTGAGCTGTCGCACAAGTACCTCGGCGTCGACCCGCCCGCCGAGAAGGACGACGAGACCCGGGTCATCATCCGCGTCGTGCCGCACAAGGTCATCGGTTTCGCTGCCTGACCGGCGTCTTCGGTCCCGTCGCCCGACCCGGTGTCCCCGGTGCCCGCCCGCTCCGGGTGCGGGTGCCCGGCGGCCCGGCGAGAATGAAGGGCGCCGGGACTAGCGGTGCGTCCCGCCCCGCGCCGGCCGTCCGGCAACCGGGAGGTACTTCATGACCACTGCCGGAGACATCATGCACCGTGGTGCCCAGTGGATCCCCGTTCACGAGACCCTCGACCGCGCCGCCCAGCTGATGCGTGATCTCAATGTCGGCGCCCTGCCCATCGGCGATCCGGACGACCGGCTCTGCGGCATCCTCACCGACCGCGACATCGTGGTCGGCTGTGTGGCCATGGGCCACGATCCGGCCAAGGTCACCGCGGGCGAGATGGCCCAGGGCACCCCCCGCTGGATCGACTCGGGCGCCGATGTCAGCGAGGTGATCCACGAGATGCAGGAGCACCAGATCCGCCGCCTGCCGGTCATCGAGGACAAGCGCCTCGTCGGCATGATCAGCGAGGCCGACCTGGCCCAGCATCTGACGGACGACCAGATCGGCTCCTGGGCCGAACGCGTCTACGCCAGGAGCACCGTGAGCTGAGAAGAGCGGTCGGGCAACGGGACAGGACGGGGCGTGGCGGGCCCGGGCGGCCGGAGTATCGGACGGACGCGACAGACCGCCCGAGCCTCTTCCGGTGTGACCTGTGACCCGTGACCTGTGACCCGTGACCTGTGACCCGTGATCTCTGGGCCCCGATCCGACGCCTGGGTTCCGTCCCAGAGATCACAGCCACCCGTTGCGCCGGAACCCCCGGTACAACGTCACGCAGGCCACGGATATGACGGCGATGACCATGCCGTAGCCATAGCGCCAGCCCAGCTCCGGCATGTGCTCGAAGTTCATCCCGTACATCCCGCAGACCATCGTCGGCACGGCGATGATCGCGGCCCAGGCGGTGATCTTCCGCATGTCCTCGTTCTGCGCCACCGTCACCTGCGCCAGATGCGCCTGCAGAATCGAGTTGAGCAGCTCGTCGAAGGCGGCGATCTGATCCGTGGCCCGCTGCTGATGGTCGGAGACATCGCGGAAGTACGCCTGTATCTCCGCGTCGACGATGCGATGGGTCCGGTCGGACAGTTCGAGCAGCGGACGGCCCAGCGGCACCACCGCCCGCTTCAGTTCGAGCAGTTCACGCTTGAGCTGGTAGATCCGGCCGGGGTCCGCCCGGGCGCCGTTCTCCGCGAAGACATCCGTCTCCACCTGGTCGATGTCCTCCTGCATCGACTCCACGACATTCAGATACTCGTCCACCACATGGTCCGCCACCGCGTGCAGCACCGCCGAGGGGCCCTTGGCCAACTGCTCGGGATCCGACTCCAGCTCCTCGCGCAGCGGCCCGAGCGAACCATGGCTGCCGTGCCGCACCGTGATGGCGAAGTCCTTGCCGACGAACACCATGATCTCGCCGGTGTCCACCACCTCACTGGTCGCGGTCAGCTCCTCGTGCTCCACATAGCAGACCGTCTTGAACACCGCGAACAGCGCTTCCCCGTACCGCTCCACCTTCGGCCGCTGATGGGCCTCGACGGCGTCCTCCACGGCCAGCGGATGCAGATCGAACAGCTCGGCTATCCCCGCGAACTCCCTGGTCGTCGGCTCATGCAGCCCCAGCCACACAAACCCGTCGCCCGTCCTGCGCACCCGCTCCACCGCGGTCACCAGATCCACGCACGCCGGAACCCGACGACCGCGCTCGTACGCCACGCAGTTGACCACCGAGGAGCCCAGCGGCGAACGGGCCGGGTGGCTCAGATCCACCCTTGGTCGCCGTCGCGCCAGCCGCGCCACCCTGCGAAGGCCGTCGACCGTGCCGAGGCTCGTCACCTTCCGCAGATTCCCTGCCATGGACATCGTGCTCTCCCCACCTGGATTCCCCCGCACAGCGTCTCCGCCGCCCTGTCGCGCCAGTCTGCCAGCCCGGAGTCAACCGTGGGGAAGCCTGTGGAAACGGCACATTCCGCTTGGTTCCCGCCTGTGGACAAGCACGTTCACCCACCGCCCCGATCCCTCCGGGGCGGCCCGCGAGGTGCACCTCACCGGGGCAACCGGAGCATCGACAACCTCCCTTAATCGGAACAACTGGGATGATCAGCACATGACTCGCCCCATGCTCCCCACCGACGGGTACCTCCTCGACAACCGCCGGGCGGAGGCGGGCGAGCGCTTCGCGGCCCTCGCCACGCTGTTCGACCCCTCGACCTTCCGGCACCTCGAACGATGCGGCGTCGGCCCCGGATGGCGCTGCTGGGAGGTGGGCGCGGGCGGCACCTCCGTGATCTCCTGGCTGGCCAAGAAGGTAGGGCCGACCGGCAAGGTCGTCGCCACCGACATCGACACCGCCTGGATCTCCTCCGCCGCGCGCCCGCCGGTCGAGGTCCGCCGCCACGACGTGGCCACCGACGACCCGCCGGAGGAGGGCTTCGACCTGGTGCACGCACGGCTCGTCCTGCTCCATGTCCCGGACCGCGAGCGCGCCCTGCGCTCCATGGTCCGCGCCCTGCGCCCCGGGGGCCGGCTCCTGATCGAGGACGCCGACCCCGGACTCCAGCCGCTGCCGTGCCCCGACGCACACGGCCCCGAGCAGCACCTGGCGGACCGGCTCCGCCAGGCCGTACGCCGACTGCTCGGCGACCGCGGTGCCGACCTCGCCTACGGCCGTACCCTGCCGAGGCTGCTCCGCGAGGCCGGGCTGCGTCACGTGGAGGCCGACGGCTACTTCCCCGTCGCCTCACCCGCCTGCGACACCCTGGAGTCGGCCACCGTCCGTCTGGTCCGCGACGCCCTCGTCAAGGCCGGCCTCGCCACGGACGAGGAGATCGACCGCCATCTGGCCAACATCGCCACAGGCACCCTGGACCTGGCCACGGCCCCGATGATCTCGGCGTGGGGGAGGACGGCATGACCGCGCGGAGACGGCCGTAGAACCGATGCCCCCGCGCCCGGGCCGACGTACCGCCACGACCGACGGACCACGAGCCTGGGAACGCACCCCGGGCCGGGGAGCGGACCCCGGGCCGAGCCCCACCCAGACGCCCCACCACCACCTCACCCCACCTCTCACCCTGCCCCACCCCACCCCACCCCACCCCTCACCTCATCCCCACCGGCCTCCCTCCCACCCCCTCGACCGCCACCGCGCCCGCGCGGCAACCCTCCGTCACCGCCGGCTCGACGTCCGCCCCGGCCACCAGCGCCGCGAGGAACGCGCCCGTGAAGGCGTCCCCGGCGCCGGTCGTGTCCCGGGGTGCCGCCGGAACGGCCGCTACCCGCGCCCGCACCTCGCCCGACCGCGCGATCAACGCGCCTTCCGCCCCCAGCTTGGCGACCACCAGCGGGAAGCGGTGGCTCAGTTCGGCCGCCGCGGCCCCCGCGTCCGGCGCCCCCGCCAGCAGACACGCCTCCGCCCTGCTCGGCAGCAGCACGTCCACACCCCCGACCCGGGCGAGGAACCGCTCGGGGCCCAGTTCCTCCAGGAACCCCACCGACGCCGGGTCCAGACTCACCGGTACGCCCCTCGCCCGCGCCGACTCCAGCGCCACCGCCACCAACGCCCGCCCCGAATCCGAGAACAGCAGATAGCCCGACAGATGCAGTCGTACGACGCCGTCGAGCAACGCGTCCGACCAGTCACCGGGACCGATGCGCAACGACGCCCCGCTGTCGGTCAGAAAGGTCCGCTCGGCCTCGGCACCCGTGTCCACCAGGCAGATCACCGTCCCGGTCGGCGCCCCCGGGTCCACGACCAGCCGCGGCCGTACCCCGCTCGCCGCCAGTTCCCGCTCGTGCCACTGGGCGGCGTCCGCGCCGACCCGCCCCAGCAGCCGTACGTCCGCACAGCCCCAGTGGGCCGCCCAGCAGGCGACGTTGGCGCCCGCGCCGCCGGGCACGGTCCGGATCACGGCACCCGTGTCCGTACCGGCCGCCAGTGGCCCGCGATGCCGCGCCACCACGTCCGTGATGACATCCCCGACGATGAGCAACGCCCCGGGCCCGACCCCGGCCCCGCTCACGTCACCTCGGTCCAGGCCGCCGCGATCTCCGCCGCCAGCCGTACGTTCCCGCGCACCGCCGCCAGATTGGCCTCCAGGGAGGCGCCGTCCGTGTGCCGCATCAGATGGTCGAGCAGGAACGGGGTGACGGCCTGCCCGCTGACGCCCTCCGCGTCGCACGCGCGCAGCGCGTCGGCCAGGACGCGCGCGTGGAGCGCGGGATCCAACTGGTCCTCCTCCGGCACCGGATTGGCGACGATCAGTGCCGCGTCGGGCCCGTCGAGCAGATCCTGCGCCCTCATGACCTCGGCCACCCGCTCGGGCGTGTCGATCCGCCAGTCCACGGGGTGACCGGAGTCGGAGAGATAGAAACCGGGGAAACGGTCCGTGCCGTAGCCGGCGACCGCCACCCCGAGCGTCTCCAGCCGTTGCAGCGTCGCCGGGACGTCGAGGATCGACTTGACGCCCGCGCACACCACCGTGATGCGGGTGCGGGCGAGCAGCCCCAGATCGGCCGACTCGTCCTGCGTCACCGTCCACTCCCGGTGCACCCCGCCGAGCCCGCCCGTCGCGAACACCCTGATGCCCGCGAGCGCCGCCAGCAGGGCCGTCGCCGACACCGTCGTGGCACCGCTCGCCCCCGACGCCACCGCGAGCGGCAGATCCCGGTGGCCCAGCTTGCGGATCCCGTCCTCGGTGGCGATCCGCTCCAACCGCTCCTTGTCCAGCCCGATGTGCGCCCGCCCGTCCAGCACGGCGATCGTGGCCGGTACGGCACCCTGCCGCCGGACGAGCGCCTCCAGTTCCTCCGCCACCCGCAGATTGCGCGGACGCGGCAGCCCGTGCGCGATGATCGTCGACTCCAGGGCCACCACAGGTCGCCGCTCGGCGACCGCCTCGCGCACCTCCTCCGACACCACCAACGTCACGTCCGCCTCCCGTCAGTCGTCCTGCCTCATCTCTGGCGGGTGGCGGACACCCTCAAACCCGTGACCCGCGCCGGACGGCGGGAGACCGACGGAACACCCCGCCCGTCACACGGGCCGCACGCCCTGGAGCGCACCGTGCGGATCGAGGACGTACTTCCGGCTCGCGCCCTGGTCGAACTCGGCGTAGCCGCGCGGCGCGTCGTCCAGGCCGATCACGGTCGCGTTGACCGCCTTGGCGATATGCACCCGGTCATGGAGGATCGCCATCATCAGACCCCGGTGGTAGCGCATCACCGGGCACTGACCGGTCGCGAACCGGTGGCTCTTCGCCCAGCCCAGCCCCAGCCGCACCTTCAGCGTCCCGGACTTCGCGTCCGCGTCGACCCCACCGGGGTCGTCCGTCACATACAGGCCCGGAATGCCCAGGGCGCCGCCCGCGCGCGTGAGCCCCATCAGCGAGTTGAGGACCGTGGCGGGCGCCTCGGGGGCGTCGTGACCGTGGGCGCGCGCCTCGAAGCCGACCGCGTCGACCGCCGCGTCCACCTCCGGCTCCCCGATGATCTGCGCGATCTGCTCGCCCACGTCGCCCTGCGAGACATCGACCGTCGCACAGCCGAAACTGCGTGCCTGCGCGAGCCGCTCGGCGTTGAGGTCCCCCACGATGACCACCGCAGCGCCGAGCAGTTGGGCCGAGGCCGCCGCCGCCAGCCCCACCGGGCCCGCCCCGGCGACGTACACCGTCGACCCGACGCCCGCGCCCGCGGTGACCGCGCCGTGGAAACCGGTCGGGAAGATGTCCGAGAGCATCGTGAGATCCAGCAGCTTCGCCCGCGCCTGGTCCGGGTCCGGGAACCGCAGCAGATTGAAGTCCGCGTACGGCACCATCACGTACTCGGCCTGTCCGCCGACCCAGCCACCCATGTCGACATAGCCATAAGCGGCGCCCGGTCGGGCCGGGTTGACGTTCAGGCAGATCCCGGTGTCGCGCTCCTTGCAGTTGCGGCACCGGCCGCAGGCGATGTTGAACGGTACGGAGACCACGTCACCGACGTCGATGAACTCGACGTCCGGCCCGCGCTCGACCACCTCCCCGGTGATCTCGTGTCCCAGGACCAGCCCCTCGGGCGCCGTCGTCCGCCCGCGCACCATGTGCTGGTCGCTTCCGCAGATGTTGCTGGCGAGCACTTTGAGGATCACCCCGTGCCGGCAGTGGCGGCCCACGTTCGCGGGTGCCACTCCCGGACCGTCCCGGAGTTCGAGGCCCGGGTAGTCGATGGTTCTGACCTCGACGGTGCCCGGCTTGATGTACGCGACTGCCCTGTTTCCGCTCATGCCTGATCGCCGTCCCTTCGGCTCCGGGCCTTCCCGGACGCCAGTCGGATGCCAGCGGCTGTGCGCACGTCCGAGTCTGCTACCGGCGGCGCCGCCCTGCCACCTGTCGGACGGCCCCCGACACGGTACGGCCCGGCCTGAACACGGGATCAGAACAACGGCTCGGGAAGCACCCCTTCCAGGGCGAGCAGCTTCCGCTTGGTCTCCAGACCGCCCCCGAAGCCCCCGATGCCGCCGTCTCTCTCCACCACCCGGTGGCAGGGCACCACCACGGGCAGGGGATTCGAGCCCATCGCCACGCCGACCGCCTGGGCGGCGCCGGGCTGACCGACACGGCCGGCGAGATCGCCGTAGCCGACCACCGCCCCGTACGGCACACCGGAGGCCAGCTCCCGCAGCACCTGCCGGTTGAAGCCCGAGATCAGCGACCAGTCCAGCGGCAGCTCGAAGTCCTGCCGATCACCCGTGAAATACGCCCTGAGCTGGCGTATCGGCTCGGCCAGCAACGGCGAGTCCGGCGCCTCGACCGGGGCGGTGCCCAGCCGGGAGGCGAGCCGGTCGAGCGCCGCGTCCCGCACGGCGTCGGTGGCGTGGAAGACGACGTTGACCAGGCCCTCCGGGGTGGCGGCCAGCAGCAGCGGACCGATGTCGCTGCCGACCACCGCCCACACGACCCGCTGCTCGTACTGCCCATCGCTGTTCATGAGCCCACCGTACGACCCACCACTGACAACGCCGCCCGCCGCACGTGTCCGGGGACCTGCCGGCTACCGGCTACCCCCCGGTCACGGGACCGGGGGGCCTCAGCGGCCGTCCACCGCCCGCTCCACCACGTCCGGCTTGTTGGTGATGATCCCGTCCACCCCGGACCCGGCCATCGTGCGGGCGCGGTCCGCGTCGTCCACGGTCCAGGTGAAGACCTCCAGCGACCGGCCGTGCGGACCCTTGAGGGCTTGGACTGCCGCGACGTAGTCCGCTGTCACCGTGGTGTGCGAGGGGTTGATCTGGTCGGTGAACCGGGCGTACTCCGCGAGCCGGTCCACCGCCGGAGTGCCCAGGAAGCCGGTCTTCACGGCGGGTTTCACCTCGTGCACGGTCCGGATACTGTCCGCGCTGAAGCTCTGCACGACCAGCCGCTTCGACACCTGCCGCCGCTCCAGCCAGCCCTCGTTCGCGAGCACCTCCAGCGTGTCGCGCTCGATGCCCGGGTAGAGCTGCGGATGCTTGATCTCCAGCAGCAGCTTCTGGTCGTGGCGGTCGATCCGCCGCAGGAACTGCTTCAGCGTCGGCACGCGCGCGCCCGCGTAGCGCGCGCCGAACCAGCTCCCGGCGTCCAGGCGCGCTATCTCCGCCGCGGTGAAGTCCTTGACCTTCCAGGGCGCCCGGTCGGGGAAGACCTGCTCGACGTCGGTGGTGCGGGCCAGGCTGTCGTCGTGCAGGACGACCAGCTCGCCGTCCCTCGTGCGCTGGACGTCGTTCTCCACCCAGGTGATGTCCAGCTCGGCGGCCTTGTCGACGGCGGCCAGCGTGTTCTCGGGCGCGTAGGCGGAGGCCCCGCGATGGGCGATCACGGTGGGACCGTCCCCACCCGCCCGCTCGGCGGCCTGGGCCCCGGAGACGGGCACCACGAGCACGGTTCCCAGAAGTGCGGTCGTGGTGGCGGTGGCGGCGGTAACGCGCGCGTGCATGCGTACTCCTCGCTTCGGCTTGCTCGGCGACTCGTTCCGTACGGTGCGGCTTCGGCTTGCCCGGCGACTCGTTCCGTACGGTGCGATTCGCATCGACGATCACGGACAGCCGCCACTCTGACACCGGATGACCAACAACGAAGGGGTGGGAAATGGATACGAATTGAACGCACTCGCGCAGGGTTCTCACACGCGGAACGCACAAGTGAGATGACGTCGTGCCTGTTTCTCATCTCTTTGTCGGAAAGTCGTTCGATCAGTCCCGGCGAGTCATACTCTCTGCGTCAACCCTGACCGACGGGGCGGTCCGGGGAGGGGGCACACTTCACACAGTTGCGGGACGCAAAGGGCGGAAGGGCAACCGCGCATGCACGGCACGGTCGACGGATTCAACTATGGCCTCGTCACCCCACTGGTGGCCTATCTCATGGCCTGCCTGGGCGGCGCGCTCGGTCTGCGCTGCACCTGCAGGTCCCAGCTCGTCTCCCGCACCTGGCGCCCCGGCTGGCTCGCCCTCGGCTCGGCGGCGATCGGCTCCGGCATCTGGACCATGCACTTCATCGCGATGATGGGCTTCGCGGTAGAGGAGGCGCCGGTCCACTACGACATGCCGACCACGTTCGCCAGCCTCGCCGTCGCCGTCGTGATGGTCGGCGTGGGGATCTTCATCGTCGGCTACAAGGGCGCGCGGGGCACCGCGCTCTTCACCGGCGGCACCCTGACCGGGCTCGGCATCGCCACCATGCACTACCTCGGCATGGCCGGTATGCGCCTGGACGGCACGCTGGAGTACAACACGCTCACCGTCGCCGCCTCCGTCGCCATAGCGATGGCCGCCGCCACCGCCGCCCTGTGGGCCGCGGGACAGGTCCGCGGCCTCCTGTGGAGCGTGGGCGCGAGCCTCGTCATGGGACTGGCCGTCACCGGCATGCACTACACCGGCATGTCCGCCCTCAGCGTCCATCTGCACGGCACCTCCGCCCCCGCCACCGGCGACTCGCCCGCCGAACTGCTCGCCCCCATGCTGATCGGCCCGCTGGTGTTCCTCGTCCTGGCCGCGGCCGTCGTGATCTTCGACCCGCTGCTGTTCGCCGGCCCCCCCGACCGGCCGCGCGCCGAGGAGCGGCCCGGCGTCCCCGCCCACGCCCCCGTCCCGCCCCGCCAGCCCCGCCGCCCCACCCTGGGCCCCCGCCGCGACCCGAAGCCGGATCCGAACCCGAACCCGGATCCGAGCCCGAAGCCGGATCCGAGCCTGAACCCCAACCCCAACCCCAACCCGGACCCGGGTGCGGGCCCGCAACCTGAGCGCGCCCGCACCCCCCAGCGCCACTGATCCACGCCACCCCTCCCCACAGCCCGCACGAAACCGCAGGTCAGCGCCGCCTGCCCGGTCGAACGCCACCGGTTGTCAGTGGTGGGTCGTACGGTGGAACCCATGCGGCCCGTTTCCCAGATCGAACGCACAGCGGCACCCATCAAGGTCGTCAGCTCCTACCAGCCCAACGGCGACCAGCCGACGGCCATCGCCGACCTCGCCCGGCGTATCGAGGCGGGCGAGAAGGACGTCGTCCTGCTCGGCGCCACCGGCACCGGCAAGTCCGCCACCACGGCGTGGATGATCGAAAAGCTTCAGCGCCCCACCCTCGTGATGGCGCCGAACAAGACCCTGGCCGCCCAGCTGGCGAACGAATTCCGCGAGCTGCTGCCGAACAACGCGGTCGAGTACTTCGTCTCGTACTACGACTACTACCAGCCCGAGGCGTACGTCCCGCAGTCGGACACCTACATCGAGAAGGACTCCTCGATCAACGAGGAGGTCGAGCGACTGCGCCACTCCGCGACGAACTCGCTGCTCACCCGGCGTGACGTCGTCGTGGTCGCCTCGGTCTCCTGCATCTACGGCCTCGGCACGCCGCAGGAGTACGTGGACCGCATGGTCCCGCTGAAGGTCGGCGAGGAGATCGACCGCGACCAGCTGCTGCGCCGCTTCGTCGACATCCAGTACACGCGCAACGACGCCGCCTTCACCCGCGGCACCTTCCGGGTCCGCGGCGACACCATCGAGATCTTCCCGGTCTACGAGGAGCTGGCCGTCCGCATCGAGATGTTCGGCGACGAGATCGAGGCCCTGTCCACGCTCCACCCCCTCACCGGCGAGATCATCAGCGACGACGAGTCGCTGTACGTCTTCCCGGCCTCCCACTATGTCGCCGGCCCCGAGCGCATGGAGCGCGCCGTCAACGACATCGAGAAGGAGCTGACCGGGCGCCTCGCCGAGCTGGAGAAGCAGGGCAAGCTCCTGGAGGCCCAGCGCCTGCGCATGCGCACCACGTACGACATCGAGATGCTCCGCCAGATCGGCACCTGCTCCGGCGTCGAGAACTACTCGATGCACTTCGACGGCCGGCTCCCCGGCTCCCCGCCGAACACCCTGCTCGACTACTTCCCGGAAGACTTCCTGCTCGTCATCGACGAGTCCCACGTCACGGTGCCGCAGATCGGCGCGATGTACGAAGGCGACGCCTCCCGCAAGCGCACCCTGGTCGACCACGGCTTCCGACTGCCCTCCGCGCTGGACAACCGCCCGCTGAAGTGGGAGGAGTTCCAGGGCCGCATCGGCCAGACCGTGTATCTGTCCGCCACCCCCGGCCAGTACGAGATGTCCCGCTCCGACGGCGTCGTGGAGCAGATCATCCGCCCCACCGGCCTCGTCGACCCCGAGGTCGTCGTCAAGCCCACCGAGGGCCAGATCGACGACCTGGTGCACGAGATCAGGAAGCGCGTCGAGAAGGACGAGCGCGTCCTGGTCACCACCCTCACCAAGAAGATGGCCGAGGACCTCACCGACTACTTCCTGGAACTGGGCATCCAGGTGCGCTATCTGCACAGCGACGTCGACACCCTGCGCCGCGTCGAACTGCTGCGCGAGCTGCGCGCCGGCGAGTACGACGTCCTGGTCGGCATCAACTTGCTCCGTGAGGGACTCGACCTGCCCGAGGTGTCCCTGGTGGCGATCCTCGACGCCGACAAGGAGGGCTTCCTGCGCTCCGGCACCTCCCTGATCCAGACCATCGGCCGCGCGGCGCGCAATGTCTCCGGCCAGGTCCACATGTACGCCGACAAGATCACCCCGGCGATGGAGAAGGCCATCGACGAGACCAACCGCCGCCGGGAGAAGCAGGTCGCCTTCAACAAGGCCAACGGCGTCGATCCGCAGCCGCTGCGCAAGAAGATCAACGACATCGTGGCCCAGATCGCCCGCGAGGAGGTCGACACCGAGCAGTTGCTCGGCTCCGGCTACCGCAGAGCCGCCAAGGACGGCGGGGGCACCAAGGCACCCGTGCCCTCGCTCGGCAGGGCGGGCACCGGCGCCAAGGCCACCGGATCCGCCAAGGCGGCGAAGGGCAAGGCCCAGGAGACGGTGCCGACCGACCGTCCCGCCGCCGAACTCGCCGGGCAGATCGAGGAGCTGACCGAGCGCATGCGGGCCGCCGCCGGCGACCTCCAGTTCGAGATCGCCGCACGGCTGCGTGACGAGGTGTCGGAGATGAAGAAGGAGTTGCGTCAGATGAAGGAGGCGGGCCTGAGCTGAGGCCCGCCACGGGTGCCGGTCACACCCCGGGTCCGGCACCCTCGGACCGCCCGCCGTAGGGCGGGACGGCCTGTGTTGCAAGACCGACACAAAGTTCGACCGGGGTACGTCACTGTCAGTGCCCCTGCGTAGGGTTCGTGCAACCGCGGCTTCGCGGAACAGGGGACAGCTCGAAAGAGGGGAATCAGCGCGTGACCGTCAACATGACCAAGGGTCAGGCCATCAGTCTGCAGAAGAACGACGGCGGCAGCCTGACCGCGGTGCGCATGGGTCTCGGCTGGCAGGCGGCCCCGCGGCGTGGCCTGTTCGGCTCGCGCACGCGGGAGATCGACCTGGACGCCTCCGCGGTGCTGTTCGCGGACAAGCAGCCGGTGGATGTCGTCTTCTTCCGTCACCTGGTGAGCGACGACGGCTCGGTGCGCCACACCGGTGACAACCTCGTCGGCGGTGTCGGTCAGGGCGGAGACGACGAGGCGATCCTGGTCGACCTCTCCCGCGTGCCGGTCCACATCGACCAGATCGTCTTCACCGTCAACTCGTTCACCGGTCAGACCTTCCAGGAGGTGCAGAACGCGTTCTGCCGCCTGGTGGACGAGACCAACGGCGATGAGCTGGCCCGCTACACCCTGGCCGGCGGTGGCTCCTACACCGCCCAGATCATGGCCAAGGTGCACCGCACCGGCAGCAACTGGACGATGACGGCGCTCGGCACACCCGCCAACGGCCGCACCTTCCAGGACCTGATGCCGGCCGTCCTGCCGCACCTGTAGGCAAGAGGCGATCAGGGGCCGGTGCCGCCTCCGGGCCGGTGCCGTACACAGGCCGCCCACGACGGACCGGCCGAGACGCGGGGCCCGGCCAGGGCACGGGGCCCGCGTACGCGGTGCGGACCGGCCACCCACGAGGGTGCAGGCCGGCCGCTCCCCCTCGGTACGAACCCGACCGCTCACGACGTACGGGCCGACACGCTGAGCAACGACACACCGAACAGCTAGACACACCGAACAGCAACACCCACCGATCATCGACCCACCGATCATCGGCGCATCAATCATCAACCCACCAATCATCGACACACCGATCAGCGACACAGCGACACAGGGGGACTGACGCGATGACGGCCGAGCTGGTGCGGGGGCAGAACCATCCGCTCTCCCAGGCCCGTCTGGAGATCCGGGTCTCGGCCGGCCGGCCGATCGTGGCCGCCGCCACGCTCAGCGACGAGCAGGGCACGGTGCACGGGGTGGAGTGGGTGGCCCACCCGGGCTCGCCCACCCTGCCCGGCCTTGAGGTCTCCCGGCAGGCGGCGGCGGACCACCGGCTCGCGGTGGACCTGGACGCCATGCCGGACCCCGTGCACCGGATCCATGTGCTGCTCGGCCTCCCGGTCGGCGTCGGCGGCCCGCTCTCCTTCGGCGCTGTGGCGGCCCCCTTCCTCGCGGTCACCGGCCTCGACGGCACCGAGGTCGCCACGTACACGGTCACCGGCCTGGAGGCCGAGTCCGCCGTGGTCGCCCTGGAGCTGTACCGAAGGCAGGGCGCCTGGAAGGTGCGGGCCGTCGGCCAGGGCTACGCCGGCGGTCTCGCCGAACTGCTCACCGACCAGGGGCTGCCGGAGGCGGCCCAACTGGCCGGCGCGATCAACGACGCGGTGGCCTCGGGCCTCGCCCGCTCGGTCGCGGCACCGCCCCCGCGGACCTCGGACGGCGACCGCACCCGCCAGACGGCGGCCCCGGCCCGCAACCCGGACCAGCAGGGTTCGCCCTACGGCACCTCCCCGGGAGCCCAGCCCACCGGTCCGGGCCGGCCGGGGCAGACCCCGCCCGGCGACCCGTCCACCGTCCCGCCGCGGTCGGCGCCCACCGACGGCCCCATCGACTACAGCCACCCGCGCCGACGGAACACCGCCCCGCCGCCGCCCCCGCCCGCCGCGCCCCCGGCCGCGCCCGGACGGCCCACCCAGCCCGTCGCGGGTGACGCCACCGGCTGGTCGATGGAGGAGCGGCTCTACAACCAGGTGTGGGGCATGTTCGAGGACCTGGCCCGCACCACGGCCTCCTACCGGAGCGCCGCGGACTTCGCCGAGTCGCGGATGGAGAAGGAGCTGGACCAGGTCCTGTCGGACCCGCGCGCCCGCCTAGGGGGCCAGGGCGACGCCGCCCGCGCCGCCGCCCGGGCCAAGCACGATCAGCTGGTCGACCAGGCCCGGCAGTCCCTCGACCGGGACGTGGCCCAGCTCGTCGCGGAGTCCCAAGTGGTCGAACCCGCCCTGCCCGCGGCGTACGCGGGCTGGGACAACCCCGCCTGGCACGCCTACCAGGTCCCCATGGAGCTGCCGATGGCGATGCGCCTCGGGGACCTCCATCTGCCCGAGAGCCCTCAGCTGCGTATCCCGCTGCTGGTCCGGCTGCCGCTGGAGCGCGGGATCTGGGTGGACGCCGGCCGGGCGGGCTCGCCCGACGGCTCGTTCACCGACGCCCACGATCTGCGGCGTCTCGCGATGGAGGCCGCGGTCGCCCACACGGCACGGCTGCTCGCGGTGCACCCGGCGGGCGAGTTCACGGTGCATGTCATCGACCCGGCGGGCTCCGGCGCACAGGCGCTCGCCCCGCTGGTGCGGACCGGTGTGCTGGCCGCCCCGCCGGCCGTCGGCGCCGCCGGGGTCACGGAGACCCTGGGCCGGCTCACCCAGCGGGTGGACCTGGTGCAGATGGCGATCCGCGGCGGAGCCTCCGACGCGCTCCCGCCCGACCTCGACACCGCCCAGCAGTTGCTGGTGGTCAACGACTTCCCGCACGGCTTCGACGACCGGGCCGTGACCCAGCTGCGCTACCTCGCCGACGAGGGTCCCGCCGTGGGGGTGCACCTGATGATGGTCGCCGACCGCGAGGACGCCACGGCCTACGGTCCGCTGCTCGACCCGCTGTGGCGTTCGCTGCTGCGGCTGACCCCGGTGCCCGACGATCATCTGGCCGACCCCTGGGTGGGACACGCCTGGACGTACGAGCCGCCGCTGGTGCCGCCCGACAGCCTGGTGTTCCAGCAGGTCCTCACCCAGGTCGCCACCGCCCGCCGGTCCTGGAACCGCTGACGGCCGCCCCCCACCGGGGCCGTACGCCACACCGTGCAGGGGCAGGGGCGAGGCGGAGGCAGGGACAGAGGCGAGGCGGATGCAGAGGCAGGGGCCGTGGCGGCCCGTGGCCACCTCACGTCAAGCCCCGCCGCCGGAACGGCTGAAAACCGTCGCTGCTTTTGCTCAAAGTCGAGCAAAACTCCCCTGACCAGCGAACTTTATGCTTAGTTTACCTAAGGCTTTACCTTTCCTTGGTCGTGGGGGTATGCTTATCTCCATCGGAGGGGAGTACTCCCTGCCAACTGCGGCGTACCCGTCAATACGGATCAGGCCAGATCCCGGGGCGCCGGCCCGCGGCTTCCGTGTGCGTCCTGCGCACGGAGGATCGGGTGGAAGAGACCTCCGGCAGCGACGACGCTGACTGACAGCTTGCCGTTACGTACTGCCGGAGGCGCAGTGGATGTTTCCCTGACCCTATGGGTCCTCACCGTGGTCGGCCTTGCCGCCCTGATCGCAGTCGACTTCTTCATCGGGCGCAAGCCCCATGATGTGTCGATCAAGGAAGCGGGCATCTGGACCATCGTCTGGATCGCCCTCGCCGTCCTGTTCGGACTCGGACTGGCGGTGTTCGGCGGCGGACAGCCCGCCGGTGAGTTCTTCGCCGGATTCATCACCGAGAAGTCGTTGAGCGTCGACAACCTCTTCGTCTTCGTACTGATCATGTCGAAGTTCGCCGTGCCGTCCCAGTACCAGCAGCGCGTGCTGCTGATCGGTGTACTGATAGCCCTGGTGCTGCGCGCGATCTTCATCGCGGCCGGTGCCGCGGTCATCGCCAACTTCTCCTGGGTCTTCTACATCTTCGGTGCGTTCCTGATCTACACCGCCTGGAAGCTCATCCAGGAGGCGCGTGCGGACGAGGACGACGAGGACTGGGAGGAGAACAAGCTCCTCAAGGCGGCCGAGCGCAGGTTCGGCGTGGCCGACCGCTACCACGGCACCAAGCTGTGGATCGAGCGGAACGGCAAGCGCGTCATGACGCCGATGCTGGTCGTCATGCTCGCGATCGGCACCACCGACCTGCTGTTCGCCGTCGACTCGATCCCGGCGATCTTCGGTCTCACGCAGGACCCGTACATCGTCTTCACCGCCAACGCCTTCGCCCTCATGGGTCTGCGACAGTTGTACTTCCTCCTGGGCGGACTGCTCAAGAAGCTGGTCCACCTGAGCTACGGCCTGTCGGTCATCCTGGGCTTCATCGGCATCAAGCTGGTGCTGCACGCACTGCACGAGTCCGGGGTGCACGTCCCGGTCATCTCCACGCCGGTGTCCCTGGGCGTGATCTGCGTCGTGCTGATCGTCACCACGATCACCAGCCTGCGCGCCTCCAAGAAGAAGGCGCTGGAGGAAGCGGCGGAGGCCGAGCAGTCGGGCGGCGACGGCCCGAAGGACAACATCGGCGTCTGACCCGCCCACGGCGTCCGACGACGCCGTACGGTGTGACGTCACCCGTCGTATCCCGAGACGTCGTCCGCCGTCCGCAAGGATGGCGTACGACGGACCCGGGGAGGATCACCACCAGAGCGGCGCCCGGCCCGGCCGGACGCCGCCCCGGTATGTGAACAGTTCATCCAGATTCACGATCGAGCGCAGGAGGAGATGAGGGACCGGCCCCGCAAGGCCGGTTCGGGTCCACGGCGGCGGCAGCCGCCCACGGGCCCGGTGACGGCCCGAGCCCCGGTGCGACGGCCGGAACGCTTCCTCTCGCCGTTCGAGACGCAGGGGAGGCTATGTGCAGCAGCAGCGACCGCAGGACAGACAGAACGACCGGGCGGACCACCACGACCCGCACCGGACGGCCGAGAAACCGCAGGACACGGGCGGTGCGCACCAGAGTGCGAAGGCCGGGGCCCTCTGGCAAGATCGCAGCATGACCGCTCGGTTGAGGCCGCTCGTCACCCAGTGGACATACGCGGTGCCCGTACTCGCGGTCATCCTGCTGGTCTTCACCTGGGGACGCGATCTGTCGGGCGCGGTCGTCGTTCTGGTCACCCTCGTACTGGCCGGATCCGTACTGGCCGCCGTGCACCACGCCGAGGTCGTCGCCCACCGGGTGGGTGAACCCTTCGGCTCCCTCGTCCTCGCCGTGGCCGTGACGATCATCGAAGTCGCCCTGATCGTCACGCTGATGCTGGACGGCGGCGACAAGAGCGCCACGCTGGCCAGAGACACCGTCTTCGCGGCGGTGATGATCACCTGCAACGGCATCGTCGGCATCTGTCTGCTCGCCGCCTCGCTGCGGCACGGCACGGCCGTCTTCAACTCCGAGGGCACCGGCGCCGCCCTCGCCACCGTCGCCACGCTGGCCACCCTCAGCCTGGTGCTGCCGACCTTCACCACCAGCAAGCCGGGACCCGAGTTCAGCGGGATCCAGCTCACCTTCGCGGCCGTGTCGTCACTCGTGTTGTACGGCTTGTTCGTGGCGACCCAGACCGTCAGACATCGGGACTACTTCCTCCCGATCACACGCGACGGCGAGGTGATCGACGCCGACGACCACGCCGACGCGCCCACCTTCCGCACCGCCATGATCAGCCTGAGCATGCTGGGCCTGGCCCTGATCGGGGTCGTCGGGCTCGCCAAGGGCGTCTCGCCCACCATCGAGTCGGGCGTCGAGGGAGCCGGCCTGCCACAGGCCGTCGTCGGTGTGATCATCGCGCTGCTGGTGCTGCTGCCCGAGACCATCGCCGCGCTGCGCGCCGCCCGCCGCGACCGGGTGCAGACCAGTCTCAACCTCGCGCTGGGCTCCGCCATGGCCAGCATCGGCCTGACCATCCCGGCCGTCGCCCTCGCCACGATCTGGCTGTCCGGCCCGCTGGTCCTGGGCCTGGGCGCGACCCACATGGTCCTGCTCGCCCTGACCGTCGTGGTCAGCTCCCTGACCGTGGTCCACGGCCGGGCCACCCCGCTCCAGGGCGGCGTCCACCTGATCCTGTTCGCGGCGTACCTGGTGCTGGCGATGAACCCCTAGTCGAAACCGGCGGCGTACTCCCCTCAGGGAGCGCGGAGGGGGTGGCGCGGACGACCGTCCGCACCACCCCCTCCCTGCCGTCCGCCCCGCCTCACCCCGAGACCGGCTGCGCGGCCTGTTGCACCGGCACGGGCCGGGTCTCCGGCAGCAGGGCGAAGCACACCAGGCTGAACAGCGCGATCCCGGTCAGATACGCGGCCACCCCCCACGGCACCCGGCCCCCCTGCTCGGCGAGGGCGGTCGCCACGATCGGCGTGAGCGCGCCGCCCAGCACCCCGCCGAGGTTGTAGCCCACCGCGGCGCCCGTGCAGCGCACCCGCGGCTCGTACAGCTCGGGCAGATACGCGGCGATCACCGCGAACATCGTGATGAACGCGAGCAACGCGCCGAGGATCCCGAGGAACATCAGCAGCGGCGCGCCGGTCGACAGCAGCGCGACCATCGGGAACATCCACAGGGCCGCCGCCGTGCACCCGGCCAGACACAGCGGCCGTCGACCGTGACGGTCCCCGAGAACGGCCACCACCGGTGTCAGGGAGCCCTTGACCAGGACCGCGGCCATGATGCAGGCCAGCATCACGGTACGGCTGACACCGAGCCGCTCCGTGGCGTACGACAGCGACCAGGTCGTCACCGCGTAGAAGATCGCGTATCCGACCGCCAGCGCCCCGGCCGTCAGCAGGACCAGCCGCCAGTGATCACGCGCGACCTCGACCAGTGGTACCCGCGCGCGCTCGTCCATCGCCAGGAACTGCGGGCTCTCCGCGAGCGACGAACGCAGCCACAGCCCCGCGAGCGCCAGCGCCCCCGCTGCCCAGAACGGGATCCGCCATCCCCAGGCCGCGAACTGCGCGTCGGAGAGCGTCGCGGACAGCGTGAGCATCACCCCGTTGGCGAGGAGGAAGCCCAGCGCGGGTCCGACCTGCGGAAAGCTGGACCATAGTCCGCGGCGTCCGGGAGGCGCGTGCTCGGCGGTCAGCAGCACCGCCCCGCCCCACTCGCCGCCCAGCCCCAGGCCCTGGAGGAACCGCAGCACCAGCAGCAGTACGGGGGCGGCGACACCGATGGTGTCGTACGTCGGGACGAAGCCGACCGCGACTGTGGAGGCGCCGGTCAGCAGCAGCGAGATCACCAGGACCGGGCGTCGTCCCCGCCGGTCCCCGATGTGCCCGAACAGCACCGATCCCAGCGGCCGGGCGACGAATCCGACGGCGAACGTCCCGAAGGCGGCCAGCGTTCCCGCGACCGGCGAGAACGTCGGGAAGAACAGCGGCCCCAGGACCAGCGCCGCCGCCGTCCCGTAGACGAAGAAGTCGTAGAACTCGATGGCCGTCCCGGCGAGCGAGGCCATCGCGAGCCGCAGCATGCCGGGTGGTCTTGCGGTGCGTACATCGTGCATGCCGCGTCAACTAGCCACGGTGACCCGGGGTTACGGGGGCACGTGGTGGCGTGCGGTGGTGTGCGACGCGCTCAGTACATGACGGTGATGCGCCGGGCGGGGCCGTCGACCCGGACCTGACCGCCGTAGGGGATCACCAGCTGTGGATCGGTGTGGCCGAGATCCACGTCGAAGACGATCGGCATGGTCGGGGCATACATGCGCAGGGCGCGCAGTACCGCCTCGCGCTGCCCGGCGGCGTACCGTGCGCCTTCCTCGGGGCTGTGGGGCCGCTCGAAGGACCAGGTCTTGGGGCGGCCCATGAGCAGTGCGGAGAAACGCGCCAGCAGACCGCGCTCACCCATGGTGCGCAGGATCCGGAAGACCTCCTCGGCGCTGGGCAGTTCCTCCGAGGTCTCCAGGAACAGCACCCCACCGTCGTAGGCCGACAGATCAGGGGCGATCTCGCGGTCCGCCATCAGCAGCGGGGCGAGGATCTCCAGACAGCCGCCCCAACTGCGGCCCTCCACCACTCGATCGGCGTTCACCCAGGTCCAGCCGGTGCCCGGCCGGGACTCCGGCTCGGCGTCGAAGGTCGCGGGATCCGCCCAGTCCCGGTCCACGTCGTTCCACCGCTCGGCGGGCCGCAGTTCGTACGGGCCCGAGGTGAACAGGGCGGCGCGCAGCGAGTCGGCGGTCTGCGGGTGCAGGGCGCCCGGCCGGCCCAGTTCGGTCATCACCGAGGCGCCGTGATAGCC
The DNA here is from genome assembly GCF_044757045.1 of Streptomyces sp. NPDC091377. Taxonomy (NCBI): domain Bacteria; kingdom Bacillati; phylum Actinomycetota; class Actinomycetes; order Kitasatosporales; family Streptomycetaceae; genus Streptomyces; species Streptomyces sp. NPDC091377. The sequence goes on along the minus strand of NZ_JBIVUE010000014.1, from coordinate 78,417 downwards.
GACGATCCCGGTGCGGTGCAGAAAGGCGAGCAGGTTGGTGTTGTCGCTGAAGCCGAAGAACGGCTTCGGACGGGCCCTGATCAACTCCCGGTCGAGCAGAGGCAGTACGGTGATCTGGTCGTCCCCGCCGATCGACGCCATGACCGCCTTGATGTCGGGGTCCGCGAAGGCCGCGTGGAGATCGTCCGCGCGCTCCTGAGGCGTCGAGCCCGTCTTCCGGGTCGCCGGATACTCGACGGGCTCCAGCCCGAAGTCCTCCCGCAGCCTCTTGAGGCCCAGCTCGAAGGGGAGCGGAAGGAGACCGGGCAGCCCGGAGGAGGGCGAGACGACGGCGATCCGGTCACCGGGCACGGGCTTCTCGGGAGTGACGGGGGGAACAGTTCTGCCGGGCCTGTCGGGCCTGTCGGGTGTGATCATTTCGCGAGGATACGAGGGCTGCCCGAGCGGCGCACCGTGATAAACCGGGTCCCGAGACCCACCGGGGCCGAGCAGCGGTTCCGGCGGACGCATCCGCGCGACCGGACCGGAGGAACCGTGCCCCGCAGCCTGGCCAACGCCCCGATCATGATCCTCAACGGCCCGAATCTGAACCTGCTCGGGCAGCGCCAGCCGGAGATCTACGGCTCCGACACGCTGGCCGACGTCGAGGCCCTGTGCGCCGAGGCCGCGGCGGCCCACGGCGGCACGGTGGACTTCCGCCAGTCCAACCACGAGGGCGTACTCGTCGACTGGATCCACGAGGCCCGGCTGAACCACTGCGGCATCGTGATCAACCCCGCCGCCTACTCGCACACGTCCGTCGCGCTCCTGGACGCCCTCAACGCCTGCGACGGTCTGCCGGTGGTGGAGGTCCACATCTCCAACATCCACCAGCGGGAGGCGTTCCGGCACCACTCCTACGTCTCCCAGCGGGCGGACGGGGTGATCGCGGGGTGCGGGGTGCAGGGGTATGTGTTCGGCGTGGAGCGGGTCGCCGCGCTGGCGGGCGCGTAGCCCCGGGCGGCAGCCGGCCCGCCCCCGGGGTGTGGTTCTGGGGTCTGCTCCCGGGGTGTGCCCCTCCGGAGGGTGGTCCAGGGTGGTCCCGGAGGGTGGTCCGGCGTCACCACCCGCGCGCGTGCCACTCCGGAAGGTGGGGGCGCTCGGTGCCCAGGCTGGTGTCGTCGCCGTGGCCCGGATAGACCCAGGTCTCGTCCGGCAGCACGTCGAAGATCTTCGTCTCCACGTCGTGGATGAGGCTGGCGAACGCCCGGGCGTCCTTACGCGTGTTGCCCACACCCCCCGGGAACAGGCAATCCCCCGTGAACACATGGGGATGACCGTGCGGGTCGTCGTAGACGAGCGCGATCGAGCCGGGTGTGTGGCCGACCAGATGGCGCGCGGTCAGCCGCACATGCCCCACGGTGATCGTGTCGCCGTCGTCGACCAGGACGTCCGTCGGTACGGGGATGCCCTCGGCGTCGTCGCGGCCCGCGTAGGTGCGGGCGCCGGTGGCCTCGACCACCTCGGCGAGCGCCTGCCAGTGATCGCCGTGCTGGTGGGTGGTGACGACGGACGCGATGCCGTCGTCACCGATCGTGCCGAGGAGCGTACCGGCGTCGTTCGCCGCGTCGATCAGCAACTGCTCGTCCGTGGCCCGGCAGCGCAGCAGATAGGCGTTGTTGTCCATCGGACCGACCGCGATCTTGGTGATGATCAGGTCCTTCAGCTCGTGCACATCCGCCGGGCCGCCGACCGTCACCTGTCCCCTGTACGTCATGCCGGCCAGTCTAGGGCGGGGCAGTGACAGGGGAGGGGCGGACCGTGAAGGCGAGCGAGGCTGTCGGACGTCGCCTACCGGTGCCGAGGCTCCCAGGGCGGCGGCGACGCCTCTTGCAGCGGCGGAAGACGCCTTGCACGGTGGCAGCGTCCTACAGCGGCGGCAGCGCGGGGAGTGCCCCGCCCGTCACCGTGAGGGCGGTGCCCTCGCGGCGGCCGGCCAGCCAGCCGAGGAGGTCGGCGGGCGGACCCGTGACGGTGATCTCCTTGGTGATCTCCGCAGCCCCGGCCCCTCCTGCCGCCCCGGTCTCCTCCGCCACACCTGCCTCTCCTGTCCCTCCTGTGTCCCGTGTCTCTCCTGTGTCCCGTGTCTCTTCCGTCCGCCGTCCCGTGCGCCACGCGCGCGTACCGTCGGTCAGCCGGGTCGGCGGCACGTCCGGGTGCCCGGCGAAGCGGTCGGCGAGGAACGCGATCTCCCGCTCGGTGAACTCCTCCGGGAGATCCTCCAGCTCGTAGCCGATACCCAGGTCCACGTGGTGCAGCTCGACCTCGACCCAGCGCCGGAACGGCACCCGGGACGCGGAGTCGGTGACGCCGTTGCGCAGCTCCACCGTGCGTGACCAGTCGGCGGGGACCGCGGCGACGTCCCGCATCCGGGCCGCGGTGTCGCGCACATCGGCGACCTGGACGTCCAGGGGGCGCGGCGCGTCCCGCTCGATGTCGGCATCCCGGGCCCGGGCGGAGACATACATGGGACGCCCTTGCAGAACATTCACCAGGGCGTCCGCGTTGCGGGCGAGGTGGGCGAGGACGTGGCCGCGGGTCCAGCCGGGCAGCCGTGACGGTTCTGCCGTGGAAGCGTTGTCCAGTGCGGCGACCGCGCTGAGCAGCCGCTCCGTCGCGTCCCGTACAGAGGCCAGGTCACGCACGTGATCAGTCATGGGACCGACCCTAATCCCGCCACTCCTTCGGGTGAAGGTGGCTCTCTCAGGCCGTAAATCGAATACACGTGCTATAAGGTCGTCCGTGGCGTCGGGCATGCTGGATGGCTGGGGATTGTTATGCAACCCGGAATCCGACCGGCGTTGTCAGTGGCTCCCCCTAGTCTGAGAAAGACGGGGGCCTCGCCCCTGTCACTTCTCTCAAGAAAGGTGCGGACCGGCGTGGCCGACCGTCTCATCGTCCGTGGCGCGCGCGAGCACAACCTGAAGAATGTCTCGCTCGACCTGCCTCGCGACTCGCTCATCGTCTTCACGGGCCTGTCCGGGTCGGGCAAGTCCTCCCTGGCCTTTGACACCATCTTCGCCGAGGGCCAGCGCCGGTATGTGGAGTCGCTCTCCTCGTACGCCCGCCAGTTCCTCGGCCAGATGGACAAGCCGGACGTCGACTTCATCGAGGGACTGTCCCCGGCGGTCTCCATCGACCAGAAGTCCACCTCGCGCAACCCGCGCTCCACGGTCGGCACCATCACCGAGGTCTACGACTATCTGCGCCTCCTCTTCGCGCGCATCGGCAAGCCGCACTGTCCCGAGTGCGGGCGGCCCATCTCGCGCCAGTCGCCGCAGGCCATCGTGGACAAGGTCCTGGAACTGCCGGAGGGCAGCCGCTTCCAGGTGCTGTCGCCGCTGGTGCGTGAGCGCAAGGGCGAGTTCGTGGACCTCTTCGCCGACCTCCAGACCAAGGGCTACTCCCGCGCGCGGGTGGACGGCGAGACCATTCAGCTCTCCGAGCCGCCCACGCTGAAGAAGCAGGAGAAGCACACCATCGAGGTGGTCGTGGACCGTCTCACGGTGAAGGACTCCGCCAAGCGTCGGCTCACCGACTCCGTGGAGACCGCCCTCGGCCTGTCCGGCGGCATGGTCGTCCTGGACTTCGTGGACCTCCCCGAGGACGACCCCGAGCGCGAGCGCATGTACTCGGAGCACCTGTACTGCGCGTACGACGACCTGTCCTTCGAGGAGATGGAGCCCCGCTCCTTCTCCTTCAACTCGCCCTTCGGCGCCTGCCCCGACTGCACGGGTATCGGCACACGCATGGAGGTCGACCCCGAGCTGATCGTCCCCGACGAGGACAAGAGCCTCGACGAGGGTGCGATCCACCCCTGGTCGCACGGACACACCAAGGACTACTTCGGCCGGCTGATCAGCGCCCTCGCGGACGCGCTCGGATTCCGTACGGACATCTCCTTCGCGGGCCTGCCCCAGCGCGCGCGCAAGGCCCTGCTGTACGGCCACAAGACCCAGATCGAGGTGCGCTACCGCAACCGGTACGGCCGCGAGCGGGTCTACACCACACCGTTCGAGGGCGCAGTCTCCTTCGTCAAGCGGCGGCACAGCGAGGCCGAGTCCGACGCCAGCCGTGAGCGCTTCGAGGGCTACATGCGGGAGGTGCCTTGCCCCACCTGCCAGGGCACCCGCCTGAAGCCGATCGTCCTCGCGGTCACGGTCATGGGGAAGTCGATCGCCGAGGTCTCGGCGATGTCGATCAGCGACTGCGCGGAGTTCCTGGGCGAGCTGAAGCTCAACGCCCGTGACAAGAAGATCGCCGAGCGCGTGCTGAAGGAGGTCAACGAACGGCTGCGCTTCCTGGTCGACGTCGGCCTGGACTACCTCTCGCTGAACCGCGCCGCGGGCACCCTCTCCGGCGGCGAGGCCCAGCGCATCCGCCTCGCCACCCAGATCGGCTCCGGACTCGTCGGCGTGCTCTACGTCCTGGACGAGCCCTCCATCGGTCTGCACCAGCGCGACAACCACCGGCTGATCGAGACGCTGGTCCGGCTGCGCGACATGGGCAACACGCTGATCGTCGTGGAGCACGACGAGGACACCATCAAGGTCGCCGACTGGATCGTGGACATCGGCCCCGGCGCCGGTGAGCACGGCGGCGAGGTCGTGCACAGCGGCTCGCTGAAGGAGCTTCTCGCCAACGAGAAGTCGCAGACCGGGCTGTATCTGGCGGGCCGGAAGGCCATCCCGCTGCCCGAGATCCGTCGCCCGCACGACCCGTCCCGGCAGCTCACGGTGTTCGGCGCCCGGGAGAACAACCTCCAGGACATCGATGTGTCCTTCCCGCTGGGCGTGTTCACCGCGGTCACGGGTGTGTCCGGCTCCGGCAAGTCGACCCTGGTCAACGACATCCTGTACACCCACCTGGCGCGTGAGCTGAACGGTGCCAAGAGCGTGCCGGGACGCCACACGCGCGTGGAGGGCGACGACCTGGTGGACAAGGTCGTCCATGTCGACCAGTCGCCCATCGGCCGCACCCCGCGCTCGAACCCGGCGACGTACACCGGTGTCTTCGACCACATCCGCAGACTCTTCGCGGAGACCACCGAGGCGAAGGTCCGCGGCTACCAACCGGGACGCTTCTCCTTCAACGTCAAGGGCGGTCGCTGCGAGAACTGCGCGGGCGACGGCACGATCAAGATCGAGATGAACTTCCTCCCGGACGTCTACGTCCCGTGCGAGGTCTGCCACGGAGCCCGGTACAACCGGGAGACGCTGGACGTCCACTACAAGGGCAAGTCCATCGCCGAGGTCCTGAACATGCCGATCGAGGAGGCCCTGGACTTCTTCGAGGCCGTCCCGTCGATCGCCCGCCACCTGCGGACCCTGCACGAGGTGGGTCTCGGCTATGTCCGCCTCGGTCAGTCGGCCACCACCCTGTCCGGCGGTGAGGCCCAGCGGGTGAAGCTCGCCAGCGAACTGCAGAAGCGATCCACCGGACGCACGGTCTACGTCCTGGACGAGCCGACCACCGGTCTGCACTTCGAGGACATCAGCAAGCTGCTGACGGTGCTCGCCGGTCTGGTCGACAAGGGCAACACGGTCATCGTCATCGAGCACAACCTCGATGTGATCAAGACCGCCGACTGGGTTGTCGATATGGGCCCCGAGGGCGGGGCCGGAGGCGGCCTCGTGGTCGCGGAGGGCACCCCCGAGGCGGTCGCCGGAGTGTCGACCAGCCACACCGGCAAGTTCCTGCGGGAGATCCTCGACCCGGACCGGATCAGCGACGCCGCCCCCATGAAGTCCCCGCGCAAGGCGGCGGCCAAGAGGACGGTCGCGGCGAAGACCGCGGCGAAGCGGACGGCGACCGCCCGCACCACCCGGGCCACCGGGGCGGCGAAGTCGGCGGGAGCGAAGTCGGCGGGAGCGGTGACATCGGCCGGGGCCGTCAACAGCACGGCGTCGAAGAAGGCGGCGGGCGTCACGAAGAAGACGGCGAGTGCTGCCAAGACGGCCGCCTCGAAGACGACGGCCTCGAAGACGACCGCCACGAAGACGACTGCCGCCACGAAGACGACCGCCGCCTCGAAGAAGCCGGCTGCCGCGAAGAAGGCGGCGCGGACTCGGAAGGCGTGAGGCCGAGCGGACCGTGTCACTCGAACCGGTGACATTCGGTGCGGGCGGTGTGCTGCGGGAACTCCCCGCGGCACACCGCCCGTTGTCGATTCAGTGCAGCTCAGAGCCGTTCTGTCCCACCGGCTCGATGAACTGCATGTCCAACTGCACCTTGACAACATCACCGAGTAGTCCGGCCGCGAAGCCCAGCCCGAACTCGCTGCGCCGGATCTCCCCGGTCGCCTCGAAACCGGCGTGCCTGCGCTCGTCCCCGGGAGCGTCGCTCACCCCGCCGAACTCGATGGCGAACGGCACCGGGCGGGTCACGTCCCCGATGGTCACGTCGCCCTCCATCGTCCAGTCCCCGCCCGCGCCGTACACCCGCGTCGAGTGGAACGTCATCGTCGGACGCTTCTCCACGTCCAGCAGATCGGCGGCCCGGGTGTGCGCGTCCCGGTCGGCGTTCCCCGTGTCGATCGAGGCGAGGGCGATCTCCGCGCGGACCCGCACCTCCTCGGCCGTCCGACCGATGTACAACTCGGCCTGTACATCGGCGAACCGTCCACGCACCTTGGCGATCCCGAGGTGGCGGATGGTGAAGTTCACAGCCGAGTGGAGCGGGTCGAGCACCCACTCACCGGGCGACAGGGGCAGGGCGGTGGCGACCGGCGAGCCGGAGCGGTTGTCATCAGTCATGCCCCCACCATCGGGCGGGCCCGCGCCCGGAGGGAGACCGTGCCGATGGTGGTAGTGACAGGGCCACCCTGTGCGGCGGACCGCGTTGTACGTTCGACCGGTGAGCGACATCAACCCACTCGGCGTCTTCCTGCGCACCCGCCGTGAAGCCGTCACCCCGGCCGCGGTGGGACTCCCCGAGGGCCCACGGCGCCGTACCCCGGGGCTGCGCCGGGCCGAGTTGGCGACGCTCGCCGGCGTCAGCGTCGAGTACCTCATCCGGCTCGAACAAGGGCGCGACCGCAACCCCTCGCCGCAGGTCCTGGGCGCGCTCGGGGACGCGCTGCTCCTCAAAGCGCCCGAGCGGATCCTGCTCTACCGGCTGGCCAAGGAGTCCGGTGCCGACAAACTGCTCTGCACCGCCGTCCCGCCGCCCGCGCTGACGGTCCGGCCCACCGTGCGGGTTCTCCTGGACCGGCTGGAGCCCACCCCCGCCGTGCTGGTCAACTGGCTCGGCGACATCGTCGCCCACACGCACGGCTACGAGCGGTTCGCCCGCCCGCTCGGCGTGCTCGACCGGACCGAGGACCGACCGCCGAACCTGGTGCGGTGGGTGTTCACCGACGACCGGGCCCGTGCCGTGTTCCCCGGCTGGGGCCGGGTCGCCGATGAGCAGATCGCCTATCTCCGCAACGAAGTGCCTCGGCACGACCCCCACGTCAAGGCACTGGCGGACGAACTGACGGTCACGGCGGGGGCCGAGTTCACCGACCGGATCGACGCCGTACCGGCGATGCCCGTACGGTCCGGGATCGATCTGGTCGAGCACCCCGAGGCGGGCAGGCTCCGGCTGTCGTTCGAGTCCCTCGCCCTGCCCGACGACGGCCAGCGCCTCGTGGTCCACCTCCCGGCCGACGAGGCGACCGCGCGCGCCCTCGACACCCTCAACGGGCGCACGCCGGGGGCGCTGCGGGCGGTCGGCGGGCGCAACCGTCTGTGACCCGGCCCCGGTCCGGCGCGGGTCAGAACCGGCCCACCTCGGACGCATAGGGCGGCTCCGCTCCCGCGCGGGAGCAGGTGATCGCGGCGGCGCGGGCGGCGAAGCGCAGCAGCCTGGTCCAGCCGTCCCGGCCCAGGGCGGCCAGGGCCGGGACGGAGAGGGCGTCCTGTTCGGACAGCCCGTGGAGCAGGGCGGCGTTGACGGTGTCACCGGCGCCGATGGTGTCGACCACCTCGACCTTCTCGCCGGGGACGGAGTACTCGGAGCCGTCCCGGGTGAAGACGCTCATACCGTCCCCACCATGGGTGACCACCACGGCGGCGGGTCCCTCGGCGAGCCACGCGCGCGGGGTGCCGCCCAGCCAGTGGGCGTCCTCCTCGGAGAGCTTGAGGAGGTCCACGGACGGCAGCCATCCCCGGAACCGGGCGCGGTAGGCGTCGGCGTCGGGGATCAGGACGGCACGGATGTTCGGGTCCAGAGCGGTGAACACGCCTCGGGCGGCGGCGGACCGCAGCAGTTCCTCGTAGGCGGTGGCGCCCGGTTCGAGGACGAGTGAGCAGGTGCCGAAGGAGACGGCGCGGGTGGCGGCGGGAAGCCGGTCGGGGGCGGTGAAGAGGCGGTCGGCGGTGCCGTCCACGTAGAACCCGTAGGCGGCGGAGCCGCCGGCGTCGAGGGTGGCCACGGCGAGGGTGGTGGGCTCGGTGCCGCGTTGCACGGAGGAGACGTCGACACCGGCCCGGCGCAGCCCGTCGAGGAGGGCCTCGCCGAAGGCGTCCCGCGAGACGCGGGAGGAGAAGGCGGTGGGCGAGCCGAGGCGGCCGAGGGCGACGGCGGTGTTGTAGGGGCCTCCACCGAGGGCGGGCCGCAGGGGCGCGAGGGCGCCGGTGTCCTGGGGCACCAGATCGATCAGGGCTTCACCGGCGACGACGATCACGGGAGGGTTCCTCTCTCGGGCTCCGGGCGGAGGGACGGCTGTGCGGACGGACGGCGCCCGTCGGTACCCGCCCCGATCGGCTCGTCCGGGCAGCCGCAGGAGGTGCGGTGGACGAAGGCGCAGGGGAGACGGACGGTACGGGCGGGGCGGTGCGGGTCGGCGAGACGGTCCAGCAGGATCCGTACGGCCTGGGCGCCGATCTCCTTGCTGGGCTGGGCGATCGCGGTGAGGCGGGGGGAGAAGAGATCCGCCCAGGCGAAGTCGTCGAAGCAGCACAGGGCGAGGTCGTGGGGGACGGAGAGTCCCCGGGCGCGCAGGGTGCGCAGGGCGCCGATGGTCATGGCGTTGTTGCCGGTGACCAGGGCGGTCGGCGGGGTGGGCAGGGAGAGCAGGGTGTCGGTGGCCCGCTCGGCGGCCCGCGAGGTCGAGTCGCCGTGGACGAGGAGACACCCGTCGTGGGGGAGTCCGGCGAGGGTGAGGCCCTCGCGGTAGCCGACGATGCGCTCGCTGGTGGTACTCAGTCCGGGAAGGCCCGCGACCAGGGCGATGCGGCGATGGCCCAGGTCGGCGAGATGGGTGACGAGCCGGCTCATGGGCTCGGTGTTCTCGGCGCAGACCTGGTCGAAGCGGGGGCCGGCGGGACCGGGGTCCTCGGTGTCCCTGCGGTCCTCAGGGTCCCTGGTGTCCCTGGGGTCTCTGGTGTCCCTGGGCTCCCCGGGGTCGCTGTGGGCCGTGGGGGAGTGGACCAGGCGGTCCAGGAGGACGGTGGGGACGTTGTGGCGGAGGAGATGGGCGAGGGCCGCGTGCGGGTCGGCCGAGGGGGCGAGGATCAGGCCGTCCACGCGGCGTTCGTGCAGCAGCCGGACGACCTTGCGCTCATGGTCGGGGTCGTCGTGCGGATCGGCGATGAGCAGGCTGTAGCCGTGTTCCAGGGCCGCGGCCTCGACGCCCTGGAGGATCTCCGTGAAGTAGGGGTTGCTGATCGCCGACACGGCGAGCCCGATGGAGCGGGTGCGGGAGGTCACCAGGGAGCGGGCCAGGGTGTTGGGGGTGTAGCCGAGTTCCTCGACGGCGTCCAGGACGGCCTGGCGGGTGTGGGGGAGGACGGGGCGGGTGCCGTTCAGGACATGGGAGACCGTCGCCACGGAGACACCCGCGCAGCGCGCCACATCGGCCATCGTCGCCATGGTGCCGTCCCCCTCCGGGATGTCCGATCACGCCGTCGAGCCGTCGAGCCGTCGAGCCGTCGAGCCGTCGAGCCGTCGAGCCGTCGAGCCGTCGAGCTGTTGAGTTGCCGAGCCGCCAGCCGCCAGCCGCCAGCCGCCAGCCGCCGAGCCGCCGCCCGCCGACTCTGCGCGCCGCCGAGCTGCCGCCGAGCCGGGCTCGTCACGTCGGCTCCTCACCTCGGCTCGGCACGCTGTTCAGGCCCGGAACGTATCCCATCCCGGCCCCCGCGTAAACGCTTGCGCAAGCGTTTACGCCACCCGGCGGGCCCTTCCCGCGCCTCTCCCTGCTCCCCGCGCCTCTCCCTGCTCCCCGCGCCTCTCCCTGCTCCCCGCGCCTCTCCCTGCTCCCCGCGCCTCTCCCTGCTCCCCGCGCCTCTCCCTGCTTCCCGCGCCCCCTCGGCCCGACGTCGGGCCGTACCCCCGCCCTCCGGCCCTCTGACCGTCGGTTATCGTCGTCCCGCACCGCTCGAACACCCGCACGTGGAGACCTCATGCCCGGCACCAGTCCCTCAGCGAGCCGTCGTACCGTTCTGCGGGGAGCGGTGGTCGCGCCGGTCGCGGCGGGGCTGGGGACGGCCGCCTGCTCGCCCGGGGACAAGGGGGCGAGGCCCGCCACGCCGACCGGGCCGGTGGAGGTCGGGGCGGAGGGCGAGGTCGCGAGCGGCGGGGCCGCGTTCTACCGGGACCACAACGTGGTCGTCAGCCGGTCCTACGACGGCGCGATGACGGCGTACGGCACGGTGTGCACGCACGCGGGCTGCGCGATCCACAAGATGGAGGGGACGCGGCTGATCTGCCCCTGCCACGGCAGCGAGTTCGACGCGATGACCGGTGAGGTGCTGGAGGGCCCGGCCACCGTGGCGTTGCCGAAGCTGTCCGTACGCGCGGAGAACGGACGACTGGTGGTCGGGCCGGACGCCTAGCTATAGCCAGGGCCTGTCGTTCGGATCAGCCCGGTCGGCGTGGGGTGGTGGGGGTGTCACTCCCAGTCCCAGTCGATGCCGAGGATGCCCGAGCGGACCCTAGGCTCGACGAAGTGCACCGAGTGGTGGGCGGTGAGGGGCAACTCCTGACGGCCGCTGCGGGGTGCCGCCGCCGAGTGCTGGGCGAAGCGGTGGCAGCGCACCGGGAGGGTGTGCTCGTGGAAGCGGATCTGGAGCGCGTACTGACCCCCCGCGGGGCCGAAGCCACGGACGTACTCGCCGCAGGCGTCCGCGGTGCCGTCCTCGACGGCGTACCGGAAGAGATGGGTGTCGCCGGCGCGCAGACGGGTGTCGAAATGGAGTTCGGCGACGAGGACGCCGGTGTCCTGATGGCGGCGGACGCGGCCGGTGCGGCAGTTCTCCAGGGCGTGCACGGCCATCCGGTCGGGGAGGCAGCCGGGGTCGCCGTGGTGGACGGCGACGAAGCGGTCCACCCCGTCGCGGTGGGCGCGCACGATGTGGTGGGAGTCGCGGCCGAGGAGTTCGCGGCGCGGGCCGATGTCGACGCGCTCGTGGTGGCCGAGCATGTGCAGCCCGCCGTCAAGGGGGATGCCGAGGTCGTCGAGGAGTTGTTCCAGGACGCCGGAGGCCGCGACGAGGGAGCGGTAGGAGCGGGCGGCGGCGCGTGAGCCGGTGGGGTGGCGTTCGTCGGCGTCGCCGAGGAGCCGTATCAAGGACTCCTCGGGCAGTTGCAGGATCTCCTCCAGGGCGCGTACGGCACGCAGGGACTCGGGGCGCTGCGGGCGGCGGGCGCCCTGCTGCCAGTAACTCAGGCTCGTGACGCCGACCTTCACACCGTGCCGCGTCAGATGGTGCTGGACGCGCTGGAGCGGCAGTCCCCGGGCGGCGATCGCGGCGCGCAGGGCGACGTGGAAGGGTCCGCCTCGCAGGGCCGAGTCCAGTTCCGTGGTGGTGATGTCCTGCTGTTCCACGGGCTGAGTGGCGTGCGGCATGCAGGGGCCTTTCTGTCACTGTTCGCTACGGCTGGTCGGACCGTTCGCGCCGGTCGTGGGGCCACCCCCGTCGGCGCCGGGCCGTGCTTCGCTCCGTCGCGCCGTCGTTCTCTGCCCCGAGTTCCCCCGCATTGAAGCGTGTTGACCAAGTCCCGACAACACCTGTTGCCCAACAGGGTCGTACTTCCGGACGGGGTGTCCTGGGTGTGGTCGGGTTGTCCGGGGGTGGGGCCCGGGGGTGCCAGGGGACCGGAACGGCCTCCCCCGGCGGGGTGGGGGAGGAGACGGTCGAACATGATTACGCAGAGTGATGGCCGGGGTGGTTCGCAGGCAGCACGGAGTGTCACTGCTCGCCAGTAGGGTTGGAGACATGGCCGATCCCTCCAGCTACCGCCCCAGGCCGGGTGAGATCCCGGACTCCCCGGGGGTGTACCGATTCCGCGACGAGCACCGCCGGGTGATCTACGTCGGGAAGGCGAAGAGCCTGCGTCAGCGCCTGGCGAACTACTTCCAGGACCTGGCCGGACTCCACCCGCGCACCCGCACGATGGTCACCACGGCCACGTCCGTGGAGTGGACGGTGGTGTCCACGGAGGTCGAGGCCCTCCAGCTGGAGTACTCCTGGATCAAGGAGTACGACCCCAGGTTCAACGTCAAGTACCGCGACGACAAGAGCTACCCGTATCTCGCGGTGACGATGAACGAGGAGTTCCCACGCGTCCAGGTGATGCGCGGTCAGAAGAAAAAGGGCGTCCGCTACTTCGGACCGTACGGACACGCCTGGGCGATCCGCGACACCGTCGACCTGCTCCTGCGGGTCTTCCCGGTGCGTACGTGCTCGGCCGGTGTCTTCAAGAACGCCTCCCGCACCGGCCGCCCCTGTCTGCTCGGCTACATCGGCAAGTGCTCCGCGCCCTGCGTCGGCCGGATCTCCCCCGAGGACCACCGGGAACTCGCCGAGGAGTTCTGCGACTTCATGGCCGGCCGCACCGGCACCTATCTGCGCCGCCTGGAGAAGCGGATGATGGAGGCGGCCGACGAGATGGAGTACGAGCGGGCCGCCCGGCTGCGCGACGACATCGAGGCCCTGAAGAAGGCCATGGAGAAGAACGCGGTCGTGCTCGCCGACGCGACCGACGCCGATCTCATCGCGGTCGCCGAGGACGAGCTGGAAGCGGCCGTGCAGATCTTCCATGTGCGCGGCGGACGGGTGCGCGGCCAGCGCGGCTGGGTCACCGACAAGGTCGAGGAGATCACCACCGGCGCCCTGGTCGAACACGCCCTCCAGCAGTTGTACGGCGAGGAGAGCGGGGACGCCGTGCCCAAGGAGGTGCTGGTCCCGGCCCTGCCCGACCCGGTCGAACCGGTCCAGCAGTGGCTCGCCGACCGGCGCGGCTCCCAGGTCTCCCTGCGGATCCCGCAGCGCGGCGACAAGAAGGCGCTGATGGAGACCGTGCAGCGCAATGCCCAGCAGTCGCTCGTGCTGCACAAGACCAAGCGCGCCTCCGACCTGACCACCCGCTCCCGCGCGCTGGAGGAGATCGCCGAGGCCCTCGATCTGGACAGCGCCCCGCTGCGGATCGAGTGCTACGACATCTCCCATCTCCAGGGCGACGACGTGGTGGCGTCCATGGTCGTGTTCGAGGACGGCCTCCAGCGCAAGAGCGAGTACCGCCGCTTCCAGATCAAGAGCTTCGAGGGCCAGGACGACGTCCGGTCCATGCACGAGGTGATCACCCGCCGCTTCCGGCGCTACCTCGCCGAGAAGGAGCGCACCGGGGAGTGGGGCGACGAGGGCGGCCTGACGGCGGACACCCCCCTCACAAACGGCGCCGACACCGACCTGACCAGCACGGACGGCGACGACCTGCTGCCCGTCGCGGGGCTCAAGGACGACGACGGGCGGCCGAAGAAGTTCGCCTATCCGCCGCAGCTCGTGGTGGTCGACGGCGGACGCCCCCAGGTGCTGGCGGCCCGCCGTGCCCTGGACGAACTGGGGATCGACGACATCGCGGTGTGCGGGCTGGCCAAGCGGCTGGAGGAGGTGTGGCTGCCGGACGACGAGGACCCGGTCGTCCTGCCCCGCACCAGCGAGGGCCTCTATCTGCTCCAGCGCGTCCGCGACGAGGCGCACCGTTTCGCCATCACCTACCAGCGCAGCAAACGGGCCAAGCGCTTCCGGGCCGGCCCGCTGGACGAGGTCCCCGGACTGGGCGAGACCCGTAAGCAGGCGCTCATCAAGCACTTCGGTTCGGTGAAGAAGCTGAGATCCGCGACAATTGATCAGATCTGTGAGGTCCCGGGCATAGGCCGTAAGACGGCGGAGACCGTGGCCGCGGCCCTCGCCCGGGCGGCCCCGGCCGCACCCGCCGTGAACACGGCGACCGGGGAGATCATGGAGGACCAGGACGACGAGGCGCCCGAGACGACGGCGGGGGCCTCACCAGGGGAGCCCGTGACAGCGAGCACCCCGGACGAGCGACGGGGGATGGAGACATGAACGAGCACGAGAAGCAGAGCACATCAGAACAGGGAACCGCGCCCCATGAGACAGGCGCGGACGCCACCCGCCCCGGTGCGCGGCAGCACGACCCCGAGCCGGGCGCGCAGGGCGCCGGGCAGGCGGCCCAGGGCGACAGCGGGCCGCAGCAGCGCGAAGGAGAGCAGGTGAGCGCGGACGCCTCGGCGCCGGGCATCCCGGACACGGCCATCCCCGAACTGGTGATCATCTCCGGTATGTCCGGGGCCGGCCGGTCCACCGCGGCCAAGTGTCTGGAGGACCTCGGCTGGTTCGTGGTCGACAACCTGCCGCCCGCGCTGATCCCCACCATGGTGGAGCTGGGCGCCCGCTCGCAGGGCAATGTGGCGCGGATCGCGGTCGTGGTCGACGTACGGGGGCGGCGGTTCTTCGACAACCTCCGCGAGTCGCTCGCCGACCTGGAGTCCAAGCACGTCACCCGGCGGATCGTGTTCCTGGAGTCCTCGGACGACGCGCTGGTGCGCCGCTTCGAGTCGGTGCGCCGCCCGCACCCGCTCCAGGGCGACGGCCGGATCGTGGACGGCATCGCCGCCGAGCGCGAACTGCTGCGCGAGCTGCGCGGTGACGCCGACCTGGTGATCGACACCTCCAGCCTCAATGTGCATGAGCTGCGCGCCAAGATGGACGCCCAGTTCGCCGGGGAGGAGGAGCCGGAGCTGCGGGCGACGGTGATGTCGTTCGGCTTCAAGTACGGGCTGCCGGTCGACGCCGACCTGGTGGCGGACATGCGGTTCCTGCCCAACCCGCACTGGGTGCCGGAGCTGCGGCCCTTCACCGGCCTCAACGAGGAGGTCGCCGGGTATGTCTTCAACCAGCCCGGCGCCAAGGACTTCCTCGACCGCTATGCCGAGCTGCTGCGGCTGATCGCGGCCGGGTACCGCCGTGAGGGCAAGCGGTATGTGACCATCGCCATCGGCTGCACCGGCGGCAAGCACCGCTCGGTCGCGATGTCGGAGAAGCTCGCCGCACGCCTCGCGGCCGAAGGTGTGGAGACGGTGGTCGTCCACCGGGACATGGGACGCGAATGACCGACCGTAATCCCCGGCTGGGCCGACTGCGCCGGACGGCGGCCGAGGGCCGTCGGACGGCGACCGAAGGCCGGTCGGCCCCGGCCGTGCGCGGCGGCCGGACGCGCCGCAGGGGCGCCCAGCCCAAGGTGGTCGCGCTCGGCGGTGGCATGGGCCTGTCCGCCTCGCTCGCCGCGCTGCGCCGGATCACCGGCGACCTCACCGCCGTCGTCACCGTGGCCGACGACGGCGGCTCCAGCGGGCGGCTGCGCGACGAGATGGGTGTGCTGCCGCCCGGCGATCTGCGCAAGGCGCTGGCCGCGCTGTGCGGGGACGACGACTGGGGGCAGACCTGGGCCCGGGTCATCCAGCACCGCTTCCAGTCCGAGGGCGAGATGCACGGCCACGCCGTGGGCAATCTGCTGATCGTCGCCCTCTGGGAACAGCTCGGCGACCATGTGCAGGCCCTCGACCTGGTCGGCAGACTGCTCGGCGCGCACGGCCGGGTACTGCCGATGTCGGCCGTGCCGCTGGAGCTCCAGGCCCTGGTGCGCGGCCACGACCCGGTCCTTCCCGAACAGGTCGACACCGTGCGCGGACAGGCCAATGTGGCGCTCACCCCGGGCGAGGTCCAGTCGGTCCACCTGGTGCCGAACGACCCGCCGGCCGTGCCGGAGGCGGTGGCGGCGGTGCTGGACGCCGACTGGGTGGTGCTCGGCCCCGGCTCCTGGTTCTCGTCGGTCATCCCGCATCTGCTGGTGCCCGAGCTGCTCGACGCGCTGACCGAGACCAAGGCCCGCCGGGTACTCTCGCTGAACCTCGCCCCGCAGCCCGGAGAAACCGACGGCTTCTCCCCGCAGCGTCATTTGGAGGTTTTGGGACGACACGCCCCTAAACTCGCCCTGGACGTGGTGCTGGCCGACTTGGCCGCCGTACCCGACCGCGACTCGCTGACCGACGCCGCCAAGCGGTTCGGAGCCGCGGTGGAGCTGGCGACGGTGGCCCGGACCGACGGCACTCCGCGGCACGACCCGGAGCTGCTGGCCGCCGCGTACGACCGTATTTTTCGGATGCATGGAAGGATCGGCCCATGGCGATGACGGCAGCGGTGAAGGACGAGATCTCCCGGCTCCCCGTCACCCGGACCTGCTGCAGAAAGGCGGAGGTCTCCGCGATTCTGCGGTTCGCCGGCGGCCTTCACCTGGTGAGCGGGCGCATTGTGATCGAGGCGGAGCTGGACACGGCGATGGCGGCCCGCCGCCTCAAGCGGGACATCCTGGAGATCTTCGGGCACAGCTCGGAACTGATCGTGATGGCACCGGGCGGGCTGCGCCGCGGTTCGCGGTACGTGGTGCGGGTGGTCGCCGGCGGCGATCAGCTGGCCCGGCAGACCGGCCTGGTCGACGGACGGGGCCGGCCCATCCGGGGGCTGCCGCCGCAGGTGGTCTCCGGGGCCACCTGCGATGCCGAGGCGGCTTGGCGGGGCGCGTTCCTCGCCCACGGTTCGCTCACCGAGCCCGGCCGGTCCTCCTCCCTGGAGGTGACCTGCCCCGGCCCCGAGGCCGCGCTCGCGCTGGTCGGCGCCGCGCGTCGGCTGTCGATCGCCGCGAAGGCCCGTGAGGTGCGGGGCGTGGACCGGGTGGTGGTCCGCGACGGCGACGCGATCGGCGCGCTCCTCACCCGGCTCGGCGCGCATGAGTCGGTGCTGGCGTGGGAGGAGCGCCGGATGCGGCGCGAGGTCCGTGCCACCGCCAACCGGCTGGCCAACTTCGACGACGCCAACCTGCGGCGGTCGGCCCGCGCCGCCGTCGCCGCCGGGGCGCGGGTGGCCCGCGCGCTGGAGATCCTCGGCGACGAGGTCCCCGAGCACCTCGCCGCGGCCGGGCGGCTGCGCATGGAGCACAAGCAAGCCTCGCTGGAGGAGCTGGGCGCGCTCGCCGACCCGCCGCTGACCAAGGACGCCGTGGCCGGCCGGATCCGCCGGCTGCTCGCCATGGCCGACAAGCGCGCCACGGACCTGGGCATCCCGGGCACGGACGCCAACCTCAGCGAGGACCTGGTCGACACGGTCGCCGGCTGACCCCGAACGGACCCGACCCCACGCAACGGGGCCGGGTCCGGGCCCGTACACAACGGGGGCGCTCGCAGGAGTCGGAGCCGGAGTCGGAGCCGGAAACGGTCCGGTCGTACCCGACGAGGCCGTTCCGACCGTACGCAACAACCCTCGGGTCCGATCCGGTCATGCCCGACGGCGCCGAGGCGGCGCTCCCCCACGAAGCCCGGCCCGCTCGTACGCGACAGCGGCCAGCCCCTTCGTACGCGACAGCGGCCGACGCACACATACGCGACAGCGGCCGGCCCGCACACACGCGACAGCGGCCGGCCCGCTCGTACGGCACACGGATCAGGCCAGTCGTACGCCACGGAGACAGGCGGTGGAACGCCGAGTCCAGCCCACCCCACCGCCCCGCCACCCCCTTCCCCCACCCCCTTCCCCCACTCCCCTCGACCGCACCCCCACCGCCCCCGGTGTGTCGCAGTCTTGATCCGCACCCTTGACTCGATCATGAGGTGTCATGAGCCTTTCAGGCATTCGCCACTGTGGCGGACACTTGCTAGGGGGGTTCATGAGACCTAGAGCGAGATCGATCCTCGCTGTCGGCGCGCTCCTGACCAGCGGAGCGCTCATCGCACCCATCGCCCAGGCACAGCCCGGCAGCGCACCCGCCGCCGTCCCGACCTCGTCCGGCGCGGACGAGGTCAAGGTGTTCCGGGCCGAGGTCACCAAGGAGCAGATCCCGCTCCTGCTGGCCGCGGGCCAGGACGCGCACGAACTCACGGAGCAGGCGCCCGAGCAGGGCACCGCGTCCGTCGAGGTCTTCCTCACCGACGAGCAGGCCGACGCGCTGCAGGACCAGGGCGTCGATCTCGCCGAGCACAAGGTCTCGGCCAGGGCCGAGGCCCGGACCGAGTCCAACGCCGACGGCGTCTTCCGGCCGTACGGCGGCAGCGGGGGGCTCAAGGAGGAGATCCTGCGGACGGCCCGGGAGAACCCGGGTCTCGCCAAGGTCGTCTCCATCGGCAGGACGGTCCAGGGCGAGAACATCCTCGCCCTCAAGCTGACCAAGAACGCCAAGACGTCCAAGGACGGCTCCAAGCCCTCCGTGCTGTACATGTCCAACCAGCACGCCCGCGAGTGGATCACCCCGGAGATGACCCGGCGGCTCCTCCACCACTACGTGGACAAGTACGACGACGACCGGCGGATCAAGAAGATCGTCGACTCCACCGAACTGTGGTTCGTGCTCTCGGCCAACCCCGACGGCTACGACTACACGTTCGAGCACGAGGACAACCGCCTCTGGCGCAAGAACATGCGGGACGTGAACGGCGACGGCGCCATCTCCACCGGCGACGGCGTCGACCTCAACCGCAACTTCGCCTACAAGTGGGGCTACGACAACGAGGGCTCCTCCCCGAACCCCACCAGCCAGACGTATCGCGGCGCGAGCCCGGGTTCCGAGCCCGAGACCAAGGCGATCGACGCCTTCCAGCGCCGGATCGGCTTCGACTACGGCATCAACTACCACTCCGCCGCCGAACTCCTCCTCTACGGCGTCGGCTGGCAGGTCGCCACCTCGACCCCGGACGACGTCGTCTACAAGGCGCTCGCGGGCACCCCCGAGAACTCCGCCATCCCCGGCTACCGCCCCCAGGTCTCCTCCGAGCTGTACACCACCAACGGCGAGGCGGACGGACACGCGGCCAACGTCAACGGCGTCGCGATGTTCACCCCGGAGATGTCCACCTGCCAGACCGTCTCGGCCAGTGACCCGGACGACGAGTGGAACGCCGCCGACTGTCAGTCCGGCTTCAACTTCCCGGACGACGAGGGGCTGATCCAGAAGGAGTTCGAGACCAACATCCCCTTCGCGCTCTCCGTCGCCGAGTCCGCCGCCACCCCGGACCGCCCCAAGTCCTCGGTCGGCATCGACGCCCCCGACTTCACCCCGGCCCCCTTCACCACCTCCTACGCGCGCGGCGGCGACCAGGAGGTCTCCGTCGTCGCCCGCAAGTCCGTGCGGGACAAGGAGCTGAAGTATCGGGTCAACGGTGGCCGCACCCACGACCAGAACCTGAAGCCCTGGAAGGGCGGCGAGGTCTACGGCGGTGAGGACAACCTCCACTTCGACGAGTACCGGGCCGAGGTCGAGGACGGCGGGCCCGGCGACCGGGTCGAGGTGTGGTTCACCGGCGAGACCCGCTCCGGCAAGGAGGTCAGGAGCCAGCGCTTCACCTACACCGTCGCCGAGCGGCCCCGCGCCGACACCCTCGTCGTCGCCGAGGAAGGCTCGGCCGGTACCGCGGCCACCCAGGCCCGGACCTACGTCGACGCCCTGAAGGCCAACGGCCGCAAGGCGGTCGTCTGGAACGTCGCCCAGCAGGGCGCCCCCGACGCGCTCGGCGTGCTCGGCCACTTCGACACCGTCGTCCACTACACGGGCGCCGCCGTCCCCGGCAACCCCACCCAGCTCCAGCTGCGCGCCTACCTCAACGAGGGCGGCCGGCTGATCGAGGCGGGCGAGCGCGCCGGCGGCAATGTCGACCTCGGCGGCGGCACCCCGTCCAACGACTTCGGCCAGTACTACCTCGGCGCCTACTCCCGGACGAGCCTGCCCGGCGCCACCGCCTTCCAGGGCGGCGGCAGACTGGCGGGCGTCTCCGGACCGCTCGGCGCCGCGCCCGGCAACCCGCTCGACACCGCCGGGTCCTTCAGCGTGACCTCCGACACCCTGCCGGTGACCGACTACCCGCAGTTCCGCAGCGCGGGCGCGGGCGGCTACCCCGGCACAGTCAACCCGTACGGGCCGTACGCGGGCTCCTCCATGGCCGCCGTCAAGCACTCCGACTACGCCTGGAACCGCCTCACCCGCACCATCGACCTCACCTCGGTGACCGCCGCCGACCGGCCCAGCCTCAGCACCCGGCTGCTGTGGGACACCGAGGAGGGCTACGACCACGCCCTGCTGGAGGCCCGTACCGCGGGCGGTGACGACTGGACCACGCTCCCCGAGGCCGGCGGCGCCACCGGCACCACCGTGCCCGCCGAGTGCGAGGCCGGGTTCCTCCTCCAGGCCCACCCCGCGCTCACCCGCTATCTGACCCGCGGCGCGGACGGCTGCACCGCCTCCGGCACCAGCGGCTCCTGGAACAGCCTCACCGGCGCCTCCAGCGGCTGGCAGCAGGTCTCCTTCGACCTGTCCGCCTACGCCGGGAAGACCGTCGAGCTGTCCCTGAGCTATGTCACCGACCCGGGCACCGGCGGTCGCGGTGTCCTCGCCGACGAGGCCGGACTGGTCGTCGGCGGCACGGCGACCGGCACCGAGGGCTTCGAGACCTCGCTCGGCGCCTGGGCCGTCCCGGGACCGCCCACCGGCAGCCCCGCCGTGGTCGAGGACTGGGCCAGGACCGGAGAGCTGTTCCGCACCCACGGCGCCGTGACCACCGACGACACCGTGCTCCTCGGCTTCGGCCTGGAGCATCTGACATCGGCGTCCGACCGGGCGGCCCTCGTCCGCCGGGCCCTCGCCTCGCTCGACAGTTGAGCCGTCGGCCGCACATCTGAACAGCCTCCGGCACGGCGATCGCGGCGGCCCGTACCCCCTACCGATGGGTACGGGCCGCCGTGTCGTGTATAGGCCGTCTCGATGTCACCCCGGCGGCATCGGAGAGGTAGGGTCGGTGGTGGTCGGGGACATCCCAAATACAGCTCGCCGGTAGCTAGAGCCGGCGTAGGCAACGAGGAGATCGGTTCGTGACGATCCGCGTAGGCATCAACGGGTTTGGCCGCATCGGTCGTAACTATTTCCGCGCGCTGCTGGACCAGGGCGCCGACATCGACATCGTGGCTGTCAACGACCTGGGTGACACCGCCACCACCGCGCACCTGCTCAAGTACGACACCATCCTGGGCCGCCTCAAGCAGGAGGTCTCGCACACCGCCGACACCATCACGGTCGACGGCCACACCATCAAGGTGCTCTCCGAGCGCAACCCCTCCGACATCCCGTGGGGCGAGCTGGGCGTCGACATCGTCATCGAGTCGACCGGCATCTTCACCAAGAAGGCGGACGCCGAGAAGCACATCGCCGGTGGGGCCAAGAAGGTCATCATCTCCGCCCCGGCGAAGAACGAAGACGTCACCATCGTGATGGGCGTCAACCAGGACCAGTACGACCCGGCGAACCACCACGTCATCTCCAACGCCTCCTGCACCACCAACTGTGTGGCGCCCATGGCGAAGGTCCTGGACGAGAACTTCGGCATCGTCCGCGGTCTGATGACGACGGTCCACGCGTACACCAACGACCAGCGGATCCTGGACTTCCCGCACTCGGACCTGCGCCGCGCCCGCGCCGCCGCGGAGAACATCATCCCCACCACCACGGGCGCCGCGAAGGCCACCGCGCTGGTGCTGCCGCAGCTCCAGGGCAAGCTCGACGGCATGGCGATGCGCGTGCCCGTGCCCACCGGCTCGGTCACCGACCTGGTCGTGGAGCTGAGCCGCGAGGTCACCAAGGACGAGGTCAACGCCGCGTTCAAGAAGGCCGCCGACGGCGAGCTGAAGGGCATCCTCTACTACACCGAGGACCCGATCGTGTCCTCCGACATCGTCAGCGACCCGGCCTCCTGCACCTTCGACTCCTCCCTGACCATGGTCCAGGAGGGCACCTCGGTGAAGGTCCTCGGCTGGTACGACAACGAGTGGGGCTACTCCAACCGCCTCGTCGACCTCACGGTCTTCGTCGGCGACCAGCTCTGATCCCCAGCGCGGGCCACTTCGTGTGAGGCAGGGCTCGGGCAGCGCACGGCCGCGCTGTCCGAGCCCTGACGCACGTACGGACCCCGCCGAGCCGCGGACGGCCCCCGGCGCGCACGCGGCCCGACCCGCTCTCCTACGATCAAGAGTCCCTGACCAGGAGTAGTCCATGAAGACGATTGACGAACTTCTCGCCGACGGTGTGGACGGCAGGCGGGTCTTCGTCCGCGCCGACCTGAACGTTCCGATGGCGGACGGCCTCATCACCGACGACGGCCGGATCCGCGCCGTGCTGCCCACCGTCAAGGCGCTGGCCGACGCGGGCGCCAAGGTGATCGTCGCCTCCCACCTCGGCCGCCCCAAGGGCGCCCCGGACCCGAAGTTCTCCCTCCTCCAGGCCGCCGAGCGGCTCGGTGAACTCCTCGGCGCCCCCGTCGCGTTCGCCGAGGACACCGTCGGCCCCGCCGCCCACGCCGCCGTCGACGGACTGGAGCCCGGCCAGGTCGCGGTCGTCGAGAACCTGCGCTTCAACGCCGGTGAGACCAGCAAGGACGACACCGAGCGCGGCGAGTTCGCCGACCGGCTCGCCGCCCTCGCCGACGTCTACGTCGGTGACGGCTTCGGCGCGGTCCACCGCCGGCACGCCTCCGTCTACGACCTCCCGGCCCGCCTCCCGCACTACGCCGGCTTCCTGATCGCCACCGAGGTCGGCGTCCTGAAGAAGCTCACCGAGGACGTCAAGCGCCCCTACGTCGTCGTCCTCGGCGGCGCCAAGGTCTCCGACAAGCTCGCCGTGATCGACGAACTGCTCGGCAAGGCCGACCGCATCCTCATCGGCGGCGGCATGGCGTACACCTTCCTCAAGGCCAAGGGCCACGAGATCGGCACGTCCCTCCTCCAGGAGGACCAGATCCCGGCCGTCCTGGAGTACGTCGAGCGCGCCGAGAAGACCGGCGTCGACCTGGTGCTGCCCGTCGACGTGGTGGTCGCCCCGCGGTTCCCCGACCTGTCGGACCAGGCGCCCACACACCCCACCACCGTCGCCGCGGACGCCGTCCCGGCCGACACCATGGGCCTGGACATCGGTCCGGAGACCCGCAAGCTGTACGCCTCGAAGCTCACCGACGCCGCCACCGTCTTCTGGAACGGCCCCATGGGCGTCTTCGAGCACCCCGACTACGCCGAGGGCACCAAGGCGGTCGCCCAGGCACTCCTCGACTCCCCGGGCTTCACCGTGGTCGGCGGTGGCGACTCCGCCGCCGCCGTGCGCACCCTGGGCTTCGACGAGGGCGCATTCGGCCACATCTCGACCGGTGGCGGCGCCTCCCTCGAATACCTTGAGGGCAAGACGCTCCCCGGCCTCGCCGCACTGGAGGACTGACCCCGCATGACGACCCGTACGCCCCTGATGGCGGGCAACTGGAAGATGAACCTCAACCACCTTGAGGCCATCGCGCACGTCCAGAAGCTCGCCTTCGCCCTGGCCGACAAGGACTACGAGGCCGTCGAGGTCGCGGTCCTGCCGCCCTTCACCGACCTGCGTTCCGTGCAGACCCTGGTCGACGGCGACAAGCTGAAGATCCGCTACGGCGCCCAGGACCTCTCCGCGCACGACTCCGGCGCCTACACGGGCGAGATCTCCGGCCCGATGCTCGCCAAGCTGAAGTGCACCTATGTCACCGTCGGTCACTCCGAGCGACGGCAGTACCACGCCGAGACCGACGACATCGTGAACGCCAAGGTCAGGGCCGCCTTCAAGCACGGTCTGACCCCGATCCTGTGCGTGGGCGAGGAACTGGAGGTCCGCGAGGCGGGCCACCACGTCACCCACACCCTCGCCCAGGTCGAGGACGGCCTCAAGGACATCACCGCCGAGCAGGCCGCCACCCTCGTGATCGCCTACGAGCCCGTCTGGGCCATCGGCACCGGCAAGGTCTGCGGCGCCGAGGACGCCCAGGAGGTCTGCGCGGCGATCCGCGGCAAGCTCGCCGAGCTGTACGCCCAGGACGTCGCCGACCAGGTCCGCATCCAGTACGGCGGCTCCGTCAAGGGCGGCAACGTCGCCGAGATCATGGCGCAGGCCGACATCGACGGCGCGCTGGTGGGCGGGGCCTCGCTGGACTCGGACGAGTTCGTGAAGATCGTCCGCTTCCGTGACCAGTGATGATCGCGCAGTGAGGAGCAGTGAGTAGGCGCTAGCGGCGTTACGTCGTACCCTTGCGGGGGCCGTAGGCTTGGCCACCGGTCCGGCCGCCTCCGCGCGGCCCGGCCCCGGGCTCCGGCCCCCGTCGTCGTCGATCCAGATCCGAGGAAGTTGGTCCAGCCGTGGTAATGGGGTTCTCGATCGCCCTGATCGTCTTCAGCCTGCTGCTGATGCTGCTGGTGCTGATGCACAAGGGGAAGGGCGGCGGCCTCTCCGACATGTTCGGTGGCGGTATGCAGTCCTCCGTCGGCGGCTCCTCGGTCGCCGAGCGCAACCTCGACCGCATCACCGTGGTCGTCGGTCTGATGTGGCTCGCGTGCATCATCGTCCTCGCCCTGCTCATGAAGCTGGACTGACGACCCCCGCGAACCCGATCCGTACGTAACGCCCCATGTTCGGTACGCGCTGCTGAGCGCGGCCTATCATGGGGCGTGCGTCTATGTGCGGGGTCTGTAACTCCAATCACTGGACGCGCGTTGGGCCTTACGTAGACTGAGGCGCTCGCAGCGGAGCGGAACGCCGACTCGCTTCGCGGCACCATCACGCAGGGAGTTACGACCGTGGCAAGTGGCAACGCGATCCGAGGAAGCCGGGTCGGGGCGGGGCCGATGGGCGAGGCCGAGCGCGGTGAGTCCGCTCCGCGTCTGCGCATCTCCTTCTGGTGCTCCAACGGGCACGAGACACAGCCCAGCTTCGCCAGCGACGCACAGGTGCCCGAGACCTGGGACTGCCCGCGCTGCGGCTTCCCGGCCGGGCAGGACCGGGACAACCCGCCGGCCCCCCCGCGCACCGAGCCGTACAAGACCCACCTGGCGTACGTCCGGGAACGGCGCAGCGACGCGGACGGGGAGGCGATCCTCGCCGAGGCCCTCGCCAAACTGCGCGGCGAGATCTAGAGGGAGAGACCGGCCGGGTGCCCACAAGGTGCCTGGCCGGAGCTGGTTGCGGGCCGGCCGCGGCTTTGCGCTGGGCTAGGTTGGGACCATGAACGCAGACGGCCGTACCAGGCTCCATCAGACGCCCGAGTGGACCGCTCTGGCCAACCACCGCGACCAGCTCGCGGACACCCATCTGCGGGACCTGTTCGCGGCCGACCCGGACCGCGGAACCGGCTACACCGCACAGGTCGGCGACCTGTACGTCGACTACTCCAAGCACCTCGTCACCGACGAGACCCTGCGACTGCTGCGTGAGCTGGCCGCCGCCACCGATGTCTTCGGGCTGCGCGACGCCATGTTCCGCGGCGAGAAGATCAACACCACCGAGCACCGGGCCGTGCTGCACACCGCGCTGCGCGCCCCGCGGGACGCCGTGATCGAGGTTGACGGCGAGAACGTCGTCCCGAAGGTGCACGCCGTCCTCGACCGGATGGCAGGCTTCGCCGACCGGGTCCGGTCGGGGGAGTGGACCGGCTTCACCGGCAAGCGGATCAGGAACGTCGTCAACATCGGCATCGGCGGCTCCGACCTCGGCCCCGCGATGGCCTACGAGGTGCTGCGCGCCTTCACCGACCGCGCCCTCACCCTCCGCTTCGTCTCCAATGTCGACGGCGCCGATCTGCACGAGGCCACCCGCGATCTGGACCCGGCCGAGACCCTGTTCGTCATCGCCTCCAAGACCTTCACGACCATCGAGACGGTCACCAACGCCACCTCCGCCCGGACCTGGCTGCTGAACGCGCTGGGCGACGAGGCGGCCGTCGCCCGGCACTTCGTGGCGCTGTCGACCAACGCCGAGAAGGTCGCGGAGTTCGGGATCGACACCGCCAACATGTTCGAGTTCTGGGACTGGGTCGGCGGCCGTTACTCGTACGACTCGGCCATCGGGCTCTCTTTGATGATCGCCATCGGACCCGACCGCTTCCGGGAGATGCTGGACGGCTTCCGCACCGTCGACGAGCACTTCAGGACCGCCCCCGCGGAGTCCAACGTCCCGCTGCTGCTGGGCCTGTTGGGCATCTGGTACGGCAACTTCCACGACGCCCAGTCGCATGCCGTGCTGCCCTACTCGCACTACCTGTCGAAGTTCACCGCGTACCTCCAGCAGCTCGACATGGAGTCCAACGGCAAGTCGGTGGACCGCGAGGGCCGCCCCGTGGAGTGGCAGACGGGACCGGTGGTGTGGGGGACCCCCGGCACCAACGGTCAGCACGCCTACTACCAGCTCATCCACCAGGGCACCAAACTGATCCCGGCGGACTTCATCGGCTTCGCGGAGCCGGTGGCCGAGTTGAGCGACGAACTGAAGGCCCAGCACGATCTGCTGATGGCCAACTTCTTCGCCCAGACGCAGGCCCTCGCCTTCGGCAAGACGCCGGAGGAGGTACGGGCCGAGGGGGTGCCGGAGGACCTGGTCGCGCACAAGACGTTCCGAGGCGACCACCCGACCACCACCCTCCTCGCCCGTGAGCTGACGCCGTACGTCCTCGGCCAGTTGATCGCCCTGTACGAGCACAAGGTGTTCGTGCAGGGGGCCGTGTGGAACATCGACTCCTTCGACCAGTGGGGCGTGGAGCTGGGCAAGGTCCTCGCCAAGCGGGTCGAGCCCGCGCTGACCGAGGGGGCCGAGGTGCCGGGCCTGGACGCGTCGACCCGGGCGCTGGTGACGCGGTACCGCACCCTGCGCGGACGGGACTGACCCCGGCCGGACGTACGGGGGCGGGCGTCGTACGGGGGCGGGCGTCCGCCCCCGTACCCCCGGAGCGACGCCACCGCGCTCAGGCCCGGGGCTACGCGGACCGCGCTCAGGTCCGGGGCTACGCGGACCGCGCTCAGGTCCGGGGCTACGCGGACCCGTGCTCAGTTCCGGAGCTACGCCACCGCGCTCAGCGAGTCCGCCAGCCGGCGCCGTGCCGCGCGGGCCGCCGGGAGGGCCGCCACCGCCGCCGCGCCCAGCACGGCCGCCGCGCCGAGCAGCACGAGCAGCGCCACCGGCGGGCCCTGGGCGATCCCGGCGCCCATCCCGCTGGAACGGCCCTGGGCGTCGATCAGCCAGTGCGCCAGCGGCAGCCCCAGGGCCGTGCCGAGGAGCACCGAGGCCAGCGCCGTACAGCCCGTCGCCGTCACCGTGATCGCGGTGATCTGGCGCGGGGTGAGCCCGATCGCCTTGAGGGCGAGCAGATCGCGCTCGCTCTCCCGGACCGTGCCGCCGATCGCGGTGAGCAGTTCGATCAGCCCGATCAGGGCGAGGATCGCGATCAGCCCGAGGACCACCCCGCGCAGGGTGCTGAGCCCGTCGGCGGGGTTGGTGACCGTGTGCGCGTCCAGATGGCCGTCCGCCGCGTCCGCCAGCCGGGCCGCCACCACGGTCGGGTCGGCGCCCGGGTCCAGCCGGACCTGGTGGAGGGTGGGCCGCAGCGCCGGGTCGTTCTCACGCAGGGTCTCCAGCGAGGTGGTGATCACCCGCCCGGCGTTCTCCGGTTCGAGGCTGCGGCCCACGATGTGCAGCACCTGCGGCTGGTCGCCCACCGTCATCCGCACCCAGTCGCCCACCCGTACGTCGAGCAGGTCCAGCAGCCCCTGTCCGGCCACGGCCTCGTCCCGGTCCACGGCCCGACGGCCCTCGGCGAGGGTGTACGGGTAGGGGGCGTCCGCGGTGCCGAGGCCGCGCAGGGCGATCGTCGCGGTCTGGCCGGGCACCAGCGCCGCCACCTCCACCCCCGGGTAGGCGGCGGCGACCTGCGGATCCCGCTCCAGCAGGGCACGGGTGTCGGCCTCGCCGAGGGTGGCGTCGGCCCGCACGGTGAGCGCGGCGGGCAGGCCCATCCGCTCGGGCTCCCCGTGGAAGCGGTCGATGGTGGTCCACGCGGAGAGGGCCACCACCATCAGCAGCAGGGGAAGGGTGAGCCGGCCGACCGTGGCGAGGGTACGGGGGCGGCGGGTGAAGGCCCGGTGCCAGCCCAGGACCAGCGCGGGCGGCACCCGCAGCCCCAGCGCCCGGCGGGCCGCGCCGGACAGCCGGCCGCCGGCCGCGGCGGTCGGGCGGGGCAGCGGCACCGGCGGGATCCGTCCCGCGCGCCAGGCGGCGAGGCCGGTGGTGGCGCCGATGAACAGCACGGCGAGGGCGGGCGCGGCGAACAGGGTGCCGGTCTGCCCGGGCAGCCCCTGCCACACCCCGACCGCGTCGCCGAGCCGCCCGGGGATCCGGCTGCCCAGCCCCGCGGTGAGCGCGGCGGCGGCCAGCGCGCCCAGCACCGCGTACGCCAGATGCTGGAACAGGAAGACCCGCACGACCTGGGAGGGGGTGAAGCCGATCGCCTTGAGGACGGCGATGTCCCGCAGATGGCCGCGGATGCGGGTGCTGATCGCGCCGTGCACGGCGAGTCCGGCCGCCAGCAGCGCGCCCAGCCCGAACAGGCCGAGGACCTGGCCGAGCAGCCGGTTGTCGCCCTGTGCCTCCGACCGGGCCTGCTGCCAGGTGGCGACCTCGCCGATCGCGCCGGCGCCCAGCTCGGTCACGGCGCGCTGCACGGCGTACCCGGTGTCCTCCGGGTCGCTCAGCCGCAGCCCGATCACCTGGCCGTCGGGGGCGGGCACGGCGGCCGGCGGCGCCCAGATCAGACCCCGGCGCTCACCGGGCCGGTAGCGGGGTTCGGCGCTGTCGGCGACCCCGAGGACCCGCAGGGTGCGGGCGGTGCCGGGCAGGGTGAGGGTGTCACCGGGTTCGGCGACCAGCGCGCGGGCGAGCCGGGTCTCCAGCACCACCCCGTCGCGGTCGGCCGGATCGAGCCACCGCCCGGAGACCAGCAGCGGCCGGCCCACCTCGGGCCGCCCGGCGACCCCGCGCAGTTCGACGGAGGCACGGGCGCCACGGGAGGCGACGGCGACCGAGGCCGTGGGGTAGGGCCCGGCGACGGCCGTGACCCCCTCCTGGCCGGTGAGCGCGTCCGCGTCGGTGGCGGCGCCGGTGTGCAGCCACACATGCGCCCCGTTGGCCTGGGTGAAGACCCGCTGCCACGGATTGGTGGCGTAGCCGAACAGCGCGGCGGCCAGCAGCAGGCACATCACGATCCCGGCGGTCGCCAGCACCAGGAACAGCGCCTCGCCCCGATGGGTACGCATATCGGAATGGGTCCACCGCAGCATCGCCCGCACGGCGTCAGTCCTTCAGCTCCAGCACGCCCGACAGCCCGGGGCCGTGCCGTGTCGGGGCGCCGTCCAGCCGGGCGTCGTCGGCGATCCGCCCGTCGAAGAAGCTGATCACCCGGTCCGCGGCGCTGGCCAGCCGGGCGTCATGGGTGACCAGGACGATGGTCTGGCCGCGCTGGTGGAAACGGGAGAGCAGCCGCAGGACCTCCCGGGTGCCCTTGCTGTCCAGGCTGCCCGCGGGCTCGTCGGCCAGCAGCAGCGGCGGCCGGTTGACCAGGGCGCGGGCCAGGGCCACACGCTGCTGCTCCCCGCCGGACAGTTCGCCGGGCATGCTGCGTTCCTTGCCCGCCAGCCCCAGCTCGATCAGAAGCTGCTCGCGCTCGGTCCGGGCCTGGCGCGGCGGCACCCCGGCGAGCAGCGCGGGCAGTTCCACGTTGTCGGCGACGGACAGGTTCGACACCAGGTTGAAGAACTGGAAGACGATCCCGATGCGTGTGCGGCGCCGG
This sequence comes from Streptomyces sp. NPDC091377, assembly GCF_044757045.1. Lineage (NCBI taxonomy): Bacteria > Bacillati > Actinomycetota > Actinomycetes > Kitasatosporales > Streptomycetaceae > Streptomyces > Streptomyces sp. NPDC091377. Next base: position 48,386 of record NZ_JBIVUE010000014.1, on the reverse strand, counting down.
GTCGCCCAGCGGGCCTCGCTGTAGCCGCCGGTGCACTCGCCGTCCAGCCAGATCCGCCCCGCGTCCGGGCGCTGGAGGCCGCCCAGCAGATGCAGCAGGGTGGACTTCCCGGCGCCGGACGGGCCGGTGACCGCGACGAACTCGCCCCGCTCCACGCTCAGATCGACCCCGCGTACCGCGTGCGCCGGGGCGCCCTCGCCGTAGTGGGTCTTGACCAGGCCCTCGGCGCGCAGCGCCGGGACGGCCGTGCCGGGCCCGCCGTGCGGGTCCCCGACCTCCGGTGCCGGAGCCGTGGTGTCGCTCACTCCAGCTCCTCCAGTTCTTCCTGGCACCTCTCCAGCCAGTCGAGGTCGGCCTGCAGATGCAGCATGGCGCCCTCGATCAGCAGGTGGGCCGTGCGATTGTCCCGGTCCGCGGTCGCGGCCAGCTTCGACAGCGCGCGCATGGTGTTGAGGTACTGGCGCCGCTGTCTGTTGATCAGGGCGACCTGGTCGGCGAGGCCGGTGCGCGGCGCGAGCGCCAGCTTCATGAAGAACTCGTCCCGCACCCGGGGTTCGTCCGCCACCTCGTCGTACCAGACGCGCAGCGCTTCCCGCCCGGCCTCGGTGAGGTGGTAGACCTTCTTGTTGGGCCGGCCGGCCTGCTCGATGTCCTCGCCCTCGATCAGTCCCGTCTTCTCAAGGCGACCGAGAGTGACGTAGATCTGGCCGACGTTCGGCTGAGGGTACGCGGCACCCAGCAGTTGCTCAAGGTCTTGCTTCAGCTCGTAGCCGTGGGCCGGGCCACGGGCCAGCAGGGCCAGGAGGGGCAGCCGCACCAGCGCTCTCCTCCTCGCGTCCAGGGCCTGCCTCTAGTATCGCCCATACCTAACAGGTATACATGGCAGCGACCGGGCGACGAGGCCCGGAGGGTGGTGCTGGGAGGAACCTATGCGGTGGACGTGGGCCGCGGGTAGGGGTCTTCTGGCCCTCATGGTGGTCCTGACCGGCTATGTGGCCGCGGGGGCGAGCGCGGACGACCGCGCGCCGGACGGGCGCGGGCCGCTCACCCTGGCCACCGGCGGCGACCTCACCGGCTATCTCGGGCCCCTCCTGGCGGGCTGGAACCGCGACCGTCCCGGTGAGCGGGTCACCCTGGTGGAGCTCCCGGACTCCTCCGACGAGACCTACGCGCAGATGACCACCGATCTGCGGGCGGGGGAGCGCAGCCGGTTCGACATCCTCAACATCGACGTCAACTGGACCTCCCAGTTCGCCGCCGCGGGCTGGATCCGTCCGCTGCCGCGCGAGAGGTTCCCGCTGGACAGCTTCCTGCGCCCGGTGGTCGCCACCGCGACCTGGGACGGCCGGCTCTACGCCGTCCCGTACGTCACCAACGCGGGACTGCTGCTCTACCGCGCCGACATCCTGGAGAAGGAGGGGCTGGCGCCGCCGCGCACCTGGGCCGAGCTGGAGAACGCGGCGCGGACGGTCGCGCCGCGGTACGGGCTCGACGGCTACGCCGGTCAGTTCCTGCCGTACGAGGGGCTCACCGTCAACGCGGCCGAGGCCGTCTATTCGGCGGGCGGCACCATCCTCGGCGACGAGGGCGAGCGGGTCACCGTCGACTCCGAGGCGGCCCGCGAGGGCATCGGGTTCCTCGCCCGCGGGGTGCGCGACGGCTGGATCCCCGCACAGGCGCTGACGTACAAGGAGGAGGAGTCCAAGCAGTCCTTCTCCGACGGCGAACTGCTCTTCCTGCGGAACTGGCCGTACGCGTACGTCGGCGCGTCCGGGCCGGGTTCGGCCGTCGCCGGGAAGGTGGGCGCGGTGCCGATGCCCGGTCCCGACGGTCCCGGCACCAGTGTGCTCGGCGGCTCCAACCTGGCCGTCAGCAGCCACACCCCGCACCCCGACACCGCGGCGCGGCTGCTCGCGCACCTCAGCGGCGAGGAGGTGCAGCGCCTGGTCCTCACCCGGGGCTCGCTGCCGCCCGTACGGGCCGACGTCTACGAGGACCCCGCGCTGATCCGGCGGTTCCCCTATCTGCCGACCCTGCGCGAGGCCGTGCTCGCCGCCGCCCCGCGCCCCAAGAGCCCGCGCTACGACCAGGTGAGCCTGGTGGTGCAGGCGGTGGTGCAGGACGCGCTGACCGGACGGCTGACGCCGGAGGCGGCGGTACGGCGGCTGGCCCGGGAGCTGAACGCGATCTCCTCCGGTTCTTAGTTTCATGTTAAGTAACGCGGATGTCTCATCTGCTCTCTCGCTGCCCTGACATGTCCTGACTTGGATGGTCAACCACCCGATATCTTCCGCGCATTCATTGACACCTCCGCGACACGCTTACCTAACATGCATGCATAACCGTCGGCCCGCCCGCACGGACAGCTCAACGCCGAACGCCGAAGGGACAACGACGATGACACGTCCACGCACCACCCTGCTCACGGGGTGTATCGCCCTCGTACTCGCGATCGGGGCCACCGCCTGCGGAGGAGGCGACGACATCTCGGCCGGGGGCGGCGACAAACCGCTCAGCGGCAAGACCGTCTCGGTGGCCGGGGTCTGGTCCGGCACCGAGCAGGAGAACTTCCAGAAGGTGCTGGACGCCTTCGGTGAGAAGACCGGCGCCGCCACCGAGTTCGTCTCCACCGGCGACAATGTCTCCACTGTCGTCGGCAGCAAGATCGAGGGCGGCAACGCCCCCGACGTCGTGATGGTCCCGCAGGTCGGCGTGCTCCAGCAGTTCGCGAAGGAGGGCTGGCTCCAGCCGCTGTCCAAGACCACCCAGGGCGCGGTGGACACCAACTTCGCCCCCGTGTGGAAGAACTACGGCAGCGTCGACGGCACCCTCTACGGCCTCTACTTCAAGGCCGCCCACAAGTCGACCGTCTGGTACAGCCCCGACGCCCTCGCCCAGGCCGGCGTCGAGGCCCCCGCCACGTACGACGAGATGCTGGAGGACGGGCGGACGATCTCCGACTCCGGGCTCGCCGCGTTCGCCGTCGCCGGACAGGACGGCTGGACCCTCACCGACTGGTTCGAGAACATCTACCTCTCCCAGGCCGGACCCGACAAGTACGACGCCCTCGCCGCGCACGAACTGAAGTGGACCGACACCTCGGTGGTCAAGGCCCTCACCACGCTCGGCGATCTCTTCAAGGACGAGCAACTCGTCGCGGGCGGCCGGCGCACCGCCCTCACCACCGACTTCCCCGGCTCGGTGGAGAAGGTCTTCGGACCCGAGCCCGAGGCCGGCATGGTCTACGAGGGCGACTTCGTCGCGGGCGTCGCCAAGGCCGAGTTCGGCCGCGCCATCGGCGAGGACGCGAACTTCTTCCCCTTCCCGGCCGTGGACGGCGGCGAGCCGCCCGTGGTCAGCGGCGGCGACGCGGCCGTGGTGCTCAAGGACGGCAAGAACCACGAGGCCGGCATGGCGCTCGCCGAGTACCTCGCCACCCCCGAGGCCGCCGCCGTGTGGGCCGAGGCCGGCGGCTTCCTCTCCCCGAACCGGAAACTCGACCTCGCCACCTACGGCGACGACGTGACCCGCGCGACCGCCAAGTCCCTGATCGACGCCGGTGACTCGGTCCGCTTCGACATGTCCGACCAGGCCCCCGCCGCGTTCGGCGGCACCAAGGGCACCGGCGAGTGGAAGATCCTCCAGGACTTCCTGCGCGACCCCTCCGACCCCGCGGCCACCGCCCGACAACTGGAGGCCGCGGCGGCCAAGGCGTACAAGGACTGACCCGCCATGACCGCCACCCTCGTGAAAGAGGCGGGCACCCCGCCGCCGGACCCACCCGCGCATCCCGTGCGCCGGGCCCGGCGGCGGGGCCGGGCCGTCGCCCTGCTGTTCGTGCTGCCCGCGCTGCTGCTCCTCGGCGCGCTCGTCGTCTACCCGGTGCTGTTCTCCGTCGGCCGCAGCCTCTTCGACGCCACCGGCGACCGGTTCGTCGGCGCCGACAACTACACCCGGATGTTCCAGGACCCCGCCACCCTCAAGGCCGTCCGCAACACCGCGGTCTGGGTGGTCGTGGCGCCCGTGCTGCTCACCGGACTCGGCCTGATCCTGGCCGTCCTGGTGGAGAAGATCCGCTGGGCGACCGCCTTCAAACTGCTGCTGTTCATGCCGATGGCCGTCTCCTTCCTGGCCGCCGGCATCATCTTCCGGCTCGCCTACGACGAGAACCCCGACAAGGGCGTCCTCAACGCGACGGCCGTCGCCGTGCACGACGCCTTCAAGGGCACCTCCTCCTACCCGACCGCCCGCGCCCGCGACGGCCAGGGCCTCACCCCGGGCGCGGACGGCTCGTACACCACCCGACAGACCCTCACCCCGGGCGGTTCCGCCACCCTCGGCCTGGTCGGGGTGCTCCCGCGCGACCTGCCCGACGGCGCCGTGCCCGCCCGCGACGCCGCCACCGCCACCGCAGGCCCCGGCGAACTGCGCGGCGTGGTCTATCTCGACTTCACCGCGGGCGGCGGCGGCCAGCAGGGACAGGTCGACCCCGGCGAGAGCGGACTGCCCGGCATGACCGTGGAGGCCGTACGGGACGGACGTACCGTCGCCGGGACCAGCACCGGCGACGACGGGGCGTTCCGCTTCACCGGACTCGACGACGGCTCCTACACCCTGCGACTGCCCGGCTCCAACTTCGCCCCGCCCTACGACGGTGTCTCCTGGCTCGGCCCGGCCCTGGTCACCCCCGCCATCATCGGCGCCTACCTGTGGATCTGGACCGGGTTCGCCATGGTGCTGATCGGCGCGGGCCTGGCCACCCTGCCGCGGGACGCGCTGGAGGCCGCGCGGATCGACGGGGCCGGCGAGTGGCAGATCTTCCGCAGGATCACCGTGCCGCTGCTGGCCCCGGTGCTGACGGTCGTCTTCGTCACCCTCGTCATCAATGTGATGAAGGTCTTCGACCTCGTCTACATCATCGCCCCCGGCCCCGTGCAGGAGGACGCGACCGTGCTCGCCACCCAGATGTGGCTGGTGTCGTTCGGCGGCGGCAACGACCAGGGACTCGGCAGCGCGCTCGGAGTGCTGCTCCTGCTGCTGGTGATCCCCGCGATGGCCTTCAACGTCCGCCGCTTCCGAAGGAGTCAGCGATGAACACGCTCAGGCGCTGGCTGAGCAGTGCCGTCGTCCAGGCGTTCCTCGTGGTGGTCGGACTGGTGTGGATGACCCCGCTGGCCGGGCTGTTCCTGTCCTCCCTGCGCTCCGCCGAGGACAGCGCGAAGGGCGGCTGGTGGACCGTGTTCACCAGCCCCACCCAGCTCTCCTTCGACAACTACTCCGCGCTCCTGGACAACTCCGGCATCACCCGCGCCTTCTGGAACACGGTCCTGATCTCGGTCCCCACCACCGTGCTGGTCGTGGTGGTCGCCGCACTCGCCGGATACGCCTTCGCCTGGCTGGACTTCCCCTTCCGCGAACCGCTGTTCCTGCTGGTGGTGGCGCTGCTGGTGGTGCCGGTACAGATCGGTCTGCTCCCGGTGGCCAAGCTCTTCGGCCAGCTCGGGCTGTTCGGCACGATCCCCGGCGTGGTGCTCTTCCATGTCGCCTACGGGCTGCCGTTCGCGGTGTTCCTGCTGCGCAACTACTTCGCGGAGATCCCCAAGGAGATGCTGGAGGCCGCCCGGATGGACGGCGGCAGCGAGTGGCGGATCTTCACCCGGCTGGTGCTGCCGGTCGGCCGCCCGGCCGTCGCCAGCCTCGCCATCTTCCAGTTCCTGTGGGTGTGGAACGACATGCTGGTGGCGCTGCTCTTCGCCGACACCGCCTCCCAGCCGCTCACCGTGGAACTCCAGTCCCAGATCCGGCAGTTCGGCAGCAACATCGACGTCCTCGCCCCCGGCGCGTTCCTCTCACTGGTCGTCCCGGTCGTCGTCTTCTTCGCCTTCCAGCGCCACTTCGTCCAGGGTGTGATGGCCGGCTCCGTCAAATGAGCCGCACCGACGCGGAAAGACGCCGGGCCCGTCCGCAGCGGCGGACGGGCCCGGCGTCGTCCGGTTCTCCCGGTCAGCGGGCGGGCGTCACGCGGACGCCTGCGGATACAGCGACCGCGGCAACTGCGAGGCCGCCGCCGAGTCCAGCAGCCACAACGTGCGGGCCCGGCCCCTGGCGCCCGCCGCGGGTGCCTGGATCTCGCCCGCGCCCGACAGGGCGATGGCCACGGCGTTCGCCTTGTCCTCACCGGCCGCCAGCAACCACACCTCACGGGCCGCCCGGATCGCCGGCAGCGTCAGCGTCACCCGGGTCGGCGGCGGCTTCGGCGCCCCGTGCACCCCGACCACCGTACGGTCCGTCTCCCGCACCGCGGGAAGCTCGGGGAACAGGGACGCCACATGCGTGTCCGGCCCCACCCCCAGCAGCAGCACGTCGAACACCGGCACCGGGCCGTGGTTCTCGGGCCCCGCCGCCCCCGCCAGCTCCTCGGCGTAGGACGCCGCCGCCGACTCCACGTCCGCGCCGAACGGGCCGTCCGACGCCGGCATGGCGTGCACCCGCTTCGGGTCCAGCGGCACGGAGTCCAGCAGCGCCTGCCGGGCCTGGGTGACATTGCGCTCCGGGTCACCCTCGGGCAGGTAGCGCTCGTCACCCCACCACAGCTCCAGCCGCGCCCAGTCGATCGCGTCCCGCGCGGGCGCCGCGGCCAGCGCGGCCAGCAGACCGTTGCCGTTGCGCCCGCCCGTCAGCACCACCGAGGCGCTGCCGCGCGACGCCTGCGCGTCCACGATCCTGGTGATCAGCCGGGCCGCGGCGGCCTGCGCCATCAGCTCCTTGTCGCGGTGCACGACCAGCTGCGGAGTGCTCACTTGGCCGCCGCCTTCTTCGCCGGAGCCTTCTTCGCGGCCTTCCGGCCCGCCGCCGCCCCACCCGGGGAATCGGCCGTGGCCCCGGCCGCCGCCTCCGGCGCGTCAGCGGCCTCGGCCGCCGCCGCTTGCGCGGCCTGCGCGTCGAGCCGCTCCACCCCGAACCGCAGCGCCGAGGCGTACGTGTCGTCCGGGTCGAGCCGCCGCAGCTCCTCCGCGATCAGCTCGGCCGTCTCCCGCCGCTTCAGCGCCACCGCCCGGTCCGGCTGGCCCTCGATGGACAGCGTCGCCAGCGAGCCGTCCGCCCGGTCCAGCACGATCGGACCGCAGTCCGTCTCCATCCGTACGGCGGTCAGCCCCGGCCCACCGGACAGCGAACGCTTCACCGGCACGCCCAGCCGGTCCGCGAGCCACATGGCGAGCAGCTCACAGCTCGGGTTGAACTCCTCGCCCTCGACCTCCACGCCCTGCACCTCGCACACGACCTGGTCCAGCGCCGCGGCCAGCATCGAACGCCAGGGCGTGATCCGGGTCCACGACAGATCCGTGTCGCCGGGGGTGTAGTTCGCGGCCCGCTCGGTCAGCTCCCGCACCGGCTGCTCGGCCGCGTAGGTGTCGGTGACCCGGCGCTGGGCGAGCGCGCCCAGCGGATCCTTCGCCGGGTCGAGCGGCGCGTTGACCGGCCACCACACGACGACCGGGGCGTCCGGCAGCAGCAGCGGCAGCACCACCGACTGGGCGTGCCCCACCACGTCGCCGTACAGCCGCAGCACCACGGTCTCCCCGGTACCCGCCTCCGCGCCCACCCGCACCTCCGCGTCCAGCTTGGACTGGGTGCGGTCGCGCGGCGAACGGGCCTGCCGCTTGATGACCACCAGGGTGCGCGAGGGGTGCTCGCGCGAGGCGTCGTTCGCGGCCTTCAGGGCGTCGTAGGCGTTCTCCTCGTCGGTGACGATGACGAGGGTGAGGACCATGCCGACGGCGGGCGTGCCGATCGCGCGGCGGCCCTGCACCAGCGCCTTGTTTATCTTGCTGGCCGTGGTGTCGGTGAGGTCTATCTTCATGGCCGGCGCCAGCTCCGTCCGTCTCGTTCGAGCATCTCGTCCGCCTCGACCGGACCCCAGGTCCCCGACGGGTACTGCGCGGGCTTCCCGCTCGCGTCCCAGTACTCCTCGATCGGGTCGAGGATCTTCCAGGACAGCTCGACCTCCTCCGTACGCGGGAAGAGGTTGGAGTCGCCGAGCAGCACATCGAGGATCAGCCGCTCGTACGCCTCCGGGCTGGACTCCGTGAACGACTCGCCGTACGCGAAGTCCATGGACACGTCCCGGATCTCCATCGATGTGCCCGGCACCTTGGAGCCGAAGCGCACGGTGACGCCCTCGTCGGGCTGGACGCGGATCACGATCGCGTTCTGGCCCAGCTCCTCGGTGGCGGTGGTGTCGAACGGGGAGTGCGGGGCGCGCTGGAAGACCACCGCGATCTCGGTGACCCGCCGCCCCAGCCGCTTGCCGGTGCGCAGATAGAAGGGGACGCCCGCCCAGCGGCGGTTGTCGATCTCCAGCTTGACCGCCGCGTAGGTGTCGGTGGTCGAGCGCGGGTCGATGCCGTCCTCCTCCAGATAGCCGACGGCCTTCTCACCGCCCTGCCAGCCCGCCGCGTACTGGGCGCGCACGGTGTCCCGGCCCAGGTCCTTCGGCAGCCGCACCGCCCCGAGCACCTTGGTCTTCTCGGCGGCCAGCGCGTCCGCGCCGAAGGAGGCGGGCTCCTCCATCGCGGTCAGCGCCAGCAACTGGAGCAGGTGGTTCTGGATCACATCACGGGCGGCGCCGATGCCGTCGTAGTACCCGGCCCGGCCGCCGATGCCGATGTCCTCGGCCATCGTGATCTGCACATGGTCCACGAAGGACCGGTTCCAGATCGGCTCGAACATCGTGTTGGCGAACCGCAGCGCCAGGATGTTCTGGACGGTCTCCTTGCCGAGGTAGTGATCGATCCGGAACACCTGGTCCGGGGCGAACACCTCGTGCACGACATGGTTCAGGTCCTCGGCCGACCGCAGATCGTGCCCGAAGGGCTTCTCGATCACCGCACGGCGCCAGGAGCCGCCCGTCTGGTCGGCCAGCCCGTGCTTCTTGAGCTGCTGGATGACCACCGGGAACGAGCGCGGCGGCACCGACAGGTAGAAGGCGAAGTTGCCGCCCGTGCCCTGCGCCTTGTCCAGCTCGTCGATCGTGTCGCGCAGCCGCTCGAACGCCTCGTCGTCGTCGAAGGTGCCCTGCACGAAGCGCATCCCCTGGATGAGCTGCTGCCAGACCTCCTCACGGAACGGGGTACGGGCGTGCTCCTTGACGGCGTCGTGGACCTCCTGCGCGAAGTCCTCGTTCTGCCACTCGCGGCGGGCGAACCCGACCAGCGAGAAGCCCGGCGGCAGCAGACCCCGGTTGGCGAGGTCGTACACCGCGGGCATCAGCTTCTTCCGGGACAGGTCGCCCGTGACGCCGAAGATCACCAGGCCCGACGGCCCCGCGATACGCGGGAGCCGTCGGTCGGCGGGGTCACGGAGCGGGTTGGCCCCGCTGCCGGCAACGCCAGGAAGGGGAGACAAGGGGTCAGCCCTCCGAAGGCGCGAGCCGCTTGAGTACCGCCTCGGTCGAGGCCAGCAGGTCGTTCCAGGACGCCTCGAACTTGTCGACGCCCTCGTCCTCCAGGACCTGCACCACATCGTCGTACGCGATCCCGAGCTTCTCGATCGCGGCGAGGTCGGCGCGCGCCTGCCCGTAGGTCCCGGCGACGGTGTTCCCGGTGATCTCGCCGTGGTCCTCGGTGGCGGTCAAGGTGGCCTCCGGCATGGTGTTCACCGTGTTCGGCGCCACCAGGTCGACCACGTACAGGGTGTCCTTGTACGCCGGGTCCTTCACACCGGTCGACGCCCACAGCGGACGCTGCTTGTTGGCGCCCGCCCGCTCCAGGGCGGCCCAGCGCTCCCCGGCGAAGACCTCCTCGTACGCCTCGTAGGCGAGCCGGGCGTTGGCGACGGCGGCCTTGCCGCGCAGCGCCTTGGCCTCGTCGGTGCCCAGGGCGTCGAGCCGCTTGTCGATCTCGCTGTCCACCCGGGACACGAAGAACGACGCCACCGAGTGGATCAGCGACAGATCCAGGCCCTTGGCCCGGGCCTGCTCCAGCCCCGCCAGGTAGGCGTTCATGACCTCCCGGTAACGCTCCAGCGAGAAGATCAGCGTGACATTGACGCTGATGCCGTTGCCGATCACCTCGGTGATGGCCGGCAGGCCCGCCTTCGTCGCCGGGATCTTGATCAGGGTGTTGGGCCGGTCCACCAGCCAGGCCAGCTGCTTGGCCTCGGCGACCGTCGCCCGGGTGTGGTGGGCCAGCCGCGGGTCCACCTCGATGGAGACCCGGCCGTCCTGCCCGTTGGTGCTGTCGAACACCGGGCGCAGGATGTCGGCCGCGTCCCGGACGTCCGCCGTGGTGATCATCCGGACCGCTTCCTCCACGGTCACCTTGCGCGCGGCCAGATCCGTGAGCTGCGGCTCGTAGCCGTCACCGCTGCTGATCGCCTTCTGGAAGATCGTCGGGTTGGTGGTGACGCCGACGACATGGCTCTGGTCGATCAGCTCGCCCAGATTGCCGGACGTGATCCGCTTGCGCGACAGATCGTCCAGCCAGATCGCGACGCCTTCCTCGGAGAGGCGCTTCAGTGCGTCCGTCATGGAAATTGCATCTCCTACGTGTCGTATGTCAGCGTCAGCGCCGGGCGGCGGCGATCGATTCCCGGGCGGCGGCGAGGGACTCCCTGGCCTTGTCCACCACGTTCTCCGCGGTGAAGCCGAACTCCTTGAAGAGCACCTTGCCGTCCGCGGACGCCCCGAAGTGCTCCAGCGAGACGATCCGGCCGTCCTCCCCGACGTACTTGTGCCAGGTCAGCCCGATCCCCGCCTCGACGGAGACCCGCGCCCGCACCGACGGCGGCAGCACACTCTCCCGGTACGCCCGGTCCTGCTCCTCGAACCACTCCACGGACGGCATCGACACCACCCGCGTCGCCACCCCGTCGGCCTCCAGCGCCTCCCGCGCCTCCACGGCGAGGTGCACCTCGGAGCCGGTCGCGATCAGGATCACCTCGGGCGAGCCGGAGCCCGCCTCGGCGAGCACGTACCCACCGCGCGCGGCGTCCTCGTTCAGCTCGTAGGTCGGCACCCCCTGCCGGGTCAGCGCCAGACCGTGCGGGGCGCCCTTGCCGAACTCCTTGGTGTAGCGGCGCAGGATCTCCCGCCAGGCGATCGCCGTCTCGTTGGCGTCGGCCGGCCGCACCACGTTCAGCCCCGGGATGGCCCGCAGCGACGCCAGATGCTCCACCGGCTGATGGGTGGGACCGTCCTCGCCGAGCCCGACCGAGTCGTGCGTCCACACGAACGTCACCGGCAGATGCATCAGCGCCGACAGCCGTACCGCGTTGCGCATGTAGTCGGAGAACACGAGGAACGTGCCGCCGTAGATCCGGGTGTTGCCGTGCAGCGCGATGCCGTTGATCTCCGCGCCCATGGAGTGCTCGCGGATACCGAAGTGGATCGTGCGGCCGTACGGGTCGGCACCCGGCAGCGGATTGCCCTCGGGCAGGAACGACGACGTCTTGTCGATCGTCGTGTTGTTGGAGCCCGCGAGGTCGGCCGAGCCGCCCCACAGCTCCGGGATCACCGCGCCCAGCGCCTGGAGCACCTTGCCGGACGCGGCCCGGGTGGCGACACCCTGGCCGGTCTCGAAGACCGGGATCTTCTCCTCCCAGCCGGTCGGCAGCTCGCCCCGGGCGATCCGGTCGTACTCGGCGGCGCGCTCCGGGTTGTTGCCGCGCCACTCCTGGAACGACTTCTCCCACTCGGCGCGGGCCTGCCGGCCCCGCTCCACGGCCCGCCGGGTGTGGTTGATGACCTCGTCGGCGACGTGGAAGGACTGCTCCGGGTCGAAGCCGAGGACCCGCTTGGTGGCCGCGACCTCCTCAGCGCCCAGCGCCGAGCCGTGCGCGGCCTCGGTGCCCTGCGCGTTCGGCGCGGGCCAGGCGATGATCGAGCGCATCGCGATGAACGACGGCCGGTCCGTCACCCGCTTCGCGGCCTCGATCGCGTTGTAGATCGCGTGTGGGTCCAGATCGCCGTCCGGCTGGGGCGCCACGCGCTGCACATGCCAGCCGTACGCCTCGTACCGCTTGGTGGTGTCCTCGGAGACCGCGGTCTCCGTGTCGCCCTCGATCGAGATGTGGTTGTCGTCCCACAGCAGCACCAGGTTGCCGAGCTTCTGGTGGCCCGCCATCGAGGACGCCTCGGCGGAGATGCCCTCCTGGAGGCAGCCGTCACCGGCGATGCAGTAGATGAAGTGGTCGAACGGGGACGTGCCCTCGGGCGCGTCCGGGTCGAACAGCCCACGCTCGTAGCGCGCGGCCATCGCCATGCCCACGGCGTTGGCGACCCCCTGCCCCAGCGGACCGGTCGTGGTCTCCACCCCGGTGGTGTGCCCGTACTCGGGGTGCCCCGGGGTCTTCGAGCCCCAGGTGCGGAACGCTTCCAGATCGCCCAGCTCCAGACCGAAACCGGCCAGGTACAGCTGGGTGTAGAGGGTCAGGGACGAGTGTCCGGCGGACAGCACGAAACGGTCGCGCCCGACCCAGTCGGCGTCCGCAGGGTCGTGCCGCATCACCTTCTGGAACAGGGTGTACGCGGCGGGCGCCAGGCTCATGGCCGTACCGGGATGGCCGTTACCGACCTTCTGTACGGCGTCGGCGGCCAGGACGCGGGCGGTGTCGACAGCCCGCTGGTCCGTTTCGGTCCAGTCGAGGTCTGTGGTGGTCGGCTTGGTGCTCACCCTGAGTCAGGGCTCCTCTCCACATGTCGCGCATGTCGAATGCCGGTGCATCGCGCACCCGGCCGTTGTCGAGCCTACCCTTGTGCGTACGTGCGTTTTTCGCGTCATTCCAGACTGCCGGGACTCTCGGGGATCCGCCTCCCGACGGGGCCCGCCGACCCTCCCTCCCGACCGACGCGCACCCCTCGACACATGAATACGACGGCCCCCGCCCCGCTGCTCGGACAGGGCCCGACCGGCTCTTCCGGGGGCACCTCCGGACACGACCCCACCCCCGCGAATATCCGGGTCTGGGCAACGTCTAAAGTGGCGTGGTACGCGCGAGCCTTTACCGGGACTTCACACGGGGAGGCTCGCTGGGATGTCTCTGTCAGGGGTGTGCGTGACGGCCGTTGAATCCCGTCCTGCGGGGGTAATCGGGACGAGCCAGAGCCCGAGTCACCGGCCGATCGGGGCCCGTGTCAAGGCGTTCGTGGCGCTGACCAAGCCACGGATCATCGAGCTGCTGCTCATCACCACCGTTCCGGTGATGTTCCTGGCGGAACAGGGCGTACCCGACCTGACGCTGGTGCTGCTCACCTGCGTCGGCGGCTACCTCTCCGCGGGCGGCGCCAACGCGCTCAACATGTACATCGACCGCGACATCGACGCGCTGATGGACCGCACCTCCCAGCGCCCCCTGGTCACCGGCATGGTCAGCCCCCGCGAGTGCCTCGCCTTCGGCATCACCCTCGCCATCGGCTCCACCCTGCTCTTCGGCCTGACCGTCAACTGGCTCTCGGCCTGGCTCTCCCTCGGCGCGCTCCTCTTCTACGTCGTCGTCTACACGATGATCCTCAAGCGCCGCACCTCGCAGAACATCGTCTGGGGCGGCATCGCCGGCTGTATGCCGGTCCTCATCGGCTGGAGCGCCGTCACCAACTCGTTGACCTGGGCCCCGCTCATCCTCTTCCTGGTCATCTTCTTCTGGACCCCGCCGCACTACTGGCCGCTGTCCATGAAGGTGAAGGAGGACTACGCCCGCGTCGGCGTCCCGATGCTGCCGGTGATCGCCTCCAACAAGGTCGTCGCCAAGCAGATCGTGATCTACAGCTGGGTCATGGTCGCCGTCTCCCTCCTGCTCACCCCCCTCGGCTACACCGGCTGGTTCTACACCCTGGTCGCGCTGGCCGCCGGCGGCTGGTGGCTGTGGGAGGCCCACGCCCTGCACCACCGGGCGAAGGCCGAGGTCACGGGCGGGAAGCTGAAGGAGATGCGGCTGTTCCACTGGTCGATCACCTATGTCTCCCTGCTCTTCGTCGCCGTGGCGGTGGATCCCTTCCTGCGGTAGCGGTGCGGGGGCAGGGCGGACACCCTTCCTGCGCAGGGGCAGGCGCTGACACGCTTCCTGCGGCAGGGGCAGGCGCTGACACCCTTCCTTCGGCAGGGGGCGGGCGCGGACCGCTGCCACTGAGGCACGGGTCACCTACCCACCCCGCCTACCCATCGGTAGCATCCTGGTCATGGCAGACACGCAGCAGGTGGACGGGGCGTCGGGCGCGAAGGACGCGAAGGACGCGAAGAGGGCCGAGCGCGACGCGGCCCGGCTCGCCCGGCAGATCGGCTCCTTCGCCAGGAAGCACGGCGGCGCCGAAAGCCAGATCGCCTACCTCGGTGAGCGCGGCGCCCGTATCGTGCTCGTCGGCGAGGACGGCGGCTGGGGCGACCTGGTCGCCCCCACGTACGCCGTCGCCGAGCGGGCGGTCGAGACAGCGGGCATCACCCGCCACGAGACCTTCGACGGCGAGTTCGCCGCCAAGGTGCGGACCGGCGCCTACGAGTGGAAGCGCATGGCCGGCATCCAAGTGGGGAACGGCTGACTGACACCGCCCCGGGGGCGCGCAACACCTGAACCCCGGCTCACCCGTTAGGACTCCCGGAAGGCGACGCGACGCCCACCCGGGAGCCCACATGATCAACACCCCGTCACTGGTGGACCAGCACTGCCACGGAGTGCTCCGCACGGAACTGGGCCTCGGCACCTTCGAGGCCCACCTCTTACGCACCGAGGGCCCACCCGCCGCCGGCACCACCCTCTTCGACACCCAGACGGGCTTCGCGGTCCGCCGCTGGTGCCCCCCGCTCCTCGGCCTGGAACCGCACTGCTCCCCCGCCCGCTATCTGGCCCGCCGCCGCGAACTCGGCGTCCTGGAATCCAGCCGGCGGCTGCTGCGCGGCAGCGGCATCACCACCTACCTCGTCGACACCGGACTCCCCGGCGACCTCACCGACCCCGACGAACTCTCCGCCACCGCCGACGCCGAGGTCCGCGAGACCGTCCGCCTCGAACCCCTCGCCGAACAGATCGCCGACACCTCCGGCACGGTCGAGTCCTTCCTCGCCAACCTCGCCGAGTCCGTGCACGGCGCCGCCGCGCAGGTGGCCGCCTTCACCTCGGTCGCCGGACTGCGCCACGGCCTCGCCCTGACCCCCGAACCGCCGGGACCCGGCGAGGTGCGCGGCGCCGCGGCCCGCTGGCTGGCCACGCGCCGGGTCGGCGAACCGCTGCACGACCCGGTGCTCCTGCGCCATCTGCTGTGGAGCGCCGTCGCCTCCGGCCGCCCCCTGCAACTCCCCGCCGGGATGGGGGAGCCCGGCGCGCGCCTCGACCGTACGGACCCGGTGCTGCTGACCGACTTCGTACGGGCCACCGCGGGCCTCGGCACCGATCTGGTCCTGCTGCACGGCTACCCCTACCACCGGCACGCCGCCCATCTGGCCGGGGCCTTCCCCCATGTGTACGCCGACTCGGGCGCCGCCCTCGCCCGCACCGGCGCCCGCGCCGCCACCGTCCTCGCCGAACTCCTGGAACTCGCCCCCTTCGGCAAGCTCCTCTTCTCCAGCGGGGCGAGCGGGCTGCCCGAACTGCATGTGGTCGCGGCACGGCTGTTCCGGGAGGCACTGGGCCGGGTGCTGGGCGGCTGGGTGGCCGACGGCGCCTGGTCGTCGGGGGACGCGCACCGGGTCGCCGGGCTGATCGCGTCGGGCAACGCGGAACGGGTCTACGGCCTGGGGTGAGCCGGAGTGAGCCGGAGGCGGGTGGGGGGTCACTGGAGCAGGTGGGGGGCACCGGAGTCAGGTGTGGGAAACAGCGGCCCGGCCGCCGCCTCCTCGTGAACAATGGGCCCATGCCGATCACCCAGCACCTGCTCGACCGCTTCGTCGCCGATCTCGCCCCGCACCGACCCGTCGCCGTGTGGGTGCACGGCTCACTGGCCGGCGGTGACTACCAGGAGGGCCGCAGCGACCTCGACCTGGTCGCCGTCCTCCCCGCGCCGCTCACCGCGCGCACCGTCTGGCGGCTGGCGCTGCTCCACGCCCGGCTGCGGGCCGAGCCGCTCGCGGCCGAGCTGCACTGCTCGTATCTGACCCCGCAGACCGCGGCGGGAGCCGGGCGCCGTCATCTGACCTGGGCGCACGAGGAACTGTTCCGGCGCCCCGTCACCCCGGTCGCCCGCCGGGAGCTGCTCGACTTCGGCCGGGTGCTGCACGGGGCGCCGCCCGCCGCGTTGCTGCCGCCGGTGCCGGACAGCGAGCTGGCCGCGTTCGTCGTACGCGACCAGCGGGAGTTCTGGCGGCCGATGGTCGACAAGGCGGAGCTGTGGACCCGGGACATCTGGGTCGACCACGGCCTGATCACCCTGGCCCGCGCCACCGTCACCCTTCAGGACGGCCGGCTGATCTCCAAGGGAGAGGCCCTGGACCTGCTGCCCGGGATGGGGGCGCCGGAGGAGGTGGTCGCGGACGTCAGGAGCCGCCGCTACGGCGCTCCCGCGCGGGCCGCGGACGAGGAGTGGTCGCAGCGCCGCGCCCGGCTGACCCGGGACTACCTGGGCCCGGCCATCGACGCGCTGGTGGCCTCGTACGGCTGAGGGGTGGGGGCGGGAACCGGCGTCGATCCCCCGGCCGCCTGCGAGACGTCCCCGGACCCCCCGGCCGCCCCGGATCCTGCTTCCCCTGCTTCCCCGGATTCCTCGGCTTCCCCGGACCCGGAGTCTTCGGGCAGGGGGCGCTCGCGCAGGGACAGCAGCACCCGCAGGGTGGCGATCCACACCAGGCAGGAGCCGAACATGTGGGCGCCGACCAGGACTTCGGGAAGGTCCGTGAAGTACTGGACGTACCCGATCACGCCCTGCGCCAGCAGGATCAGGAACAGGTCCCGGGTGCGGTCGAGCGGCCCCTTCGGGGCGTCCACGGCCTTGAGGACGAACCACAGGGCGAAGGTCAGCGTCACCACGATCCAGGCCAGCACCGCGTGCAGCCGGGAGACGTCGTCCCACGGCACGTCCATCCGCGGTACGTCGCTGGAGTCACCGGCGTGCGGACCGGCGCCGGTGACGACCGTGCCGACGGCGATCAGCAGCACCGTCACCCCGACCAGCACCCACACGAGCTGCTGGACCACGCTGCCGACCAGGGGGCGCGGCGGGGTGTCGCCCTCGCGGGCGCGCTGCCACATCACCGTCGCGACCGCGATCAGCGCGGTGGAGAGCAGGAAGTGCAGGGCGACCGTGTACGGGTTGAGGCCGACGAGGACGACGATGCCGCCGAGCACCGCGTTGCCCATGACCACCCAGAACTGCGCCCAGCCCAGCCGGGTCAGTTCACGCCGGTACGGCTTGGTGGAGCGGGCGGCGATGATCGCCCAGCCGACGGCCGCGCACAGCACATAGGTCAGCAGCCGGTTGCCGAACTCGATGATGCCGTGCAGGCCCATCTCCCGGGTGGCGGTGAGCGAGTCGTCGGTGCACTTGGGCCAGGTCGGGCAGCCCAGACCGGAGCCGGTCAGCCGGACGGCGCCGCCGGTGACGACGATGGTCACCGCCATGACGAGCGCGACGAGCGCGGCCCGCCGGACCGTTCGCGGGTCGGGCGTCCAGCGCGCCGCGATGAAGGCGAGGGGGTTGCGCAGGGCGGCTTGGGTGTCCGCGCGGGTCAGCTTTGGCACGGTGCCTATCGTAGAAGGCGGCTTGTGCACTCGTTCACGAGGGGGCCGATGGCGGGCCTGTCGGTCGGGTGCGCCCGCCCGGCCACCCGCCTGACCAGGCAGTCACCGCCGCCGTCACCGCCGCGGATCACTCCCGCCGTCACTCCCGCCCTCACTCCCGCCGTCACTCCCGCCGTCACTCCCGCCGTCACTCCCGCTGTCACTCCCGCAGTCACTCCCAGCGGAAGAACCGCCCGGCCGCCGCCAGCCCCGCCACGGCCCAGCCGGTGAGGATCGCGAGGTTCCCCCAGGGCGGCCCGGCTCCGTGCTGGAGCACCTCGCGCAGCCCGTCGGACAGCGCGGTGATGGGCAGCAGACCGAGCACGTCCTGGGCGGCGTCCGGGAACCGGTCCAGCGGCACGATCACCCCGCCGCCGACGAGCAGCAGCAGAAAGACCAGGTTGGCGGCGGCGAGCGTCGCCTCGGCCTTGAGGGTGCCCGCCATCAGCAGCCCGAGCCCGGAGAACGCGGCGGTGCCGAGCACCAGCAGCAGCAGGACGGAGAACGGGTCGCCCTGCGGCGACCAGCCGAGGGCGAGGGCGATCGCGGTGACGAGGAGCACTTGCAGTACCTCGGTGACCAGCACCGCCAGCGTTTTCGCGGTCATCAGACCCCAGCGCGGCAGCGGCGAGGCGGCGAGCCGCTTGAGCACGCCGTAGCGCCGCTCGAAGCCGGTCGCGATGGCCTGGCCGGTGAACGCGGTCGACATCACCGCGAGGGCGAGGATGCCGGGCGCGAGGAAGTCGACGGACTCGCCCGCGCCGGTGTCCACGACGTCGACCGTGCTGAACAGCACCAGCAGCAGGGTCGGGATGATCACGGTGAGCAGGAGCTGTTCGCCGTTGCGCAGCAGCATGCGGGTCTCCAGCGCCGCCTGCGCCGCGATCATGCGGGGGAGCGGGGCCGCGCCGGGCCGGGGGGTGTAGGTGCCCGTGCCGCTCATCCGCGCAGCTCCTTGCCGGTCAGTTCGAGGAAGACGTCTTCGAGGGTGTGCCGCTCGACGGAGATACGGTCCGGCATCACCCCGTTCTGGGCGCACCAGGAGGCGACCGTGGCGAGGAGCTGGGGGTCGACCGTGCCGGTGACCCGGTAGGCGCCCGGGGTCAGCTCGGCCGCCGCGCTGTCCGTGGGGAGCGCCTTGAGCAGCGAGGCGATGTCGAGGCCCGGGCGGCCGGTGAAGCGCAGGGTGTTCTCGGCGCCGCCGCGGCACAGCTCCTCGGGGGAGCCCTGGGCTATGACCCGTCCGGCGTCGATGATCGCGACATCGTCGGCGAGCTGCTCGGCCTCGTCCATGTGGTGCGTGGTGAGGATCACGGAGACCCCGTCGGTCCGCAGCTCGCGGACCAGGTCCCAGGTGGCGCGGCGGGCCTGGGGGTCGAGACCGGCGGTGGGCTCGTCCAGGAAGACCAGCTCGGGGCGGCCCACGACGGCCATCGCGAGGGCGAGCCGCTGCTTCTGCCCGCCGGAGAGCCTGCGGTAGCCGGTACGGCCGCAGGAGCCGAGGCCGAGGCGCTCGATCAGCGCGCCCACGTCGAGGGGGTGGGCGTGCAGCCGGGCCACATGGCGGAGCATCTCCTCGGCGCGGGCGCCGGAGTAGACCCCGCCGCTCTGGAGCATCACCCCGATCCGGGGCAGCAGCTCGCGGGAGTTGCGCACCGGGTCCAGTCCGAGCACGCGTACGGTGCCCGCGTCGGGCCGGTGGTATCCCTCGCAGAGTTCGACGGTGGTCGTCTTGCCGGCGCCGTTGGGTCCGAGCACGGCGGTCACGCCGGCCCGTGCCGTCAGGTCGAGCCGGTCGACCGCGGTCTTCTCGCCGTACCGCTTCACCAAGGCGTCGGCCTGGACCACGGGCTCACTTCGCATGGGTCCAGAGTCTAGGGTCTGTCGTTTGGATCAGCCCGGCTGTGAGGAAGCGGTGCTGTCCGGTCGGGCCGAGCGGGGTCTGGTGCGTGGAGCTGCAAGGCGGAGGAGGGCGGCGACGCGGAGCGTCGGCAACCGACGACAACGCCGCAGATCCGCGTGCCAGACCCCGCGACGCCGGGATGATCCGAACGACGGGCCCTAGGTTCCGCCGCCGGGGTTCCGGACGGGCGGGGGCGGGAGCGGTGGGGGTGCGCGGGGGAGCGGCCGGGGCGCGGGGCCGTCGGGCGGCTACTCGGTTCCCTCCACCATCAGCTCCTCCTCCCGTGGCCGGTGCACCGCCAGCCACTTCTCGGCGTAGGCCACGGCGTCGGCGACCGGGAACAGCCGGAGGTCGGCGGCGCCGGCGGTGGCCCGTACGACGGGGCGGTCCCGCTCGAAGTCGTGGCCCAGTTCGTCGAAGCGCTCGGAGGTGATGGCAAGTTCGGTCACCACTTCCCAGCCGCCGGGTGCCGGACGGCCGACCAGGGCGCGGGGGGAGGGCACGCGGTACTCGGCGAGATGGAAGCTGGTGCAGGCGTCGTAGCCGACGCCGAGCAGCAGCACCCGGGCGCCGAGCCGTTCCAGCCGGGCCAGCGGGCTGCGCTCGCCGAGCCGGCAGTCGGTGGCGTGGCCCTCGGTGATCTCGGCGGCGCGGGGGCCGAGGGCGGCGAAGGAGGTCTGGGGGTGGGCGCTGCGCAGGGCACCGGGCCAGGTGCGGACGGCCTCCGGGATCGCGCCCATGCCGCGGGACGGGGTGATCAGGGGGTCGTAGGCGGGCAGGGTGGCGCGGATGGTGTCCCACCACTCCTCCGGCACCGGCGGGGCGCTCCAGGCCGCCGGGTCGGAGAGACCGCCGGTCTGGGTGGGGACCACCAGGGTGCCCTCCGGGCCGAGCACGTCGAGCAGCGCCCGCACCACCGCGACGGGCCCTCCGCAGACCCACCCGAGCGAGCGGAGCGAGGAGTGCACGAGCAGGGTCTCGCCCTCCCGCACCCCCGCCTCGCGCAGTTCCCCGGCGAGGGAGCCACGGGTGACGAGCGGCCCGATCGGCGCGACGTCGGCGTAGCCGCCGGTGCCGCCGGTGCTGTCGGTGCCGTCAGGGGTGTCAGGGGTGTCGGGGGCGCTGGTGGCAGACATGATCCGGCAGTTTCCCCGCTCGAACCTCACGTATGCCACCGAATATCCACCACGCCCCCTTCCCGACTGGACGCCCCCCCGGACCGCCCCGCCGGAGTTCCGCTGCCGGAGGCCGTCCCGCCGGACCCGAGCCCCCCGATCGGCCCCCGATCAGCCCCGTCCTCACCCCCCTGCCGGAGGTGAATCCATGGGCTCGGCGGGTCCCGGGCACCCGGTCCCAGCCGGTGCTCGCGCGCCGCCCACCCCCCGTCTGACCGGCGAGAATGATCGATCAGAGATCGTTTCCGCAGGTCAGCTTAGGTATGCCTAAGTGACGCAGGGCACCGTTCACCCCCGCGGACGCGGCTTGTCAGGGTCTGAGGAATTACGCAACAATGGCGTTGTGAAAAACGTCGGCGAGGCCCCGCAGGAGGAGCTCGCGGCGGGGCTGCGCTCGGACCGTCCCACGCGCAACCGCGTCGCGCGATCCATCCTGGACCACGGCCCCTCCACCGTCACCGAGCTGGCCAAGCGGCTGGGGCTCACCCCGGCCGCCGTCCGCCGGCACCTCGACGGACTGCTCACCGACGACGTCGTGGAAGCCCGCGAGCAGCGCGTCTACGGCGCCCGTACGCGCGGCCGGCCCGCCAAGGTGTTCGCGCTGACCGACTGCGGCCGGGACGCCTTCGACCAGTCCTACGACAAGCTCGCCGCCGACGCCCTGACCTGGATCGCCGAGCGGCACGGCGGCGGCGAGGCGGTCGCCGCCTTCGCCCGCGCCCGGATCGCCGCCCTCGCGGACGCGTACCGCGCGGCCGTCGACGCGGCGCCCCCCGAGCAGCGCACCGAAGCCCTGGCCAAGGCCCTGAGCGCCGACGGGTACGCTGCTACCGCGCGCAGCGCCCCCGAGCCGCGCACGGGCGAGCAGCTCTGCCAGCACCACTGCCCGGTCGCCCACGTCGCCGAGCAGTTCCCCCAGCTGTGCGAGGCCGAGACGGAGCTGTTCGCCGAGCTGCTCGGCACGCACGTCCAACGGCTGGCCACCATCGCCCACGGCGACGGCGTCTGCACGACGTTCATCCCGAAGATCTCCACGACGACCGGGATGTCCGAACCGCATACCGATACCTCTGATACCTCCGATACCTCCGATACCTCCGAATCTCATACCCACGCATCCGCACGCACGGCCGGGAGGAACCCCGCATGACGCTCCCCACGGAGACTGCCCACCCCGAACTCGAAGGACTGGGCAACTACGAATACGGCTGGGCCGACTCCGACGCGGCCGGTGCCGCGGCCAAGCGCGGCCTCGGCGAGGAGGTCGTCCGGGACATCTCCGGGAAGAAGTCCGAGCCGGAGTGGATGACCAAGCTCCGTCTCAAGGGCCTCCGGCTCTTCGAGAAGAAGCCCATGCCGAACTGGGGCTCGGACCTGTCGGGCATCGACTTCGACAACATCAAGTACTTCGTGCGCTCCACGGAGAAGCAGGCGGAGTCCTGGGAGGACCTGCCCGAGGACATCAAGAACACCTACGACAAGCTGGGCATCCCCGAGGCCGAGAAGCAGCGCCTCGTGGCCGGTGTCGCCGCCCAGTACGAGTCGGAGGTCGTCTACCACCAGATCCGCGAGGACCTGGAGGAGCAGGGCGTCATCTTCCTGGACACCGACACGGCGCTCAAGGAGCACCCGGAGCTGTTCAAGGAGTACTTCGGCACCGTCATCCCGGTCGGTGACAACAAGTTCGCCTCGCTGAACACCGCGGTGTGGTCCGGCGGCTCCTTCATCTACGTCCCGCCGGGCGTCCACGTGGAGATCCCGCTCCAGGCGTACTTCCGGATCAACACCGAGAACATGGGCCAGTTCGAGCGCACCCTGATCATCGTCGACGAGGGCGCCTACGTGCACTACGTCGAGGGCTGTACCGCGCCGATCTACAAGTCGGACTCGCTGCACAGCGCCGTGGTCGAGATCATCGTCAAGAAGAACGCCCGCTGCCGCTACACGACCATCCAGAACTGGTCGAACAACGTCTACAACCTGGTCACCAAGCGCGCCGTCGCCTACGAGGGCGCCACCATGGAATGGGTCGACGGCAACATCGGCTCCAAGGTGACGATGAAGTACCCCGCCGTCTACCTCATGGGCGAGCACGCCAAGGGCGAGACCCTCTCCATCGCCTTCGCGGGCGAGGGCCAGCACCAGGACGCCGGCGCCAAGATGGTCCACATGGCGCCGAACACCTCGTCCAACATCGTGTCGAAGTCCGTGGCGCGCGGCGGCGGCCGTACCTCCTACCGCGGTCTGATCGAGATCGGCGAGGGCGCCTCGGGCGCCAAGTCCAACGTGCTGTGCGACGCGCTGCTCGTGGACACCATCTCCCGCTCCGACACCTACCCCTACGTCGACGTCCGCGAGGACGACGTCTCCATGGGCCACGAGGCGACCGTCTCCAAGGTCTCCGAGGACCAGCTCTTCTACCTGATGAGCCGGGGTCTGAGCGAGTTCGAGGCGATGGCGATGATCGTGCGCGGCTTCGTCGAGCCGATCGCCAAGGAACTGCCCATGGAGTACGCCCTGGAGCTCAACCGGCTGATCGAGCTGCAGATGGAAGGCGCGGTCGGCTGAGGCCCGCCCCCACCGGCCCGCCTCCACCGGCTCGCCCCCACCGGCCCGTCGCCCCACCGGCACCGCGGCCGAAGCTCCCGGCGCGGCGGCCGGACCGCCCCGGCACAGCGGGGCCCGTCCGGCCCGCCCGCCGGCCCAGCAGCAGGCGGCCCGCCTCCCCAAGGCGGGCCGAAGATCGCAATCGTATGGAAGAGAGCAGACCGACAGCCATGGCTGAGGCTCAAAGTATCCCGGTGGGCTCCACCACCGCCGGCTCGATCGCGGTGGCCGCCGAGTCGACCGTCGCCACGCGCATGAGCGCGCCCCCGTCCTTCGACGTGGCGGACTTCCCCGTCCCCCACGGCCGGGAGGAGGAGTGGCGGTTCACCCCGCTGGAGCGCCTGCGCGGGCTGCACGACGGCACCGCCGTGGCCACCGGCACCGGAGTGAAGGTCGCCATCGAGGCCCCCGAGGGCGTCACCGTCGAGTCCGTCGGCCGCGACGACGCCCGCCTCGGCCGGGCCGGTGCCCCCGTCGACCGGGTCGCCGCCCAGGCGTACTCCGCGTTCGAACAGGCCGGGATCGTCACCGTCCCCAAGGACACCCAGCTCACCGAGCCCATCCGGATCGCCGTGCACGGCGAGGGCGGGGTCGCCTACGGCCACCAGGTCATCGAGCTGGGCGCCTTCGCCGAGGCCCTGGTCGTCATCGACCACACCGGTGACGCGGTCCTCGCCGCCAACGTCGAGTACGTCCTGGGCGACGGCGCCAAGCTCACCGTCGTCTCCGTCCAGGACTGGGACGACAAGGCCGTCCACATCGGGCAGCACAACGCCCTCGTCGGCCGCGACGCCTCCTTCAAGTCCGTGGTCGTCACCTTCGGCGGCGACGTCGTACGGCTGCACCCGCGGGTGGCCTACGCGGGCCCCGGCGGCGAGGCCGAGCTGTTCGGCCTGTACTTCACCGACGCCGGCCAGCACCAGGAACACCGGCTGCTGGTCGACCACAACGTCCCGCACTGCAAGTCCAACGTGGTCTACAAGGGCGCCCTCCAGGGTGAGAACGCCCACGCGGTGTGGATCGGCGACGTCCTCATCGAGGCCGCCGCGGAGGGCACCGACACCTACGAGATGAACCGCAACCTCGTCCTCACGGACGGCGCGCGGGTCGACTCGGTGCCCAACCTGGAGATCGAGACCGGCGAGATCGTCGGCGCCGGCCACGCCTCCGCCACCGGCCGTTTCGACGACGAGCAGCTCTTCTACCTGATGGCCCGCGGCATCGCCGAGCAGGACGCCCGCCGTCTGGTGGTGCGTGGCTTCTTCGCCGAGCTGGTCCAGCAGATCGGCATCGCCGACGTCCAGGAGCGGCTCATCACCCGGATCGAACAGGAGCTGGAGGCCGCCGTCGCATGAGCACCTACGTACGCGTGTGCGGGCTCAGCGAGCTGGAGACGGACACCCCGAAGCGGGTGGAACTCGACGGCACGCCGGTCTCCGTCGTGCACACCGAGGGCGAGGTGTTCGCCATCTACGACATCTGCTCGCACGCCAACGTCTCGCTCTCCGAGGGCGAGGTGGAGGACTGCTCCATCGAGTGCTGGCTGCACGGCTCCACCTTCGACCTGCGCACCGGCAAGCCGTCCGGCCTCCCCGCGACGCGTCCCGTCCCCGTATACCCCGTAAAGATCGAAGGCGACGACGTACTCGTCTCCCTCACCCAGGAGTCCTGAGACACCCATGGCTACGCTTGAAATCCGAGACCTGCACGTCACCGTCGAGACCGACAACGCCACGAAGGAGATCCTCAAGGGCGTCGACCTCACCGTGAAGCAGGGCGAGACCCACGCCATCATGGGCCCCAACGGCTCCGGCAAGTCGACCCTCGCCTACTCCCTCGCCGGTCACCCCAAGTACACGATCACCAGCGGCACCGTCCTGCTCGACGGCGAGGACGTCCTGGAGATGTCCGTGGACGAACGCGCCCGCGCGGGCCTGTTCCTCGCCATGCAGTACCCGGTCGAGGTCCCCGGCGTCTCCGTCTCCAACTTCCTGCGCACCTCCGCCACCGCCATCCGCGGCGAGGCCCCCAAGCTGCGCACCTGGGTGAAGGAGGTCAAGGAGGCCATGCAGCGCCTCAACATGGACCCCGCCTTCGCCGAGCGCAACGTCAACGAGGGCTTCTCCGGCGGTGAGAAGAAGCGTCACGAGATCCTCCAGCTCGAACTGCTCAAGCCGAAGATCGCGATCCTCGACGAGACCGACTCCGGCCTCGACGTGGACGCGCTGCGGGTGGTCTCCGAGGGCGTCAACCGGGTCCGCGAGAGCGGCGAGGTCGGCACCCTGCTGATCACCCACTACACGCGCATCCTGCGCTACATCAAGCCCGACCACGTCCATGTCTTCGCGGGCGGGAAGATCGCCGAGTCCGGCGGCCCGGAGCTGGCGGACAAGCTGGAGAACGAGGGCTACGAGGCATACGTGAAGGGTGGCGCATCCGCGTGACACAGCTGCCGGGCCTCCTCGACATCGAGGCGATCCGCAAGGACTTCCCCATCCTGGACCGCCAGGTCCACGACGGCAGGAAGCTCGTGTACCTGGACAACGCGGCGACCTCGCAGAAGCCGCGCCAGGTGCTGGACGCCCTGAGCGAGTACTACGAGCGCCACAACGCCAACGTCCACCGCGGTGTGCATGTGCTCGCCGAGGAGGCCACGGCGCTGTACGAGGGCGCGCGCGACAAGGTCGCGGACTTCATCAACGCGCCCAGCCGTGACGAGGTGATCTTCACCAAGAACGCCTCCGAATCGCTGAACCTGGTGGCCAACATGCTCGGCTGGGCCGACGAGCCCTACCGGGTGGACGCGGACACCGAGATCGTCATCACGGAGATGGAGCACCACTCCAACATCGTCCCCTGGCAGCTGCTGTCGCAGCGCACGGGCGCGAAGCTGAAGTGGTTCGGCCTCACCGACGACGGCCGGCTCGACCTGTCCAACATCGACGAGGTCATCACGGAGAAGACGAAGATCGTGTCCTTCGTCCTGGTCTCCAACATCCTGGGCACGGTCAACCCGGTCGAGGCGATAGTGCGCCGCGCGCAGGAGGTCGGCGCGCTGGTCTGCATCGACGCCTCGCAGGCCGCGCCGCACATGCCGCTGGACGTCCAGTCGCTCCAGGCCGACTTCGTGGCCTTCACCGGCCACAAGATGTGCGCCCCGACCGGTATCGGTGTGCTGTGGGGCCGCCAGGAGCTGCTGGAGGACCTGCCTCCGTTCCTGGGCGGCGGCGAGATGATCGAGACCGTGTCGATGCACTCCTCGACGTACGCCCCCGCGCCGCACAAGTTCGAGGCGGGCACCCCCCCGATCGCCCAGGCGGTCGGTCTGGGCGCGGCCATCGACTACCTCGACGCCCTCGGCATGGACAAGATCCTCGCCCATGAGCACGCGCTCACCGAGTACGCGGTCAAGCGGCTTCTTGAGGTCCCGGACCTGAGGATCATCGGTCCCGCCACGGCCGAGGACCGGGGCGCGGCGATCTCCTTCACGCTCGGTGACATCCACCCCCATGATGTGGGCCAGGTCCTGGACGAGCAGGGCATCGCGGTCCGGGTCGGCCACCACTGCGCCCGCCCCGTCTGCCTGCGCTACGGAATTCCCGCGACCACGCGAGCGTCGTTCTATCTGTACTCCACGCCGGCCGAGATCGACGCACTGGTCGACGGCTTGGAGCACGTACGGAACTTCTTCGGCTGAGGGGCGTGCTGAAACGGTGAAGCTGGACTCGATGTACCAGGAAGTCATCCTGGACCACTACAAGCACCCGCACGGGCGTGGTCTGAGGGACGGCGACGCCGAGGTGCACCATGTGAACCCGACCTGCGGCGACGAGATCACGCTGCGGGTGAAGTACGACGGCACCCGGATCGACGACGTCTCCTACGAGGGCCAGGGCTGCTCGATCAGCCAGGCCAGCGCGTCCGTCCTGAACGATCTGCTGGTCGGCAGGGAACTGGCCGAGGCGCAGAAGATCCAGGAGACCTTCCTGGAGCTGATGCAGTCCAAAGGCCGGATCGAGCCGGACGACGCCATGGAGGAGGTGCTGGAGGACGCGGTCGCGTTCGCCGGTGTCTCCAAGTACCCGGCGCGGGTCAAGTGCGCCCTGCTGAGCTGGATGGCGTGGAAGGACGCGACCGCCCAGGCCCTGGGCGCGGACGCCGTCACCGCCGACCCCGACGCCGCTGAAAGGAAAACGGCATGAGCGAGACCGTCGAGATCAAGCCCGCCTCGGAAGAGGAACTGCGCGAGGCACTGATGGACGTGGTCGACCCCGAGCTGGGCATCGACGTCGTCAACCTCGGTCTGATCTACGGCATCCATGTGGACGAGTCCAACATCGCCACCGTGGACATGACCCTGACCTCGGCGGCCTGTCCGCTGACCGATGTCATCGAGGACCAGGCCAAGTCCGCCACGGACGGCCTGGTCAACGAGTTGCGCATCAACTGGGTCTGGATGCCGCCGTGGGGCCCCGACAAGATCACGGACGACGGCCGTGAGCAGCTGAGGGCCCTGGGCTTCAACGTCTGACCCTCTGACCCTCTGCCCCACACCCCGCACTTCGCGCCCCCCCCGACGCACCGCCGTGCGGCGGCGACCGTGGCGAACCGGCCCCCGGCATGCGCCCGGGGGCCGGTTCGCTGTGTACGCCCGTACGCATGATGTGTACGCTCGTACGCATGGGATTCCTGCTGCTGGCCGGCGCCATCGCCGCCGAGATCGCCGCGACCACCTCGATGAAGTACAGCGAGGGCTTCACCCGGCTGTGGCCCTCGGTGATCACGGCCGTCGGGTATGTCGTGGCGTTCGCGCTGCTCGCGCAGACGCTGCAGACGGTGTCGGTGGGCACCGCGTACGCGATCTGGTCCGGCGCCGGAACCGCGGCGATCGCGGTCATCGGCACCCTGTTCCTGGGGGAGGGGATGACGGTGACCAAGGCCGCCGGGATCGCGCTGATCGTCATCGGCGTCGTGGTCCTCAACCTGGGCGGTGCGCACTGATGGTGCGGCGCTACGACCCCGAGCGGCGGCAGCGGATCATCGACGCCGCGATCCGGGTGGTCGAGGCCAGGGGCATCTCCGGCCTGAGCCATCGCACGGCCGCCGCCGAGGCGGACGTACCGCTCGGCTCCACGACGTACCACTTCAAGACACTGGACGAACTGCTCGTCGCCGCGCTGCGGCAGTGCAACGAGAGCTTCGGCGCGCTGATGGCGACCCGCGCCGCCGGGTGGGGCGCGGGGACCGACCTCGCGGCCGAACTCGCCACGGTCCTCGGCCGCTGGCTGGCCGGGGACCGCACGGGGGTGGAGCTGGAGTACGAGCTGTATGTGGGCGCGCTGCGGCGGCCCGCCCTGCGGCCGGTCGCCGCGGAGTGGTCCGACGGGGTGGTGGAGTTGCTCACCCCGCACACCGACCGGCTGACCGCGCGCGCGGTCGTGGCCCTGATGGACGGCATCTGCCTCCAGGTGCTCCTGACGGACACGCCGTACGACGAGGCGTACGCCCGGGAGGCACTGGGGAGGCTGCTGGCGGCTGCGCCGCCCGTCGGTTGAGACGCCGCCGGGCTGGTTGGCTTCAGCGGGGTCCGGTTGGTTAGGTTGCCCTCATGACCGACACGACTGCTTCCCGTACCACCGGTGCCGTGGCCACCGGGCTCGCCACCGTCGCCGCCGACGGCACGGTGCTCGACACCTGGTTCCCCGCGCCCGAACTGACCGCCGAGCCCGGCCCGGCCGGTACCGAGCGGCTCGACGCCGACCGCGTCCGCGAACTGCTCGGCGAGCACGCCGTCGCGGCGCTCGCCAAGGACGGGGTGCGCGATGTGGAGACCGTCGCGGTCCGTACGGTCATCTCCTCGCTGGACGACAAGCCGCTCGACACGCACGACGCCTATCTGCGGCTGCATCTGCTCTCGCACCGCCTGGTGAAGCCCAACGGGCAGAACCTGGACGGCATCTTCGGTCTGCTGCCCAATGTCGCCTGGACCTCGCTCGGCCCGGTCGCCGTCGAGACCCTGGAGACCGTCCGGCTCGCCGCGCGCGCCCGGGGGCTGCATGTGAGCGTGTTCGGCGTGGACAAGTTCCCGCGGATGACGGACTACGTGGCTCCGGCGGGCGTCCGTATCGCCGACGCCGACCGGGTACGGCTGGGCGCCCACCTCTCCGCGGGCACCACGGTCATGCACGAGGGCTTCGTCAACTTCAACGCGGGCACGCTCGGCACGTCGATGGTCGAGGGCCGGATCTCGCAGGGTGTCGTCGTCGGGGACGGCTCGGACATCGGCGGCGGCGCGTCCACGATGGGCACGCTGTCCGGGGGCGGCAAGGAGCGGGTCGCGATCGGTGAGCGCTCCCTGATCGGCGCCGAGGCGGGCATCGGTATCGCCCTCGGCGACGACTGCGTGGTCGAGGCGGGCCTCTACCTCACCGCCGGCACCCGCGTGACCATGCCCGACGGCCAGATCGTCAAGGCCCGTGAACTCTCCGGCGCCGACAACGTCCTCTTCCGCCGCAACAGCGTGACCGGCACGGTGGAGGCCCGCCCGAACAACGCCGAGTGGGGCGGCCTGAACGACATCCTGCACAGCCACAACTGACCCCACCGCCAGCCCGCCTTCGCCCCCGCTCGCCGATACCCCTTCGGTCGGCAGGGGGCGGTGTCGGTCCGGGGGGTTCAAACCTTACCCTGCTCGTGCGACTCGGGGCCGCAACGGAACGTACACCTTCGCGGGACCGATGGCGGACGTCCACCTGACGACCCCGACGATCACTTAAAAGGATTAACGCTCGTTACCTCAGGGTCGCTCTGACAGATGAAGGGGTGGGCGCGGTGCCACCGGGTCTGATGAGAGTGGCCGGGGCGAGACGAAGGGCGGAGTGATGATGGACGAGCGGGCGAGGAATGTGGCGCGGCTGCTGACGGGGGCTGTTGCCGCGGTGACGGTGTGTTGGGGGTCGGCGGGGGTCGCGCAGGCCGACGAGGTCACCTCGGGCTCGCACAACGGTCCGCGGTTCGGGCTCGTCAACATCCACATCGGCCAGGTCGACGACCCTGCGGAGGATGTGCTGGAGCACTTCCGGCTGATCGGGGACGAGCAGTTCACGGAGACCGCGGCGGGCTGACCTCCCGCCCGGCGGCATCCTTCGCACCTACGGCACGCAACGGCCCGGGTCCCGTCTCCACCGTTCTTCTCGCGGTGGGGGCGGGACCCGGGCCGTCCGCGTACACCCGTCCGACCGCGCAGGCATAGCGGCGGGCCGGTGCGGGCGTCAGGAGGGGCAGGAAGGGCCAGGCACCACGCCGGCCCGGAGAAGAGAAGGTGACGATGGATGCCGAAGCACAAGAAGACTTCCGGGAGTTCGTTGCGACCCGTTCCACCGCCCTGCTGAAGACCGCGGTGCTGCTCAGCGGCGGCGACCGGCACGCCGGTGAGGACCTGCTGCAGAACGCCCTGATCAAGGCCGCCGGCCGCTGGCAGCGGATCGACCAGCCCGAGGCGTACGTACGGCAGATCCTCTACCGCCAGCAGATCGGCCGCTGGCGGCTGAAGTGGCCCCGCCGGGAACTGACCGTCGCCGAGCCGCCCGAGCACGGCACCGCGGTGGACAGCACCGCCGACCTCGCCGAACTGCGGCTGCTGATCCGAGACCTGCTCGCCCGGCTCACCCCGCGCCAGCGGGCCGTCCTGGTGCTGCGCTACTTCGAGGATCTGCCCGAGGCCGAGGTCGCCCGGGTGCTGGGCTGCTCGGTCGGCACCGTACGGTCCACCGCCCACCGCTCCCTGGCCCGGCTGCGCGCCCTCGCCCCCGGCGAACTGGGCGCGCCCGCTTCCGCTCTTCCGTCTCTCGCCCGTACGCCCGTGGAGGTACGTTCGTGAACACCGAGGAACTCGTACGTTCCGCACTGCGTGAACAGGCCGCCGAACAGACGCCCCTCGACTCGGGCTTCGCCGACCGGGTGCTCGGACTGCGGCGCCGCCGACACGGTCGTAGGCTCGCTGTCGCCGCCGTCGCCACCGCCGCCGTGGTGGCCGTGGGCCTCGGGGTGCCCCGACTCGACACCACCACCGGGGGCGGCGGGACCGGGTTGGCCGGGGTCGGCGCCGGGGGCGACGACGTGCTCGCCCACCCGGACCAGTCGCCGCCGCGCGATCAGGTCGCCGTCGGGAAGACGCTGCTCGGCGCCCACTACACCACCGAACCCGTCGCCGGGTCGGGCGACAGCGGCGTGCTGACCCGGACCTACTCGCTGCTCGACCCCGACACCCGCACGTACCGGAAGGACGACCGGTGGTCGTACGTCGCCCTGGCACCGGGCGGCCGGACCGCGGCCGTCCTGGAGCGGGAACTGCCCACCCGACGGATCGGGCTGCTCGACCTCGCGACGGGGGAGGTCGAGCGCTGGATCCCGGTCCAACGCGGGGTGGCCGCGGTCGGGTTCTCGGCCGACGGGCGGCGGATCGTCGCCACGACGTACAGCGAGAACCCGGACCAGCTCCGCAGGAGCGCCGACGCGCCGGAAGGGAGCGGCGGCTGGGAGCAGCGCTGGGACCTCTCGGGCCGCACCGGCTTCTACGCCGTCGATGTCCCGGACGGCAAGGCCGACTGGACCCGCGTCGACGGCGAGACGGGCTTCGAGGCCCGCGGAGACTTCGGGTTCAGCGAGGACGGCCGGTCCTTGTGGACGGTGCTCACCGAGGAGGGCGTCGGCGAGACGAGTGGGGAGGAACCGCGGTACTACAACCTCTCGGGGGACCGGATCGACCAGCTGACCGGCAAGCAGACGCTGGGGTCAGAGGCCGGCATGTGGCGGGGCCCGCACAGCGCTCTCGGGACCTATGACCAGATCGTCGAGACGACCGAGCGGGTGGACAGCAAGAACCCGGACCTCCCCGATCTCGCGGCCGGCACCATGGCGATCGCCCCGATCGGCGGGGGCCGATGGCTCGCCTGGGACATGAAGGACGGCGCCCCCGACCGGATCAGGCTGGTCGTGACGCCCGAGCGTGGCGACCGGTCCGTCCCGCTCACCGGCTACCGCCGGCCCCCCGAGAAGCCCGGACAGCAGCCGTGGGAGCCGCTGTTCACCACGGGGGGCTGAGCAGGCGATCCGAAGCGGGTCCGTTGGACGCGGGTGCGTCGGACGCGGGTCCGTTGGACGCGGGTCCGTTGGACGCGGGTCCGTTCATCGGCCCGGTCCTGTTCCCGTCCCCGACCTCCACCCCGCCAGCGCCTCGTACTCCGCCCGCAGTCCCGCCACCGCCTCCGGTCCCGCCGGACGCAGGGGCGGGCGGACCGGGCCCGCCGGGAGGCCGAGGTCGGTCAGCAGGGCCTTGGCGGTGACCGCACCGGGCAGACCCGCCGCCATCATCGCCTCGATCAGGCCGTTCGCCTCCCGCTGGAGACGGGCGGCCTTCGGCGTGACCCCGGTGTCGAAGGCGTCGAGGACCGCGCGCAGATGCTCCGGGATCACGTTGGCGACCGTGCTGACATACCCCGCCCCGCCGACCGCGTACAGCGCCAGATTGTGCTCGTCGCAGCCCGCGTAGTACGCCAACTCCGTGCGCGCCAGCACCTTCTGGGCGCCGAGGAAGTCGTAGGAGCAGTCCTTGACCGCGACGATCCTCGGGTGGGCGGCCAGCCGCAGAACCGTCTCCGGTTCGACCCGGGTGCCGGTGCGGACCGGGATGTCGTACAGCATCACCGGCAGCCCGCAGCCGTCGGCCACCTCCAGGAAGTGCGCCTCGACGGCGTCCTGCGGGGGCCGGCTGTAGTACGGGGTCACCACCAGCACCCCGTCCGCGCCCGCCTTCTCCGCCGCCCGCGCCAGTTCCACGGTGTGCCGGGTGTCGTACGTGCCCACACCCGCCACCACCGTGCCACGCCCGCCCACCGCCTCCCGCACCGCCCGCACCAGCTCCGTTTTCTCGGCGTCGGACGTGGTCGGCGCCTCGCCCGTGGTGCCCGACAGCACCAGCCCGTCACAGCCCCGGGCCACCAGCCGGTCGGCGAGCCGCTGCGCACCGTCCAGATCCAGCTCCCCCGACGCGGTGAAGGGCGTCACCATCGCGCACAGAGCACGGCCGAACGGCGAGTCCGCGGTGAACGGGGAGAGGGAAGGGGAGGGGGCGGTGGGGGCGGCGGGGGGCGGGGGTGTCGTCATGTGAGTAGTGTCGGGGGGGCTTATCATGAAGCTCCACTTAAATCTGCTTAGGGGTAATGTGCAGCGGTGCTGCGAGATGGTGGTGGAGGGTCGGCGGTGTCCCGAGTGGGCCGGGTTGACCTGAAGTCCGGTCGAGGTCCGAGGCTGGTCGCTGTCCGTACCGAACGGCGTCCAGGAGGAGCCATGCCCCGCCGCACCGCCATGCCCCGCCGCACCGACACCCACCCCGACCTCCGGCACCCGGACGTCGCCGCGCCCTTCTTCAGCGTCTGGCGACTGGGCACGCCCGAACGGCAGCGGCAGGCCGTCGACGCCTTCGCCGCCGCCTGGGAACGGCGGCCGTGGCCCGCCCGCGAGCTGATCTCCCATCATGTGTACGTCGGCCAGGACGGCAGCACGCTGATGCATCACGCGCAATGGGCGACCGA
This sequence comes from Streptomyces sp. NPDC091377, assembly GCF_044757045.1. Classification (NCBI taxonomy): domain Bacteria; kingdom Bacillati; phylum Actinomycetota; class Actinomycetes; order Kitasatosporales; family Streptomycetaceae; genus Streptomyces; species Streptomyces sp. NPDC091377. The sequence goes on along the minus strand of NZ_JBIVUE010000014.1, from coordinate 14,412 downwards.
GGTCGGCTACGAGGGGTTCTTCAAGACCCGGCGCCAGGAGACGGTGGACGAGATCGACACCGCCGTATCCGGTATCGAGCGGCTCACCCTCGACCGCTACCACCGCCCGCACAGCCATGAGCGCGCCGTCGGTGACACCCGGGTGCCCGGGCTGATCGTCACCGTACGGATCGACTTCGAGCCCGGCGCCGCCGCGCGGCGCCCCGGTTGGGCCGACACCGTCCGCAAGGCTCTCGCCGACGACCCCGAGGGGCATCGCGGGCTGATCTCCGCCCACTTCCACCTCTCGCACGACGGCACCCACGTCCTGAACTACGCCGAGTGGGAGAGCGATGCCGCCTACGACGCCGTGCTCGCCGGCACCGCGGAGCCGACGGAGTCGTGGCGGCGGGTGCGGACCTACCCGGGCGTGCGGGGGTTCACCTCGGCCCGGTACCGGCACGCGCTGGGGCTGGCGCCGGACTGAGCCCGACCGGACTGAGCCCGACCGGACTGAGCCCGACCGGACTGAGCCCGACCTGACTGAGCCCGGCCGGACTGGGCCCGGCCGGGCCGACCTGCCGAAGGTTTCGCCCTTCTGGACAATAAAAGTGTTCGGTGGGAGGCTGGAGCCATGTTGGACGTCACCGTGATCGAGGATCCCGAGGCCGCGGCGGTCAGTCTGGACCCGGTACGGGCCCGGCTGCTGGCCGAGCTGGCCGCCGGGCCCGCGTCGGCCACCATGCTGGCCGGACGGGTCGGACTGCCCCGGCAGAAGGTGAACTACCACCTCAAGGCGCTGGAGCGGCACGGGCTGGTCGAGCTGGCGGGCGAGCGCCGCAAGGGCAATGTCACCGAGCGGCTGATGCGGGCGACCGCCGCGTCGTACGTCATCTCGCCGGTCGCGCTGGCCGCCGTGCAGCCGGACCCGGACCGGTTCCGCGATCAGCTCTCCGCGCGCTGGATGCTGGCGCTCGGCGCCCGCCTCGTGCGCGATGTCGGGGCGCTGATCACCGGCGCCACCCGGGCCCGCAAGCGGCTCGCGACCTTCGCGCTCGACGGCGAGGTGCGGTTCGCCTCCGCCGCCGACCGGGCCGCGTTCGTGGAGGAACTGGCGGCGGGGGTCGGCGCGCTGGTCCGCAAGTACGACGCCGCGGGTGCCGAGGGCGGGCGGGACCATCGGATCGTCATCGCCGTACATCCCATGGTCAAGGCCGTACATCCCACGGTCAAGGCCGTGGACCCGTCGGTTCGGGGTGGGGGAGAGGGGGAGGCGTCCTCGCCTTCGCCTTCGCCTTCGCCTTCGCCCTCGTCCTCGCCCTCGCCTTCGGCCGAGGTGGAGGGGGCGTAGACCTCCCCCCTGTCCGACATCCGCCCCCCAGGAGGAGTGCACGCACCATGTCCGAGTCCAGAGAATTCGAGATCGCCCGGGAGTTCGAGGTCGACGCCACGCCCGAGCAGGTGTGGGAGGCGTTCACCAGCGCCACGGGTGGCTGGCTGTGGCCGACGGAGCCGCCCGAGCCGCGGGTCGGCGGCGCCGGGCCGCACGGATCAGAGGTGCTCGCCTGGGATCCGCCGCACCGCTACACCAACCGCGTCGAGGACACGGGAACGGCGCGGCAGAGCGCCAATCAGCTCGACTACACGGTCGAGCCGCGTGACGACGGACAGCGGGCCTGGGTGCGGTACGTGCACAGCGGGGTCTTCGTGGAGGACTGGGACAACCAGTACGACGGAGCCAACCGGCACACCGACTTCTACCTCCACACCCTGCGCCAGTACCTGACCCGGTTCCCCGGGGCCGCGGTCGTCGGTTTCGCCGCCTTCGACGGGCCCGCGGCGGCCGGCGGCCCCGACGCCCTGCGGGTCGCGGAGCGCGCGCTCGGGCTCACCGAGGACACCGCCGTGGGCGCGGGCGTACGGGTCACCGGCCCCGGGGGACGGGCGCTCGACGCGGTGGTGGACTACCGCGACGGGTACTTCCTCGGGCTGCGCACCGACAGCGCCCTGATCCGGTTCTTCGGCCGCAACCACTGGGGTCATGTCGTCGGCATGGCGGTGCACGACTTCGCGCCGGACGCCGACTCCCAGCGGGTCGGGGCCGCCTGGCAGGGCTGGCTGGACGGGGTGTACAGCCGGCCCTGACCGGCGGACCGGACGGTCGGTCAGGACCTCACGGGCGGAAGCGCAGCACCTGCGGGTCGTGGTCGCTGATCTGGTCGTTGAACTCCGCGTTGATGTGCACGCTGTCGTACGTGAAGTCGCCGCGCCGGATGGACGGGCTGATCAGGATCTGGTCCAGCGCCTGGCTGTTGCCCTGGTAGACGTACGAGTAACGCTCGCTCCTGGGCAGCGACTTCATCGCCGACCACAGCTCGCCGTCGCCCTCCAGCAGTTCGACGGTCTCGGAGAACTCGAAGTCGTTGAAGTCGCCGAGCGTGACGACGTCCGCGTTCTTCTGGGTGCCGAGCAGCTTCTGGACGAAGGCGTTGACGGCCGTGGCCTGCTGGTGGCGCTGGGTCTCCGAACCGCGTGTCGGCGGCTGGTACTGCGAGGTCAGGCCCTGGTCGCCGCCCTTGGAGTTGAAGTGGTTGGTGATCACGAAGACGGTCTCGCCACGGAACACGAACTCACCCACCAGCGGCTTGCGGCTGCTGGCCCAGGCGGCGTTCGCGGGGTCGATCCGGCCGGGGGAGACGGTCAGCGTCGCCTTGCCGCGCACCTTGGTCACCTCGGTGGCGGTCGTCGCGTCGCCGCCCGCGCGGTCGGTGAAGGAGACCCGCTCGGGGTTGAACAGGAACACCTGGCGGATGTTGCCGCCCGGTTCACCGCCGTCGGCGTTGTTCACGGGGTCGATCGAGCGCCACTCGTAGGCCGGGCCGCCCGCGGCGACGATCGCGTCCGTCAGCTTCTTCAGCGTCTGGTCGGCGGCGACCGTACCGTCGTTGGTCGCGCCGTTGTTGTCCTGGATCTCCTCCAGGGACACGATGTCGGGCGCGCTGAGGTTGCCGACGATCGCGGCGGCGTGGTCCGCGAACGAGTCGTCGGACGGGTCGAGGTTCTCGACGTTGTACGTGGCGACCGCCAGTTCGCCGCGCCGCTGCTCGCGGGTCGTCTCGCGCTCCGGCCCGCCCTGCTCCAGGGCGCCGATCCGGTTGGCCACCAGGGTGTAGCCGCCGAACTGGTTGTAGTCCAGCGGGCCGGCCGTGGTGCCGGTGAGCCAGTCGCCGACGTTCGCCTTCGGGAAGTCGGCGACCGCGCCGAGCGACTGGATCTGGAGCCGCCCGGTGTTCTGGGAGCCGTAGGAGCCGTAGACCGTGCCGCCGCTGCGGTTGCGGTTCTCGTGCGGCTTCACCGTGACCCACAGTGCGGTGTACGGGTCGGTGGCGCCGACCACACGGGCGTCGGTGACCTGGACGTTCATGCCCTCCAGGGACTCGTAGCGGTCGAGGGCGTACGTCGACGGGCGCAGGGGCAGCGCGTTGACCGAGCCGTTCGCGGCCGGGTCGCCCGCCGGGGCGTAGCGCGCGGGCACCGAGCGTCTGTCGATGGTCGTGGCGGCCGGGACCGGGTTGCCGCTGGAGAGCACGGTCACCGTCGGACGGGTCAGCTCGGTCAGCGACTGGTTGCCGGAGGAGGTGCCGCCCGGTACGAACTCGGTCACCGTGGCGGAGACGGAGACCGAGTCGCCGACGGCGACCCGCGGCGCCGAGGAGGTGAAGACGAAGACGCCCTCGCTGGTGGCCGGGTCGGCGTCGGGGTTCGGGTCCTGGATCCAGAAGCCTCTGGAGGAGCCGTAGCCGCGCACCCCGGTGACGATGCCGGTCACCTCGGTGACCTGCTGTCCGGCGTACGGGGATATCCGGGACGTGCCCTGGATGTCATGGATGCGGACCGAGTCCGCCTGGGCGGGCGAGGTCAGTACCAGGGTCGACGCCGCCGAGCAGACGGCGGCGACGGTGAGCGCGGCGAGACGCGCGGAAGACTTGCTCGGCAAGGGATCCCTCCGGGGGACGTGTGTACGGAAGTGCCGGGGCGAGGTGACGACGGCAGGTGCGTGGAGCAGCAGGTGGAGCAGGTGGAGCAGGTGGTGGAACCGGTGGTGGAGCAGGTGGAGCGGCAAGTGCGTGGAGCAGAGGAAAGGCGGAACAGCGGAGGATCGTGTTCTACGCGCGTCAATTTCTAGCGTGCCCCGGCCAGTTGTCAAGGTTTCGGCCATGGACGGGAGCGGCCGGGGAGATGAACCGGGCGGCATGGGTGGATATCCGTCTAGGCTGAGGCGTGTCACCAGGGTCGATCCGCTGTGCGGGGACCGGTCCGGGTGATCTGCCGTTTCCGAGTGACGTGCCGTGCTCCGCCCGTGGCGTACGGCCTGAAGGCGCCCTAGGAGTACCCGCCGATGTCAGACAGCTCCTCCCTGCCGCCCCTGCGGCCGACCCCCCGAGCGGAGCTGGCGCGTGACGCGCTGTCCACCCCGTTGCTGTCCCGGGCCGCCCGGCTCGCCCGCTGGGCCGGTCCGGGTACCCGGGTCGACGCGGGGGGCGGACTGGTGGACGAGGAGCTTCCGGCGGCGGCCGAGGTGCTCGGGCTGACCGGCGCCGACGCGGCGGCTCTGGCGAGCGAGGCATGGCGGGTCGCCGTCGACGCCGGGCTCGTGGAGATCGTGGACGAGGAGGCCGGTACGGTCGCCGCCGGCGCCGAGCTGACCCGGCTCACCTCCGGCGCCCCCGACGACGTGCTGGCGGTCTGGCTCGCGGCGCTGGAGACCGTACTCGCCGACGCGAGCGTGCCCGACCTGGACGATCTGGTCGACTCCCTGGGGGAGAGCGGCACCGTCGACTTCTCCAAGCTCGACTGGGACCCGGAGGCCGAGGCCGACTTCCTCGACGGCGTCCTCGGCAATCTCTATCTCCTCGCCGTCAGCGAGGACGGCCCCGGCGACGCCCCGATCCCGCTGCCCGCGCTGGCCGCCTCCGTCATCGTCCCCAGCGACATGGGCGAGCCCACCGACGATGTGCTCGAACAGGTCTCCGACGCGATGATGCGGCTGGACGACCAGTTCCGGCTGCTGGAGCCGATCGGTCTGGTCGCCTACCGGCCGGTGGACGAGGCGCTGATGGCCGACGCCGACGAGGAGCCGGCCGCCTTCGGGAACGGCGCTGATGGCTCCGACGGCCTCGAAGGCTCGGCGGACACCGAGGACATCGCGGACACCGAGGACACCGCGGACGCCGACGACGCCGACGTCTCGCGGTACGGGATGGTCCGGCTCACCGCGCTCGGCCGCCACGGGCTGCGCGCCCGGCTGCTGGAGAGCGGGGTCGACGCCCCGCTGGTCGGTGAACTCGCCGACAAGGACGCCCACGCGCTGTTCGACGGCACCGCCGCGTTCGGTCCGCGTGCCGCTCTCGCCGAGACCGAGCAGTGGCTCGCCCGGCGTGAACCGCTCGCCGCCGCGAGGGAGCTGCTGACCGCGGCGCGCGGCACGGACCCGGGCGGGCCGCTGCGGCGGCTGCGCTGCCAGCAGGCCCTGTCCCTGGTCGGCGGCGCCGCGGAACCCGCGCTGCGGGAGGTTCTGGACGATCCGGAGCTGGGCGGACTCGCCCGGGTCTGGCTCACCGAGCACGGCGCCACCGACGTACCGCCGCCCTCCGAGGCCATGATCTTCTGGCTGACCGTCGACACGGTCGCCGCACAGCTCGCCGCCGAGGGCAACTCCGAGGAGCTGCGCGAGCTGGTCGCCGGGCTGGCCGCCCAGCACAGCGGGTTCTTCGCCGCCGCGTGGCGGGTGGACCACCCGGCCACCGCCGATGTGCTGGAGGCGATGGGACGGCTGCATCCGGACAAGAAGATCGCCAAGGAGGCCCGGAAGGCGGCCTTCAAGGCACGGTCGCAGCAAGGGGGCTGACCGGCTGCTGACCGGCTGCTGACCGGTGGTCGACCTGCGGTTGACCGGCGGCTGTGTGGCGGCTGTGTGGCGGCTGCGCGGGCGGGACCGCGGCGGCCGACGGCGGGCGAGGCGGGCGGCACCGGTGGGCCGGGCGGCCGGAAATGGTCGGTCGGGATCACGGGTGTCTCCCCAGCCTCTGCCGTACTCCGGTGTCGCTGACGTACCCTGCGTCCGAACGGGTTCACGGTATGGATGTCCGTCGGTCGCCCGATGTTCAACTCCCGTTCAGGCATGGCCGGGACATCGGCGACGCTTCAGCAGATCACCGTGCATGTCCGGCCGCGATCCGCCACGGCACCCCCGCCGCCCACCGCACCTCGCGCACCGCCCGCCCCGCCTGGCTCACCGCACTCCGAGCACCGCTCACCGCACCCCGAGCGCAGCACTCCGAGCACCGCACGCCGCGCACCGACGCCGTACCTCGCGCACCGCACCTCCGCACCGCACCTCGTACCCCGTGCACGCACCTCGTACCTCGCGCACCGCATCTGTACCTCGCACGTCCGCAGATCACGGCACGCCCATGCTCACCGCACCCCCCACGTACCCGACACGCCCCACTGTTCACAGGAGGCAGCATGTCGCTCACCCGCAGGGACTTCACCCGGAACTCCGCGATCACCGGCGCCGGAGTGGCGCTGGCCGGCAGCGTCGGCGCCCTCGCCACCGCGCCGAACGCGCTCGCCGCCACCGGGACCGACGCCCCGGACGACTCCGCCGACCGGCACGACGACATCGGGTACGGTCCGCTCCTGCCCGACCCGGACGGCCTGCTCGCGCTGCCCGCCGGATTCACGTACCGCGTCCTCACCTACACCGGCCGCACCACCCTGGAATCGGGTGAGTCCACCCCCTCCCGCCACGACGGCACCGCCGCCTTCGCCGGTCCGCGGGGCGCCACCCTGCTGGTCAACAACCATGAGATCGGCGGCCCGCGCTCCCGCGCCGAGTACCCGGTGCCGCTCGCCGAGGGCCTGGTCTACGACCCCGCCGCGGCCGGTGGCTGTACGGTCGTGGAGGTCCGCGGCGACCGGGTCGCCGAGTGGGTCGGCATCACCGGCACCTCCACCAACTGCGCGGGCGGCAGCACCCCCTGGGGCACCTGGCTCACCTGCGAGGAGACCGAGGACCTGGCCGGCGTCAACGGTATGACCAAGGACCACGGCTATGTCTTCGAGGTCGACCCCCAGGACCGCCGCGCCAACCGGGATCCCCGGCCCGTCAAGGCGCTCGGCCGCTACGCCCACGAGGCCGTCGTCATCGACCCCCGGCGCGGTCACGCCTATCTCACCGAGGACGCCTCCAAGCCCAACGGCCTGCTCTTCCGCTGGACCCCGCCCAAGGGCTTCCGCCACGGCCGCGGCCGGCTGCGCACCCTCGCCGACGACGCGGGCCGCTACCAGGCGGCCCGCTGCCTGGACTCCGACGGCCGGTACGTGGACGACCTCACCCGCGCCACGAGCGCCGGCACCGTCTACCGCGTCGAATGGGTCGATGTGCCCGACCGCGACGCCCGCAGTGTCCCGGTGCGCAAACAGTTCACGGACGGTCAGGTCACCCGGGGCCGCAAACTGGAGGGCATGTGGTGGGGCGACGGCGGCGCGTACGTCGTCTCCTCCTACGCCCGTGCCGAGAGCCCCGGCGTGCCGCACGACGGGCAGGTCTGGTTCTACGACCCCAAGCGCCACACCCTGACCCTCAAGGTGCTCCTCGGTGTCGCCCCGGGCACCGCTGACGACCCGCACTTCGACGGCCCCGACAACATCACCGTCTCCCCGTACGGCGGCCTGATCATCGCCGAGGACGGGGACGGCTCCCAGCATCTGTTCGGCGCCACCGACACCGGGCGGACCTACCCCATCGCCCGCAGCGAACTCAACCTCGGCACCGAGGAAGCGCCGCAGTACAGCGAGTTCGCCGGGGTCACCTTCTCGCCCGACGGCCGCACCCTGTTCGCCTGCCTCCAGTCGCCCGGCATCATGATCGCCATCGACGGGCCGTGGAAGCGGCAGCGGCGGCAGTAGCCGACCGGTGGGTGGCCGGTCGGGGGGTGCGTCCGTGGCCGGTCGGCCGCACCCGGCTCAGGGACCGTGCCCGCACCGCCATCCGGGACGCGATCGTCGCCGGGGAGATCGCACCCGGCTCAGGGACCGTGCCCGCACCGCCATCCGGGACGCGATCGTCGCCGGGGAGATCGCCCCCGGCACGGTCGTGCGCGACACCGACCTCGCGGCACGGCTCGGACTGTCCCGCGCGCCGGTGCGCGACGCGTTCGCCCGGCCGGTGGACGAGGGGCTGCTGGAGCGCACACCGCAGAGCCACACCCGGGTCACCCGACTGGAGCGGCGGCGCTTCGGCGAGGGCGGCGCCTGCCGCTCGGCCGGGCTGCAAGAGCGGCTGATCGAGGCGTGCGCCGAGGGGGGTCCGGAGTCGGGGGCCGCCGCACGCTCCGTCCGACACCGAGTGACACCTGGAGGCCCGTATGCCCGGCATATCCCCTGTCCCGTCCGCTGTCCCGTCCCCTGCCTCGTCCCCCACCCCGTCGCCCGCCTCGTCGCCCGCCTCGCCCTCCCTCGCCTCCTACGACCGCTACCCCCTGCTCTTCGGGCCGTCGCCCGTGCACCCCCTGGAGCGGCTGTCGGACCATCTCGGCGGTGCCGCGCTGTGGGCCAAGCGGGAGGACTGCAACTCCGGGATCGCGTACGGCGGGAACAAGACGCGCAAGCTGGAGTACCTGGTGGCCGACGCCCTCGCGCGGGGCTGCGACACCCTGGTCTCGATCGGCGGCGTCCAGTCCAACCACACCCGGCAGGTCGCTGCCGTCGCCGCCCGCGTGGGGCTCAAGTGCGTGCTGGTCCAGGAGAGCTGGGTGGACTGGCCCGATCCGGGTTACGACAAGGTCGGCAACATCCTGCTCAGCCGCCTGGCCGGAGCGGACGTACGGCTCGTGCGGGCGGGCTTCGGGATCGGCTTCAAGGAGAGCTGGGAGCAGGCGCTGCGGGAGGTCGAGGAGGCGGGCGGCCGGCCGTACGCCGTTCCCGCCGGTGCCTCCGACCATCCGCTCGGCGGGCTGGGCTTCGCCGGGTGGGCGTACGAGGTCGCCGAGCAGGAGCGTGCGCTGGGTGTCTTCTTCGACACGGTGGTGGTCTGCTCGGTGACCGGATCGACGCAGGCGGGGATGGTCGCCGGGTTCCGGGCGCTGGAGGAGGCGGGTGGCCGGCCGCGCCGGGTGCTCGGCGTCGACGCCTCCGCCGCACCGGCCCGGACCCGCACCCAGATCGCCCGGATCGCCGAGCGCACCGGCCGGCTGATCGGCGTACGCGGGGAACTGACCGAGGCGGACGTGGAGCTGGACGAGCGCTACCACGCGGGCACCTACGGCGTCCCCGACGCGACCACCCTGGAGGCGATGCGGACCGCCGCGCGCACCGAGGGCATGGTCACCGATCCGGTGTACGAGGGGAAGTCGATGGCCGGGATGATCGATCTGGTGCGGCGCGGGGAGATCGGGCGGGAGTCGACGGTGCTGTACGCGCATCTGGGCGGGCAGCCCGCGCTCAACGCCTACAGCGCGCTGTTCTGAGGCGGGGCGCCGGCCGGGAGTGGGTAGGGTGCGCGGTGAGTCCGATGGGCGAGGAGCAGACGAGGAGCAGGTCAGGGTCATGCGCGCGGATGCCCGGCGTAATCATGAGCGGCTGCTGAGGGTGGCCGCCGAGGTCTTCGCCGAGCAGGGCGAACGGGCCTCGCTGGACGAGATCGCCAAGCGCGCGGGGGTCGGTTCCGGCACCCTCTACCGCCACTTCCCGACCCGTCAGGCCCTGCTGGAGGCGGCCTACGTCGGCCGGATCGAGGCACTCGCGGCCCGTGCGGACGAGTGCGCCGCCGCGCTGCCGCCCGGCGAGGCCCTGCTGGCCTGGCTGGGCGAGATCGGCCTCGGCATGATCCAGGTCGGCGGGCTGAAGTCGCTGCTCGGGTCGGCGGTCACCGACGGCGCGTCCTACGCGGCGACCGTGTGCGGGACGACCCTCAACGGTGCCGCGGAACGCCTCGTGCGCGCGGCCCGCGAGGAGGGCACTCTGCGCCGTGATGTGGAGCCGATCGAGATCCTCCGCCTGGCGCACGGGTTGGCGACCGCGTCCGAGCTGGCGGACGGCGAGGGGCGGCACCTGGAGCGCTATCTGAGGCTGCTGATGGAGGGGTTGCGGGCGCCGGGCTGACGGGCGTGGCCACGCGGGGGCGCCTGGACACCGGGAGGCGCAGAGGGACGATCGCTACTGGGCCGCATGGGCAGACTGGCTCGACATCCCGAAGCACACCGTCTCCGCTCCCGTCGGCGCGGTGGTCGCTCGCAGCGCTCCGCGGCCTCGGCATGCGGGTCGTCATCGCAGGCAACCGGACGGCACTCGCAGGCGAACTGCTGCGCGGGCTCGACCTGCCCGCCGATCTCGTCGTCACGTCCGGAGAGCTGGGAGTGGCGAAGCCAGAACCCGAGTTCTTCGAACGCGTGCTGGCCAGTGCCGACCTGGACGCCGCGTCCACCCTGCACGTCGGGGACCACCCCGTCTCGTCTACGACCAGTACCGCCGCCTCGTCGTGGAGGTGCTCCACTACGTATTCGCGCACGTCGTCGCGCACGGCGTCGGCGTCCCAGACGGCCCGGGTCAGCAGATGCTGCATGCCGTGTGGGCTGGCCTCTCCGGCCCACTCCGCGATCGTCCAGCAGTTTTTGCGCGGCAGGTCCGACAGCATCCCCAGCACCGGCCGCCCGGCCCGGCGCCGGGGTTCAACCCGCTTGAACCGGCCTGCGATCCGCGCCATCAGCCCCTCGAACGCCTCTCGCCGACGCGCAGGATCTATGCCGTGGCCTGCGGCCACCGTCTCGTCGTCGCGGCGATACCACTTACGGTGATCAACGGTGGCTGTACCTGTCTCCGCATCGGCGCTGGCTGTCCGCGGACTGGCCATCACGTACGGTCTGCGGCATGACGGCAGAGGATTCGAAGGCCCCAGAACCCCGGGTGCAGTTGGTCATTGGCATCATCCGCCAAGGCAACGAGGTCCTGCTCGTGCGAGAGAGTCTCGGCGCGAGCGACGAGATCCTCTGGTCGCTGCCCGGTGGTGGGGTCGAGGACGGCGAGCTCATGCACGAAGCCCTCCGGCGCGAGCTACGGGAGGAGACCGGCCTGCTGGTAGGCGACCCGGTGCGGACCGCATTCCTCATGCACATCGACTCAGAGCCCTACCCTTCGGCGCTGGCCGTTGCCTTCGAGGTCGACGAGTGGTCGGGGGACATCGCGCCACAGGACGACGACATCGAACAGGCCGCCTTCTTTCCCTTGCCCGATGCTCTGAAGCTGCTCGGCGAGCTGGACAGCGCGACGCAGCGGGAGCCCATCGTCGGCTATCTGACCGGGGATGTTGCGCCCGGGACCACCTGGCTGTACCGCAACCGATGTGGAGACGAGACCCTGGTCGCCCGCTGGTGACGCCAGACCGTGGCCACCACATGAAGATCACGATCTACAGCTGGACTATTAAGGCGTGAGAGGCCGCAGCATTACCGCGAACATCGGGGAATCGTCGTACGGTTTGGAGTGGTCGACCTTTTCATATCCCCAAGATTCATAGAGGGCTACGACCTTGGGGTGAGAAAGGTCGACAAAGAGTGTCACCGCCTCTTCATCCCTGCTGGCGAGAAGCGCCTCGTGGAGTTTCAGGGAGGCGCCGGTTTTTCGCCACCGAGGCAGCACCATCAGTTCAGATAGCGCGAAGGCTCGATCCTGGTCCCCGAGGGACTGAGGGCGATCTGACCCCCGCCACCAGCCGCCGGGGCTGAAAGGCGCACCGGAGATGTAGCCCACCGGCTCGCCTTCATCGAAGCCGATCAGGCAGACCCAGTCGGGGCGACTGCTCCAGCCGTCAACGAATTCCGCGAATCTCTCACGGGAGTCGAACGCTTCCGTTGATCCCTCATAGGCTGCATCGTGGATGTCCAGGAGCATTGTCCGGATACTCTTCGCATCCTGCTGCCCGTAGTGCTTCACTTCCATTGCCGAGACCTTTCGATCCATGACGTCACCCCAGGTGCTTTGGTCCCCGTCGATGCGAAGGTCATGCGACTGCTGACCTGTAGCGCAGGCCAACTCTGGCTCTCCCTGACTTGCTTGGGCCAGAGCCAGGTGTGCCGTGCACAAAGCCCGGTTCCGGACCCATTCGGGGCGAATCTCTGAAAGCGTTTGATGAAAGAAGTACTCAGCTTTCCCAAAGTCGCCCACAGAGAATCAGATGCTGGCCGAGAGTCCGCTCAATTCACTCTGATCATAGAACTCGATCCAGGCTGGCCGCTCTCTGCCCCCAGCCCTGCCAAAAGAACTCTCGGCTGCGGTCAAGGCCCGGAGGGCCTCGCTTCGCTGTTGACTCCGAGCCAGCGCCTTTGCGTTGCGGATATGACCAAGGGAAGCGTACAGCGGATCACGTCGGGCGACCCATAGCCCTTTCATGGTCTCGGCAGTCTCTGGAGGTGCTGACCGATGCTCAGGTGCGTGGCGCGGTCTGCGTCTGGGACGCCACGGAACCGCCGCTGACGGCCGAGACGGCTGTCGACCTCGGCGCGGCGACAGGAACGTCGAGTGCGTCGGACCCAGTCGGGCATCAGGTCGAGTGGCACCCGACCACGCGTTTCTTCACCCCCCAGGAGCCCGGCGCGGACGCAGTCGGCGTGCGCCCGCGCTGAGCGCCCGTACGGCACACACAGGCCCCTGAACCTGCACTTGACCAGCGCAGACGGTCAGAGGGCCTGGGCCGCCGGCTTGACCATCTGGCGGACCGTGCGGCCCTTGACGAACTCGCCCATGGCGGTCATCTCCCACTCACCGGAGTACTGCCGGATCAACTTCGCCATCATCACGCCCGTCTGCGGCTCGGCGCCCGTGAGGTCGAAGCGGACCAGTTCCTCGCCGGACGCCGCGTCGATCAGACGGCAGTACGCCTTGGCGACCTCGGTGAACTTCTGCCCCGAGAACGAGTTGACCGTGAAGACCAGACCGCTGGCCTCCTGGGGGAGCCGGCCGAGGTCCACGGTGATCACCTCGTCGTCCCCGCCGCCCTCACCGGTGAGGTTGTCGCCGGAGTGGCGGATCGCACCGCCGAGGATCTGGAGCTTGCCGAAGTAGCAGCTGTCGAGGTGGTTGCGCTGCGGTCCGTAGGCGATGACCGAGGCGTCCAGGTCGATGTCCTTGCCCCGGTAGGCGGGCTCCCAGCCGAGGCCCATCTTGACCTGGGAGAGCAGCGGGCGTCCGCCCTTGACCAGGGACACGGTCTGGTTCTTCTGGAGGTTGACCCGGCCCTTGTCGAGGTTGATCTTCCCGGCGCCGGGCGCGGCGGCCGGCGGGGCCGGGGGCGCCGCGGGGGCCTGGGGCGCGGCGAGGCGCGGGTCCACCGGCGCGGCGGCCGGGGGCGGCGGGGTCGCGGGCGCGGCCGGCTGCTGCGGCGCGGCCGGGGCGGCGGGCTCCTCGACCGAGACGCCGAAGTCGGTGGCGATGCCCGCCAGTCCGTTCGCGTACCCCTGGCCCACCGCGCGGGCCTTCCAGGCGCCGTTGCGCAGATAGATCTCCACGATCACCAGGGCGGTCTCGCCGCCGAGCTGCGGGGGTGTGAAGGTGGCCAGCACGCTGTTGTCGTCGGCGTTGCGGATCGTGGCCGTGGGCTCGACGCCCTGGAAGGTCTGCCCTGCCGCGTCCGGGCTGGCGGTGACCACGATCTTCTCGATGCCGGGCGGCACGGCCGTGGTGTCGACGGCGATGGCGTCGGGGGAGGCGCCACCGCCGGAGCGGTAGGTCACACCGGGGCCGCTGGGCTGGTTGTAGAAGATGAAGTCGTCGTCGGAGCGCACCTTGCCGTCGGCGGTGAGCAGCAGGCCCGATACGTCGAGCCGCACCGGGGCGGCGACGTCCACCGTCACACGCGGGGCGGCCAGGGGGATGTTCGAGCCGGGGGTCATAGCTGTCATGCCCCCTCAACGAGCGAGGAGGTTTTGCCGTTCCCTTACCCGACGGCCGATCGGGTCATCTTCCCCGATGGGAGCGGTTGCGGGGGTGATCGCGCGCCGTGCGTTCGTTGCCCCGCCGGTAGTTCCCGGTCCAGCGGGCCATGACCAGCTGGGGGTCCGCCCCCTGCACCTCGGCGAGAAACCGCTCGGCCCGGTCGCCGCGCAGCGTCCCGGCGGGGCGGCCGTGATGCGTGATCGTCACGGAGCCGTCGGACTGCTCGACGTAGGCGAAACCCTCGGGGCGCGGCATGCCCGGCATGCTAGTACGACCACCTCGGCACGGACTGCCGCGCCCGCTCCCCGGGGGATGCAGGAGCGGACACGACAGCCCGGTCGGGGGGGCGACCCCACGGAACCGCCCGATCGGGCGCCCCGACCCCCCCCCCCCCCGGGGGGGGGGCCGGGCCCCCCCCCGGGGGGGGGGGCGGGGGCGGGG
>NZ_JBIVUE010000013.1:0-252817 GCF_044757045.1 Streptomyces sp. NPDC091377 | reverse complement strand
GCCCTGTACCTCGCGGTCCCGCTGGGTCTGCTGTTCTACGCCCGTCACCGTATCGGCGCGAACACCTGGCGGCGGCTGCACCGGTTCGTCATCGTGGTGTATGTGCTGAGTGTGTGGCACACGCTGCTGTACGGGACGAACGTCTGGTACGGGGAGTGGCCGCGCACGGTGCTGTGGGTGCTTCAGCTGCCGGTGGCGGTGCTGTTGCTGGTGCGGTTGCTGAGTCCGGCCCGGCGCTCGGAGCGGCTCGCCTCACCGGGCGGGAGCGGGCGGGGGAGGAGCGCGTGGCCTGCGTGGGGGTTGCGGGCCGTGGGGCGGGTGGCCGCCGCGGCGGTGGTCGTGGGGCTGATCGTCGTCGTCGCCTCCGGGAACGACGGCGGACGCGAACGCCCCACCGAGCCGACCACGACCGGCCCGCACGCCGAGGAGACCGAGTGAAGGGCCCCGGACCCCGGGTGAGATGATGATCGGCAATCAGGCGACGGAGGTCCGAGGAAGCCGGTGCGAATCCGGCGCGGTCCCGCCACTGTGATCGGCGAGCGCGGCCCGACCGGCCCCCGCCCCGCGAGGGGCAGGAGGTCAGGAAGGCGGCACTCACCGAGAGCCAGATGACTCACTCCGTCGCCTCCTCGATGCGACACCGGGGCGGATCTCCCCGGGAGGGGAGGGGCGTGGCATGGCCACAACTCCGGCCGGAACGACCTCCGGCGAGCGGGCGGACACGGGTTCCGGGACGACGACCCGGCCGGCGACGACGGCGACCCGGACCGCGACGCCGGTACCTGGCGCGAGGGAACCGCGGGCGACGGAACTCCGGGCGAAGGAACCCCGCGCGACGGAAGCCCGAGCGACGGTACTCCGGGCGACGGAAGCCCGTGCGACGGAAGCCCGCGCGACGGAACTCCAGGCGACGGAACCCCGCGCGACGGAACTCCGGGAGCCCGAAGGCCGTACGGCCGAAGCGGTGCCGTGCCGGGTCGTCGTCTGCCGTGACTGCTGCTGCGGCAGCCCCAAGGTGACCGGCGTCGATCACGCGGACCAGACCGCCCGGTTGAGGGCCGGGGCGCCCGTGCGGATCTCCGCGTGCCTCGACGTCTGCGACCAGGCCAACGTCATCGTCGTACAACCCTCCGCGGCGGGACGGGCCGCGGGCGGTCGGCCGGTGTGGCTGGGGCTGGTCAACGACCCCGACGCCACCGAGGACATCCTCACCTGGGTCCGCGCCGGCGGCCCCGGCGTGGCCGCGCTCCCGGAGATCCTCGACCTCTACACCTTCACTCCACCACGCCGCACCACGCTCTGACTGACTGACTGACTGACTGACCCGACCCGACCCGACCCGACCCGATCTGACCGGACCGGATCTGATCCGGTTTGACCCGCGCCGGGCCGCGCCCCCGGCCGGACCCCAGAACCGCCCCGCCCCTCACGGACACCGAGAGGACCCCATGCCTGACTCGGTCATGTACGGCTCGGCCCGGGCCCCCGCCCCCGCCGTGGCCGCCGCGCTCGACTCCGTCGCGGCCCGGGGCGGCTTCTTCGCGCTGCGCGTCGGCGGCCCCGACGACGGGTGGCACCCCCTCGCCGACTCCTACGCCCGCGGTTTCACCGACCTGGCCCACCGGGTCGCCGCCCGCTACGACACCGGCGAACTCCGCATCGGTGTCTCCATCGCCCACCTCGGTCACGCGGCACGCCTCTGGTCACCCGTACTGGCCTGCACCCTGCTGCACGGCATCGTCCCGGACCTGACGGAGTTGCAGCGGGCGGACGACGGCCCCGCGCTCCGGCTGCCCCGCCCCGCGGGCTGGTACGCCGACCGACTCCCCGACGCCACCGCCGTCCTGGGCGACCAGGTGATGGGTCACCTGCACGCCCTCGCCGCCGGACTCGACATCAAGGTCGCCCCCCGGCTGCTCGACGGCAACGCCGGCTCCGCGCTCGCCGAGGCGGGCCGGGCCCTGCTCGATCTCGACCCGGCTCTGCGCGATCGGCTCACCGACCTCACGACCCGACTGCTCGCCACCGGACGCCTCGCCGGTACGGGGCGCCTCACCAGCCCGGACCTGGACTTCCGTCGCCGCAGCTGCTGTCTGTACTACCGCACGCCGACCGGCGCGAAGTGCGGAGACTGCTGTCTGGCCGACTGAGGCCGGAGCGGCGGCCGGGTCGCCGACCCCGAGGTCATGACTCCAGCCGCCCGAGCCACACCGTCAGCAGCCCTTCGAGCGCCTCGGCCTCCGTCGGTTCCAGCAGCCCCAGCAGTCGACGCTCGTTGCGCATGTGGTCGGTGAACGCCCGGTCGATCAACTGGCGGCCGGGTGTGGTCAGCGCGACGATCCGCCCGCGCTGGTCGTCGCCGGAACGCCGCCGGGTGACCAGTCCGGCCCGCTCCAACCGGTCGATCCGCTTGGTCATCGCCCCGGTGGTGACCATGGTGTGCGCGGCCAGTTCCCCGGGCGCCCGCTCATACGGCTCCCCGGCCCGCCGCAGCGCGCACAGCACGTCGAACTCGCCCTCGCCGAGGCCGTGACGACCGTAGACGAGGGTGAGTTCCTCGGTGAGCCGGTCGGCGAGCCGGTGCAGCCGGCCGATCACCCCCTGCGGGCCCACGTCGACATCCGGCCGCTCCCGACGCCAGTCGGCCTGGATGCGGGCCACATGGTCCGGCGGTCGCCCGGAACCGTCGTCCTTCGAGGTGTCTTCCATGGAAGGTACATTACCTTCCATGGAAGACAATGCGCAGGGTGCCGCGCGCTGGGTGGCGCTGACCGCGATCGCACCGGTGGCATGGGGGACCAACTACTACGTCACCCATGCCTACCTCCCGGCCGACAGCCCGCTCTACGGCGCCGCACTGCGGGCGCTGCCCGCCGGGCTGGTCCTGCTGGCGATAGCCCGCAAGCTCCCGCGGGGTGCCTGGTGGTGGCGGTCCGCCGTGCTCGGGCTGCTCAACATGAGCGTGTTCTTCGTCCTCGTGTACGCCGCCTCCCAACTCCTGCCGACGAGTGTCGCCTCGACCGTCATGGCGGTGTCCCCGCTGGCGATGATGCTGGTCGCCTGGCCTCTGGTGGCCGAACGGCCGCGCGGCGCCCATCTCGCCGGTGCCGCGATCGGTCTCGCCGGGGTGTGTCTGATGCTGCTCACCGGAGGGGAGGGGGTGAGTGTGCCGGGTGTCCTCGCCTCGGCCGCGGCCATGCTGGTGTCGTCCTTCGGGTACATCCTGGCCAAGCGCTGGAGCGCCGGTACGGACATACTCGCCTCCACGGCCTGGCAACTCACCGCCGGGGGAGTGTTCCTGCTGCCCGTCGCCGCGCTGGTGGAGGGGGCTCCGCCCCGACTCCCCGCCCCGACGCTCCTCGCCTTCGCCTATGTCGCGGTGATCGCCACCGCGCTGGCCTTCGTCGTCTGGTTCGCCGGGCTGCGCCGGCTCCCTTCGGGGACCGTCGGGCTCGTCGGACTCCTCAACCCCGTCACGGGTGTGCTGCTCGGCGTGGCGGTGGCGGGGGAGCCCTTCGCCGTTCAGCAGGTGTGCGGGCTGGCGCTGGTCCTGGCCGGGGTGGTGCTGGGGCGGCCCCGGAGTGCGGGCCGTGCCCGCCGGGAGGGCTGACCGGCCGCGTCGCCGCCGTCGGTCGCGGTGGCCGGCCGGTCGTATCCGCACCGTCACGCCTTCTCGCGGACCGTGCCCTCTCATCGTCATCAGCAAGATCGTCGCTGGAAGGCGGAAGTTTCTTCTGTCGCGGTCATTGACATCCACCGCTCCGCACCGCGAAGCTCCCTCCACGTCATGTTAACGATAACACGCCATGGAAGATCCCCGAGGGAGCCGCCCATGTCCGGTCGTCACCCACCCATCGGCACCACACCAGCCACATCTGGCACCTCTGCCACAGCAGCCACATCTGGCATTCCTGCCACATCAGCCATGTCTGCCGCTTCAGTCACACCAGACACAGGCACAGGCACATCAGTCACCTCAACCACCTCAGCCACACCGGACCCCGCGTCCGACCCCTTCCCTTCCTCCCGTCCCTCGCACCCTCTCCGCCCCTCCCCTCCCTCCCCTCCCTCCCCTCCCTCGCTCCTTCCCCGTCCCTCCCGTCCCTCCCGCCCCTCCCGCCGCTCCGTCCTCCGCATAGCCACCGGGGGAGCGGTCGCCGTCGCGACCGGCGGGTTCGCCACCGCCTGCGGGACCGCCGCAGGACAGCCCGCCGGGAAGGTCGGGGTGCACGGCGACAACCCGGCGTGGGCCGCGCCGATGAAGGCCGCGGGCCAGGCCATGCGCACGGTCGGGGGAGTGGAACTCGTCCCCGAGGTCATCCCGTCGCTGGAGTCGTTCGAGCAGATCGTCAAGTCGTCCCTGCGCACCAGCAAGACCCCGGACATGCTCAAGTACTGGTCCGGCTACCGTCTCCAGGACCTCGCCCGCACCGGCGGCATCATCGACCTGACCAGCCAGTGGGACACCGCCGAGGGCAAAGGGTGGGTCGACCCCTCGCTGCGCCCCGCCTTCACCTACCGGGGCCGGGTCTACGGACTGCCCATGAACCTGGCCTACTGGGTCTTCTACTACAACCCCGAGGTCTTCCGCGCCAACGGCCTGCGCAAGCCCGAGACCTGGGACGACTTCCTGACCGCCGCCGCCCGGCTCAAGAGCGCTGGGATCACCCCGCTGCACGGCACCACGGCCGGGCGCTGGCCGTCGTTCATCTGGTTCCAGGAGGTGCTCAGCCGTCAGGACCCGCAGTTCTACGAGGACCTGATGAACGGGCGTGAACGGTACACCGACCCCCGTACCGAACAGGCCATGCGCACCATCGCCTCCTTCTTCGACAAGGACTGGTTCACCTCCCTGGACATGGACCACACCATGGGAGCGAGCGCCCTCGTCCACGGCAAGCTGGGCATGATGCCGATCGGCACCTGGCTCGGCTCGACCCTGGCGGGCGCGGGCGGTGAACCCGGCAGTACGGTCGACGCGTTCGTACTGCCGATGCAGAGCGGCGGGGCCCGCCCCAGCACGATCTTCGAGTCCAGCGCCCTCGTCTCGACCGTCAAGGGCCCCGACCGCACCGAAGCCCTGCGCGCCGCCGGAGCCTGGACCCACCCCCGGGTCATGACGGCGTTCGCGCACTCCCTCCAGGACGGCAGCCCCAACCCCACCGTCCCCGCCGCCAACTCGATCATCGCCGGGATCGCCGGAACCGTACGCGACCGCAAGGTCCGGCTCCTCAACCGCTTCTGGGAACTCGGGCCGCCCGAACTGGTCGAGGCCACCGTCGACGATCTCGCCGGATTCATGCTCGACCCCTCCTCGTACCGCGGGGTGCTACGGACCATGCAGGACCGCGCGGACGAGGCGTGGAAGGTGTGGCGGGAGGCGGAACAGACATGAGCGACGCCGTGCACGCACCCGCCCCCGCGAGCCCCGCCCGAAGCGCACCACCGGCCACCGGCCGCCGCCGCGGCATCCCCACCCGCACCCCCCACCAGGTGCCCGGCCGGGGCCGCATGGGCGGACCGCTCACCGGGATCCCCTGGGCCCTGCCCGCCGTCCTCCTCGTCGGAGTGCTGCTGGTCTACCCCTTCTTCCGCAGCGTCTACGGCAGCCTCTTCGAGGACAACGGCTTCACCAGCTCCTTCACCGGCCTCGACAACTACACCCGGCTCGCCGACGACCCCATCTTCGGCCGGTCGCTGCTGAACACCGTGATGTGGGTGGCCGGCACCCTGCTGCTGCCCGTAGCCGCCGGACTCGCCATCGCCGTCGCCACCCACCGGATGCGCTTCGGCCGGCTCGCCCAACTCGTCATCGTGCTGCCCTACGCCATCTCCGGCGCCGCCACCGCCGTCCTGTGGAAGTTCATCCTCACCACCGACGGCGCCCTCAACGAGGTGCTGCGCGCGGTCGGCCTGGACTCCCTCGCCCAGGGCTGGCTGCTGGAGTGGCCGCAGAACACCCTCTCCATGATCGTGGCCAGCACCTGGCAGGCCACCGGACTCAACGTCGTGCTCTTCGCGATCGGCCTGAACGCCATCCCGCGCGACACCGTGGAAGCCGCCGAACTCGACGGCGCCGGCGGCTGGCGGATGTTCCGCCACATCACCCTGCCCCAACTGCGGGCCGTCAGCGTGGTCGTCGTCGGCATGGCCATCGTCAACAGCCTCAAGGCGTTCGACATGATCTGGGTCCTCACCCAGGGCGGCCCCGCCCGCTCCTCCGAGACCCTCGCCCTGACCATGTACCGCGAGGCGTTCCGCCTCTTCCACGTCGGCTACGGCTCCGCCATCGCCCTGGTGCTCTCCGTCATCGTCGTCGCCTCGTCCTGGATGTACCTGCGCCGGCAGATGCCCGGCACGTCCGCCCCCAAGAGCTGACCCACCGGCCATGGAAAGGAGCGACCGCCCATGGGACGGACCGTGCGCAACCTCTTCGTCAGCGCCTGCGTGGTGCTCTGGCTGATCCCCCTGTACCTGCTGACCGTCAACGCCCTCACCCCCGCCGGCGAGTACACCGGCACCCCCGACTGGAGCCCCCGCGGCTTCGCCCTCCTGGACAACCTCTCCACCGCCTGGAGCGAGGCGGGCATCGGCGACAGCTTCCTCAGCTCCCTGCTGTACGCCGTGGTGTGCGGCGCGTTCGCCGTGGTCGTCGCCGCGATGGCCGCCTTCGCCGTCGTCGTCCTGCCCCTCCCCAAGCCCACGTTCTGGTTCTGGCTCATCTACTCCGGGACCCTCTTCCCGCTCCAGATGTTCCTCGCCCCGCTGTTCGGGATGTACGCCGACGGCAACCTGTACGACACCCGGCTCGGCCTGATGCTCGTCTACGCGGCCTGGGCCGTCCCCTTCGCCTTCTTCCTCATCCGCAACCAGATGACCACCATGCCGCCGGAGGTCACCGAGGCGGCCATGCTGGACGGCGCCTCCTTCCGCCGGATCTTCTGGCGCATCCACGTCCCCCTGATGAGGGCCGGTCTGGGCGCCGCGTTCATCTTCCAGTTCACCGCCGTCTGGAACGACCTGCTGTTCGGCATCACCCTCAGCCGCAGCCCCGACATCCAGCCCGTCATGGCGGCCCTCACGACCCTCAACAACGCCTACGCCTCCTCCGGCCCGCCCGTCATCCTGGCCGGCGCGCTCATCGTGTCCCTGCCCACCCTGATCGTCTTCCTGGTGTTCCGCGGCCTGTTCCTGCGCGGCATCACCGCGGCCACCCGCTGAGCCCCAAGCGACTCTGGAGAGGAACCACATGACCACCCGGGCGCTCGTCCGCACCACCGACTGGGACAACAACCGCATCCGCGACAGCCTGCGGTCCTCCGTCGTCAGCGCCGAGGGCCCCCTCGGCTCCGCCGATCTCCGGCTGACCGTGGAACCACTGCTGCGCCGGGCCGAGGACGGCGGACTGCTCCAGTCGCTGCGCGTGGAGGCCGCCGACGGCTCCCCGCCGCCGGAGCGCCTCGCCGTACACACCGCCTCCGGCACGGCCCTGCCCGCCGAACGCGTGCCTGGGCCCGGGAACTCCGTCCGCCTGCTGCTGCCCGCCGTCGACACCGAACAGCGGATCGCCCTCACCCTGGCCGACAGCGGCAGTCAGGGTGCGGGCGGCGCTGCGGCGCTTGAGGTGACCCTCACGCCTCAGCGCCGGTGGACGCTCCACCTCGTCCACCACTCCCACCTGGACATCGGCTACACCGACCCCCAGGGCCGTGTCCTCGCCGAACACCTCTCCTTCCTGGACTCCTGCCTGGAGCTGACCGCCGCCACCGACGACTGGGAGCCCGAGTCCCGGTTCCGCTGGTGCGTCGAATCCCTGTGGTCCTTCCAGCAGTGGGCCGCCGCCCGCCCCGCCGAACAGGTCGAGGAGTTCGTACGACGGGTGCGCGAGGGCCGTATCGAGCTGACGGCCATGCCGTTCAACCTGCACACCGAGACCTGCTCCACCGACGAACTCCACGAACTGCTGCGCTCCGCCCACGAGGTCCGCGACCAGTACGGCGTCGACTTCACCTCCGCCATGCAGACCGACGTCCCCGGCTCCGTCGTCGGACTGGTCGACGCCCTCGCCGCCGCCGGGGTCAAGTACCTCTCCGTCGCCCACAACTGGGCCGGCCGCTCGGTGCCCCACCTCGTCGGCGGTGAGAAGCTGCCCCGCCTCTTCCGCTGGCGCGCGCCCAGCGGCAACAGCCTCCTCGTGTGGGTCACCGACACCCCGCACGGACTCGCCTACATGGAAGGCCCCCTGCTCGGCTTCGACACCGACTACGGCAGCGTCGACGATCTGCTCCCCGCCTACCTCACCTCACTCGCCAGCAACCCCTACCCCTACCGCGGCGGTGTCTTCGGCTGGGCCATGGACCAGGACGAGATCAAGCGCGAGCCCTACCCCTGGGACATCCTCCATCTGCGCGTCCAGGGCAAGTTCGGCGACAACGCCCCGCCCCGCCGGATCATCGCCGACACCGTGCGCCGCTGGAACGAGACCTGGGCCTACCCCCAGCTCAGGCTCTCCCGCAACGAGGACTTCTTCACCGACGCCGAAGCCCGGCTCGGCGACGCGATCCAGACCTTCGAGGGCGACTGGACCGACTGGTGGGTCGACGGCGTCGGCTCCGGCGCCCACCCCCTGTCCATGGCCCGCACCGCCCAGTCCGTCGTCGCCGACGCCCAGACCCTCGGCACCTTCGCCGGCATCCTCGGCGCGTCCGGCGCCGCCGACGACACCCGCGACGCGGCCGGTGTCTACGAGGCCGTCTCCCTCTTCGACGAGCACACCTGGGGCGCGGGCGACCCCTGGACCCACGGCGACCACGGTGGCCACTCCGGCGAACAGCAGTGGCACTGGAAGTACGGCCAGGCCCTGCGCGCCCACGACGACGGCCACTCCCTGCTCGACCGGGCCGCCGCCCGGCTCGGCCAGCGCCTGCCCCGCCCCACCGGGGCCCTCGCCGCCTTCCATGTCGTCAACACCTGCTCCTGGCCGCGTACCGACGTGGTGACCCTCTTCCTCCCGGAGTCCAGCGTCCCGCTGGAGCAGCCCGTCGCCGTCCACGACGCCCGTACCGGCGCCCGCCTCGACCACGAGGAACGCGCCCAGAGCAACGAGGAACACCGCGACGCGGGCCGCTTCCTGCTGGTCCGGGTGGCGGACGTCCCGGCGGCGGGCTCCGTCCGCCTCGACCTCCGGCACACCCCCACGACCGACGGCCACACCCACGAGGACACGGAGGGCGCGGAGGGTACGGAGGCCACGGAAGGCAGCGTGAGCACGGAGGGCAGCGTCGGCACGGAAGGCACGGAAGGCACCGAGGTCGCCGAGGCCGCGGAAGACACCCAGGCCACCCAGGCCGCGGAAGACACCCGGGCCACCCAGGCCACCTCCCTGAAGGCCGCCACCGGCTGGAACCCCACCGGCGGCACCGAACAGGAGGACCCCGCCGAGACCGCCGCCGCGGCCCACGCGCGCGCCGACCCGCTGCTCCTGGAGAACGAGCACCTCGCCGTCCGCGTCGACCTCGCCCGCGCCTGCATCGCCTCCGTCACCGACAAGGCCACCGGCCGTGAACTCGTCCGCGCCGACGCGATCGCCGGCTTCAACGCCTATGTCCACGACCGCTACACCACCGCCGGAGCCTTCAACCACAACTCCAGCCGCACCACCGCCTCCGACCGCCTCGAACACCTCGGCAGCCGTGCCGTGGCCCCGCCCGCCGCGCTCATCGCCCGCCGGACCACCGTCACCGCCGAGACCCTCACCTACGAGACCCGCCCGATCGGCGCCGAACGGGTGCGCACCACCCTCACCCTGCCGCACGGCGTGGCCCGGCTCGACATCGAGAACCGCGTCGACAAGGACCACACCCTCGGCAAGGAGAGCGCCTACTTCGCGTTCCCCTTCGCCTTCGACGCCCCGACCGTCCGCATGGAGGCATCCGGCGGCGCCACCGGCACCGGACTGCCCGTCGTCCCCGGCTCCGCCCTCCACATGCGCGCCGTACGGCGTTGGATCACCCTGGCCGACGACGGTCTCGCCGTCGCCTGGGCCACTCAGGACGCCCCGCTCGTGCAGTTCGGCAACATCGCCCTGCCGTACGCGCCGTTCCCCAAGACCCTCGGCCACGACGAACCCGCCACCGTCTTCTCCTGGATCCACAACAACCTCTGGGACACCAACTTCCCCAGCAGCCAGGCGTTCGAGTTCACCTTCCGCTACAGCCTGTCCTGCGCCGCCGACGCCACCGGCCTCGGCCCGCGCACCTCCGCCGGACTCGCCCGCCCGCTGCACGCCGTGCGCGCCCGCGGCCCCGAGTCCGCCGACGCCCCCGCCGGGCTCGCCTTCGCCGAGATCGGCGACCCGCGCGTCCGCCTCGTCGGCGCCACCACACCCGATGCCGACGGCACCGTCCTGCTGCGGCTCCAGTCCTTCGCCGAGGAACCCGTCCGCTGCCCGGTGCGCGCCCTCTTCCCCGTCACCGGCGCCCACACCGCCGACTACCTCGGCCGCACACGAGACACACTCGCCGTCCGGGACGGACAGGTCACCGTCGACCTCCCCGCCCACGGCACCACCGCGGTCCGCTTCGAGCGCCCCTGAAGAACCGCACACACCGCCCGCACACACCGCCCGCACAGACCGCCCGCACAGACCACCCAACACCGCCCCCCGCCCCCCCCACACGTACCGCCCACCCCCACGTCAAGCCCCCGTCCCGCAGAAGGAGAAAGCGTGTACCGGCTCGACCCCCGCTACGCCCCCGCCCCCCAGGCCGTCCTCCGCACGGGCTGGCGGGCGGTGGCCGCCGCGCTCCCCGACGGCCCGGTGGTGGTCGCCGTCGAGGGACCCCCGTCCGTCGACTGGGAGGAACTCGGGGACCGCCTCGGCCGCGAACTCACCGTCCGGGGCACCCCCGTCGCCCGTCTCGACGTACGCGGCCACTACGCCCCGCCCCACGAGGTACGCGACCGCACCGAGCACCCCGCGTCCCGTGACGACCCCTACTACAGCAAGCTCGCCACCAATCCCCTCGACGACCTCTTCGACCATCTCCCGCCCGTCACCCGGCCGCGGGAGGGACTCCTGCTCGTCCACGGTCCCGGCGCGGCCCTCCTCCCGCACGACGTCCTCTGGTACGCCGACACACCCAAGCGGTACGCCGAGGCGGCCGTCGCCGCCGGAACCCGGGGCATCAACCTCGGCCTGCCCGGGGAGGAGTCCGACCCGCGGCGGCTGTTCTACATCGACTGGCCGATGCTCGACCGGCACCGCGACGCGCTCGCCCCCCGGATCGACGGCTGGCTCGACGTCCAGGACCCCGACCGGCCGACCTGGATCGACGGCGACGGGCTGCGCGCCACCTACGCCGCCCTCGCCCGCCGGCCCGTGCGCACCCGCCCCTACTTCAACTCCACGCCCTGGGGCGGCCACTGGGCCCGGCGCGCACTCGGCTTCGACCCCGGCGGACGCAACACCGCCCTCGGCTACGAACTCATCGCCCCCGAAGCGGGCATCCTCATCGGCACCGGCCCGGACGCCCAGGCCGAGGTCCCCTTCCAACTCCTGTGCGTCCTGGAACCGCACAGCGTGCTCGGCCCCGAGGTGCACGCCCGGTACGGCACCTCCTTCCCGATCCGCTTCGACTACCTCGACACCGTCGGCGGCGGCAACCTCTCGGTGCACTGCCACCCCAAAGAGCCCTACATGAGGGAGCGGTTCGGCTGGCCCTACACCCAGCACGAGACCTACTACCTCACCCTCACCACCCCCGGCTCCCTGGTCTACCTCGGGCTGCGGGAGGACGCCGACCCCGACACCTTCCGCAAGGAGGTCCACCGAGCCGTCACCGAGGCCGTCCCCATGGACCCCGAGGACCATGTGCTCACCTTCCCCGCCGAACAGGGCAGGCTCTACCTGATCCCCGCGGGCACCCCGCACTCCAGCGGCGCCGGCAACCTCGTCCTGGAGATCAGCGCCACGCCGTACCTGTACAGCCTGCGGTTCTACGACTGGCTGCGCCCCGGCACCGACGGCAACCCCCGCCCCCTGCCCTACGAGCACGGCTTCGCCAACCTCGACACCGACCGGCGCGGCGACGCCGTCGCCCGCACCCTGGTCCAGGAACCCCGCACCCTGCGCGAGGGCACCGGCTGGCGCGAGGAGGTCATCGGCGCCCTCGACGAGATGTTCTACGAGGTCAGACGCTTCGTCCTGGACCCCGGGGCACGGGCCGACGACCACACCCGGGGACGGTTCCACGTCCTCAACGTCGCCCAGGGCGAGGGAGTGACCCTGGAGACGGAGGCCGGCCACATCCACGACCTCCACGGCGCGGAGACCCTCACCGTCCCCGCCGCCGCGGGCCGCTACACCCTGCGTGCCAAGGGCGACGCACCGGTCCTGGTGGTGAAGGCACTCGTACGATGACATCCCTCCCGGAGCTGCCATGCCCCCTGCCGCAGACGCAGACGCAGCCGATGCCCGTGCCGGAGACCCCCATGCCCCCCGCGCCGGAGACTCCCGTGACCCCCCTGCCGGAGACGCCGTGATCCCCGTGCTGGAGATCGGCGGCACCCATGTCACCGCCGCCCTCGTCACCCCCGACGCGAGCCGGGTGACGGGTCAGACGCGCCGACCGCTCGACGCGCAGGGCAGCGCCGCCGCCGTCCTCGGCACCGTCCTGCGCTGCGCCCGCGCACTCCACGTCCCCCCGGGAGCGCGGTGGGGCGTGGCGATACCCGGGCCGTTCGACTACTCCAAGGGCATCGCCCTGTTCGCGGACGTCGGCAAGTTCGACGCCCTCAACGGCCTCGACCTGCGTGCCGCCCTCCTGGACGGGCTGCCCGGTCACCCCGCCGACGTGGTGTTCCTCAACGACGCCCATGCCTTCCTGATCGGCGAGTGGACCGCGGGAGCCGCCCGCGGCCACCGCCGCGTCGTCGGGATCACCCTCGGCACCGGTGTCGGCTCCGCCTTCCTGGCCCGGGGCCGCGTCCGCACGTCGGGGCCCGGCGTCCCGCCCGAGGGCCGTATGGACCTCACCGAGGTCGACGGCAGACCCCTGGAGGAGACGGTCTCCCGCCGCGCCATCCGCGCCCGGTACGCGGACCCGGACGCCGATGTGCACCACATCGCGGAACGCGCCCGCGCGGGGGAGGAGCGGGCCCGGCGGGTGCTGACCCGGGCCTTCACCGCGCTGGGCGCCGAACTCGGCCCCCGCCTGCACGCCTTCGGCGCGAGCGCGCTGGTCGTGGGCGGGTCCATGGCCCACTCGTGGGACCTTGTCGCACCCGCCCTGCACACCGGCCTCACGGCCTGGAACCGGCCGCCCGGCCCGCCGGGCACACGGCATACTCGTGCGGTGGAACCGGCCGTCCTCGACGGGCACGCCGCGCTCATCGGCGCGGCCCGCGCGGCCGGCCCCCGCACCGGCACCATGGAGGCCGGCATCCGGAACGCAAGAGACTGAAGAAGGGCCCCGGCGACAGCATGGCGGAGACGAACGGGCCGAACACCCCGCAGCCGACCCTGCGGGACGTCGCGGAGCGCGCGGAGGTCAGCGCGATGACCGTCTCCCGCGTGCTGCGCGACGACCCCAAGGTGCTGCCCGCGACGGCGGCACGGGTCAGGGCGGCCGTCGCCGCACTCGGCTACCGCCGCAACGAGGTGGCCCGCAGCCTGCGGCTGGGCAGCGGCACCGGCTTGGTCGGCGTGGTCGTCACCAACCTCGCCAACCCCTTCTACTCACGGCTCGCCCTCGGCGTCGACTCGGTCCTCGCCGAGCACGGTCTGAAGACGGTGATCGGCAACACCGGCCAGGACCCCGACGCCGAACGGAGCCTGGTCGAGGACCTGGTCGCCCGCCGCGTGGACGGCATCATCGCGGTCCCCGCCGAGGCCGACCAGCGGCATCTGGCCGCCGCCGCGACCGAGGGCGTCCCCGTCGTCGTCGCCAGCCGCCCGCCCGGCGGCTTCCACGCCGACTGCGTCCTCGTGGACGACTACGGAGGCGCCCGCGCCGCTACCGAGCGCCTGCTCGACGCCGGCCACCGCCGGGTCGGCTTCCTCGGCTCACCACCCGCCGTCTACACCGGCACCGAGCGGCTGCGCGGCTTCACCGACGCCCTGAGTGCCGCAGGACTGCCCGTCGACGCCGCCCTCGTTCGCCTGGGCCAGCAGCAGGCCGACGAGGCGGCGGTCGCCGCCGCCGGGCTGCTCGCCCTGGCCGACCCTCCGACGGCCCTGTTCTGCTCCAACAACCGCAACACCATCGGGGCCTTCCGCGCCGTCCGGGACGCGGGCACCCCCACCGCCCTCGCCGGCTTCGACGACTTCGAACTCGCCGACGCCCTCGGCCTGCCCCTCACCCTGGTCGCCTACGACACCGACGAACTGGGCCGCGAGGCGGGCCGCCTGCTCATCTCCCGGATCCGCGAGGGCGGCACCCGGCGCAAGGCCCGCCGCACCGTCATCCCCACCCGGCTCGTGCACTACGGCCCGCCCACCCCCCGGGCACCCTGACAGACCCCGGGCCGAACGCGGCGGTCCTCCGGTCCGGCCCGGCCGGGCCGAGTCCCGGTGGGTTCCGCCTCGAACGGCGAACTCCAGGTGCGTACGTCGGGAGCGCCCTGCCGTGACTGATGCTCCGCTCCGGCGTGCCGAACTCCTCCTCGAACATCTCACGAACGAGATGGTCCCGCGCCGCCGGACCCGCGTGCGAACACGCCTCGTGGGCCTCCCGCGCCCCGCCCGTCCCCGTGCGGACGGCACGGTCGGCCAGACGCAGGCGTCATGTGCGAACCCCACCCATGAGACATGACATCGGGGACTGTGCCGCCCCGGAGATCACTGGAAACGTCATGCAGGTCGAGCCGCAGTGGCCATGACCATGGAGGAGGGCGAGTTGAATCCGGAGTACGGCGCGTACTGCCAGAGCGACGGTGACTTCTACGACGCACCGCAGCGCCTGGCCGACGCGGACCTCCCGGACGCCGCCCTGTACGCCCCGGCCCTCGAACCCGTCCCCGACGGCTGGACCACCAGCCGCTCCGGGGACTGGCTCTCCTACCTCCCGGCCGGGGCCGCACTGCCCGCCCAGGGCTGGAAGATCCATGTGTCCGCCGCCCTCGACAACGCCGAGTCGATCCTGCGCCGGGTG
Source organism: Streptomyces sp. NPDC091377 (assembly GCF_044757045.1). Classification (NCBI taxonomy): domain Bacteria; kingdom Bacillati; phylum Actinomycetota; class Actinomycetes; order Kitasatosporales; family Streptomycetaceae; genus Streptomyces; species Streptomyces sp. NPDC091377. Next base: position 237,665 of record NZ_JBIVUE010000013.1, on the reverse strand, counting down.
CACACCCACTGTCTGGAGCGGGGCGTCCCGCACAAGTTCGTCCCCGGACCGCGGCTGCTGAAGCTGCGCAACGCCAAGTACGCCGACCGGGCAGGCAGCGGCAAGTTCATCACGGTCTACCCGCCGGACGAGGAGTCCTTCCCCGGCCTGTGCCAGGACCTGTCCGCCCTGCTCGCCGGGGAGCACGGCCCGTACGTCCTGAGCGACCTGCGCATCGGGGACGGCCCGGTCCACGTACGCTACGGCGCCTTCGCCGCCCGCTACTGCCTCGGCACCGACGGCCGGCCCGTCCAGGCCGTCGAGGACCCCACCGGCACCCTCGTGCCCGACCCCCGGGGCCCGCGCTTCACCCTCCCCGACTGGGTCACCCCGCCCGCCTTCCTGCGCCCGCACCTGGACGCCAGGACCGCCGTCGGCGTCCACGACATGCCCTACGAGATCCAGGGCGCCCTGCACTTCTCCAACGGCGGCGGCGTCTATCTCGCCCACGACACCCGCACCGGCGAACGGGTCGTCCTGAAGGAGGCCCGGCCCTACGCCGGTCTCGGCACCGACGAGGCCGACGCCGTCACCCGGCTCGACCGCGAGCACAGCGCGCTCCAGCAACTCGGCGGACTGGACTGCGTGCCCCGTGTGCTGGACACCTTCGACATCGGCGAACACCGCTTCCTCGCGATGGAGCACATACCCGGCCGCACCCTGAACACCGTCATGGCCCGCCGCTACCCGCTCTCGCTGCCCGCCCCGACCCCCGAGGACCTCGCGGAGTACGCGGCCTGGGCGGAACGCATCCACGAGCGCGTGGAACGGGCCGTCGCCCAGGTCCACGCCCGCGGACTCGTCTTCAGCGACCTCCACATGAGCAACATCATGGTCGTCGAGAGCGACGAAGGCGACCACGCCGACCACGCCGACCACGGCGAAGGCGGCGAGCGCGTCGTGCTCCTCGACTTCGAGGCCGCGTTCCCGATCACCGAGGACGGACGCCACCAGGTCGTCGCCAACCCGGCCTTCGTCGCCCCCGCCGACCGCACCGGCGCCGCCGTCGACCGCTACGCCCTCGCCTGTCTGCGCCTGGCCCTGCTGCTCCCGCTGACCACCCTCTTCATGGTGGACCGCGACCGCGCACCCCGCCTGGCCCGCCACATCGCCGCGACCTTCCCGGTCCCGGAGACCGCGCTGCTCTCCGCCGTACGGGAGATCCTGCCCACCGCGCCCCCGCCCGCGGACCGGCCCCAGGCACCCGAGGCCGACGACTGGCCCCGCAGTCGCGACTCCATGGCCCGCGCCATCGCCGCCTCCCTCACACCCGACCGCACCGACCGCTGCTTCCCCGGTGACATCGCCCAGTTCGCCAACCCGGCGGGCGGCCAGTGCTTCGGCCACGGCGCGGCCGGAGTGCTCTACGCCCTCCACGAGACCGGCGCCCCCGCCTGCCCCGAAGCCCTGGAATGGCTCCTGGACCGGGTGAAGTCACCCGCCCCCGGCACCCCGCCCGGCTTCCACGACGGCCTCGCCGGAATCGCCTGGACCCTGGACCGACTCGGCCACCACGCCCAGGCGGCGGAACTGGCCCACCTGGTCGTCCGCCAGCCCCTGGAGCACCTCCCGCCCGACCTGCACGGCGGACTCGCCGGGATCGCCCTCGCCCTGTACGACCTCGCGGCCACCGCGAGCGGCTCCGAGGCCGCCGAACTGACCTCCGCCGCCGACCGCTGCGTCCGACGCGCCGCCCACGCCCTCACCGACGGCCCGCCGTCGTCCCGCACCGGCCTGCTGCACGGCGCCACCGGCCTCGCCCTGCTCTTCGTCCGCCGCTACGAGGCCACCGGCGACCCCGCCCTGCTCGACCTCGCGGCGACCGCCCTCCGCCGCGACCTGGACCGCTGCAAACACGCACCCGGCGGCGGACTCCACGTGATCGAGGGCAGACGGCTCATGCCGTACCTCGGGGCCGGAAGCGCCGGAGTGGCCCTCGTCCTCGACGACTACCTGACCCACCGCCCCGACGACGGCCTCACCGCCGCCCGCGAGGCCATCGAACCGGCACTGCGCTCCCGCTTCTACATCCAGCCCGCCCTGTACCGCGGGATCGGAGGACTCGTCCTCCATCTCGCCCGCACCCAGGTCGGCGACCCCGCCGAGCGCCGCCACGTCATCGACCGGCACATCGGGCTGATGAACCTCGAAGCCACCCCGTACGCCGGCGAACTCGCCTTCCCCGGCGAGCAGATGATGCGCCGCTCGATGGACCTGTCCACCGGCACCGCCGGCTGCCTGCTCGCCCTCGGCGCCGCGCTCGCCGACGACGGCCCGGTCTGCCTCCCGTTCCTCCCGCCGCTCGGAGGAACCCCCTAGACGCCCACTGCCTGGACCGGGCGTCACAGCCTGCCCCGGCGGAGGGTCGCACCACCCAGAAGAAACGTCCCCGCGAAAAAAGGAGCATGTCATGGCCCTTCTCGACCTGCAGACCCTGGACATCGCCGACTCCGCCGAAGAGGCGGTCGGCGACCTGGAGACCGTCAGCAGCGCGAGCCTGCTGATCTGTCAGGGCAGTTCCCTCAGCCTGATCCAGTGCGTCTGAGCCCAGCCGACCGCACATCGGTCCGCTGAGCATCTGAACCGCACAGCGGCCGAGCCGACGGGCCGCTGAGGCACCGTGGTAGAGACCGGCCCCGGACGCGCGCTCCGGGGCCGGTCCCCGCACCGGACGGGACCGCGTCGAGGAAGGCCCGTACCCATGCCCACCACCGGACGACGGCCCGGCGCCACGGCGCCGCACCCGGCCGCACGCGCCGGGCGCCGCTCCCTGGTCTGCCTCGTCCTGTGCACCACGGGCGGCGCCCTCGCCGCCCTCGCCCTGCCCGCCGCCCTCGGCACCGCGCTGGACCGGGCCTTGAGCGACGGCCGCGTCCCCTGGACCGCCCTGGCACTCTGCGCGACCCTGACGGCCGCCGAGGTCGGGTTCGACGCGCTCGTCACCCTTCTCGGCGGCACCAGCACCGCCGTCCGCGCGGGCCGGCTGCGCACCGCCCTGCTGGACCGGCTGCTGCGCACCGAACCCCGCCACGCCGCGGCCCACACCCCCGGCGACCTCACCACCCGCCTCACCGCCAACGTCGCCGAGGCGAGCATCGTGCCGGTCGCCCTCGCCCAGACCGTCGCCGGGATCCTCGTCCCGGTGGGCGCCACCGTCGCGCTCTTCGCCCTGGACCCCTGGACCGGCGTCGCCCTCCTCGTCGGCTTCCCCGCCTTCGTCGTGCTGCTGCGCGCCCTGATCCGCCGTACCTCCGCCGCGGCCACCGCCTACCAGCACGAACAGGCCCTGATCGCGACCCGCCTGACGGAGGCGCTGGACGGCGCCGCGACCCTGCGGGCGGCCCACACCGCCGACCGGGAACACGCCCGGATCACCGAACCCCTCACCCGGCTCGCCGCCCACGGCCGCCGCACCTGGGACGTCCACGGCCGGGCCGCCGCCGGAGCGGCCGTCCTGCTGCCGCTGCTCACCGTCCTGGTGCTGGCCGTGGCCGGACTGCGCACGGCGGCCGGCGCACTCGGCGTCGGGGAACTCCTCGCCGCCTCCCGCTACGCGGTCCTCGCGGTCGGACTCGGCGTCCTCACCGGCTCCCTGAGCGCCGCCGCCCGGGGCCGCAGCGCCGCCCGCCGCCTCGACACCCTCCTCACCCTGCCCGCCGTACCGCACCGCTCCCTGACCCTGCCGCCCGACGGACCCGGCACCCTGGAACTGCGCGACGTGGCCGTGCGGCGCGCCGGACAGCACCCCCTCACCGGCGTGTCCTTCACCGTGCCCGGAGGCACCTCGGCCGCCCTGGTCGGCCGCTCGGGCGCCGGGAAGTCCCTGGTGGCCGCCGTCGCCGGCCGGCTGACCGACCCCGACACGGGAACCGTGCGGCTCGACGGCGTCCCCCTCGACGGCGTGGCCCCCGAGCGGCTGCGCCACGCCGTCGCCTACGCCTTCGCCCGCCCCGCCCTGCTCGGCACGACCGTCCGGGACACCGTGACCATGGGCCCCGACCGCCCCACCGAGCGGGCCCTGGCCGACGCCCTGCGCGACGCCTCCGCGGACGGCTACATCGCCCTCCTGCCCCGGGGAGCGGACACCGCCCTCGCCGACGCGCCGCTCTCCGGCGGCGAGTACCAACGCCTCGGTCTGGCACGGGCCTTCGCGCGCGGCGGACGCCTGCTGATCCTGGACGACGCCACCTCCAGCCTCGACACCGTCACCGAACACCGCATCCAGCGCGCCCTGTCCCGCCACGCCGGGGTCCGCACCCGGCTCGTCGTCGCCCACCGCGCCACCACCGCCGCCGCGGCCGACCGGGTGATCTGGCTGGCCGACGGCACCGTACGGGCCGTCGGACGGCACACGGAACTGTGGCGGGACCCGGAGTACCGCACGCTGTTCACCGCCCCAGACGCGCCGTCGGGGCAGGCCCCGGCCCCGGCGGCGCCCACCGGCGAGGTCACCCGATGAAGGGAACACCGGGCGCGGCGGTCGGCAAGGAGACCGGGGCCCTGCGCCGGGTCGCGCGCGAGGGGCGACCGTTCCTGCGCGCCCGGCGCCGCGTCCTGCTGCGGCTCACCGGCTGGTCCCTCGTCGAGTCCGCGCAGACCTTCGTGGGCGGCCTCGCCGTCGCCCGCGCCCTGGACGACGGCTTCCTCTCCGACGCCCCCGCCACCGGACTGCTGTGGCTGGCCCTCGCCGCCGTCGCCCTGATCCCGGCCCTGTTCGCCACCCGGGGCGTGTTCCGTGAACTCGCCGAGCTGGTCGAGCCCCTGCGGGACGGCCTGGTACGACGAGCCGTCGCCCGGTCGCTGCACACCGGCTCGGCCGCCCCCGCCGCCACCGCGCGCGCGGTCTCCCAGGTCACCCACCAGAGCGAGATCGCCCGCGACGGCTGGGCCGGACTGGTCCTGGCCGCCCGGGGTTTCGCCTTCACCGCGGTCGGCGCCCTGGCCGGCCTGGCGACCCTGTCACCGCTGCTCCTGGCGGTCGTCCTGCCGCCGCTCCTGCTCGGCGCGGGACTGTTCCTGGCCACGCTGATCCCGATGGGGGCCCGCCAGCGCGTCTGTCTCGATCTGGACGAGGAGTACACCGCCCACGCGGGACAGGCCGCGGGAGCCCTGCGGGACATCGCGGCGGCGGGCGCGTACGGTCCCATGACCGAACGGGCCGCGACCCTGACGGCCCGGCAGACCCGCGCGGCCCGCTCCCTCGCCCGCTGGTCCGCCGCCCGGCTCGTCGCCCTCGCCACCGCCGAACGGCTCCCGCCGCTCCTCCTGCCGGCCGCGGCGCCCTGGCTGATGCGCTCAGGAGTCACCACCGGCGCCCTGGTCGGCGCCTTCACCTATCTGACGGTGTCCTTGGCCCCCGCGCTGAACGCCCTCCTGACCGCCGTGGGCACGGTGGGCGGCAGACTGGTGGTGGTGCTCGACCGCTTCACCGACGGCACGACGACAGCGGACGCCGCGACGACAGCGGACGCCGCGACGACAGGGCCCGCCGCGAAGGCGCCGGCGGAGCGGGGCACCCTCCCGACGGGCACGACCCCCCGACCCCGGCTCCCGAACGCGCCCCGCGCCGAACTGCGCGCGGTCTCCTTCGCCTACGGCCCCCACGCCCGCCCCGTCCTCGACCGGCTGGACCTGGTCCTGCGCCCCGGCGACCGACTGGCCGTGGTCGGCCCCAGCGGCAGCGGCAAGTCCACCCTGGCCTCGGTGCTCGCCGGAGTGGTGGCCCCCACGCGGGGCGAGGTGCGCTGGCTGGGGCGTCCGACGGCCGACTCCGACCCCACCGCCGTACGGACCCTGCTGCCGCAGCAGCCGTACGTCCACACCGGCACCCTGCGCGAGAACCTGCGCTATCTGCGCCCCGACGCGACAGCCGCCGAGGTGGCGGCGGCGGTGACAGCTGTCGGGCTCGACGCGCTGGTGGCCCGGCTCGGCGGCCTGGACGCGCCGCTCTGCCCGCAGCACCTCTCCCGTGGGGAGTGCCAGCTCGTCGCCCTCGCCCGCGCCCATGTGGCGACCGCGCCACTGCTCATCCTCGACGAGGCGACCAGCCATCTGGACCCGGCGGCGGAGGCCCGCGCCGAGAACGCGCTGGCCGCCCGCGCCGAGACCCTGGTGGTCATCGCCCATCGCCTCAGCTCGGCGGGGCGCGCCCGGCGGGTGCTGGTGATGGACGGCACCCGCACGGACCTCGGCACCCCGGCCGAACTGCTCCACCGGTCCGCGCTCTTCCGCGAGTTGTCGGGTCACTGGGGCGGGATCCCGGAACGGGTCGCTGACGGCAGGGCGTCCCACCCCGACGGCACCGAGGCCCGTGTGGGGGGCACCTGACGAACCCGTGGGCGGGGGAGGGGCTTGCGGCGGTCAGAGCCCGCTCACAGCCAGCCGAAATCCCGGGAGAGCCTTATGGCGTCCATCCGGTTGCGTCCGCCGGTCTTGCGTATCGCCGCCGCGAGATAGTTGCGCACGGTGCCGCTGGCGAGGTGCAGGGCACTCGCTATGGAACTGACCGACTCACCCTCGGCGGCCAGGGCGAGCACCCGTAACTCCCGTGGCGACAGCGGGACTTCGGTGGCCCGCAGCAGTCCGAAGGCGAGGGACTCGTCGATGTGCCGGCCGCCCGCCGCCACCTTCCGCACCACCTCGCCCAGATTGTCGACCGGGCCGAGCTTGTCGACGTACCCCGTGGCCCCGGCGTCACCGGCCCGCCGCAGATCCCCGGGTCGGTCCCCGCGCGCCAGCACCACCAGCGCCGGGGTGTGCTCGGCCGGCGCCCGCAGGGACTCCATGAAGGTCAGCACTTCCATGGAGTGGGGACACTCCAGGTCGGTCACGACAACATCGGGCGGACAGCCCTCCATGCAGGTGTGCACCCCACCCTTGTCCGTGGCCCGCACGTCGAGCAGCGGATCCGTGCGGAGCAGGCAGGACAGGGAGGCACGCCACAGGGACACCGCGTGGACCAGCAGAACGGTCGTCATGTGAAGCTCCTCAGCTCGGCTATGGCTCTACAGCCCGGGTTCGACCCTCGGCTCGGGGCCGGGTTCTTCGCTCACTCTCCGCGCGTCGCACACGCTCTGTGCGCATCTGCTCACCAGTTGAGCACGGCTGAAACGCAGGCCACTGACAAAATGCCTAATACGCCAGGTCCTGCGGAAGAGCTGGCCGGAAAGAGCGGCCACGGCGGTGCCGCGTCCGAACGGACCCACCGCTCAGCGGCCGGGACAGGCGACAGAACGTGACCGAAGATCGCCTCTTCGTGCGCGACGAGGGCTCAAAAACCTCTAAGTTGTGGGGTGACGAACGGTCAACTCGTGGAGCCTCCATGTCACTCAAGCGCTCGCGCATCAACAGCAACGTGCCGCACTCCGCCCGCATCTGGAACTACTGGCTCGGTGGCAAGGACTACTACGAGGTGGACCGGCGCGTCGGTGACCAGATCGCGGCGGCCAATCCGGCGATCCTGGAGATAGCCAGGGTGCAGCGGGCGTTCCTGGTCCGGGCCGTCGAGTACCTCGTCCGCGAGGCCGGCATCCGCCAGTTCCTGGACGTGGGCACCGGACTGCCCAGCGCGGACAACACCCACGAGGTGGCCCAGCGCCTGCTTCCCGAGGCGCGCATCGTCTACGTCGACCACGACCCGGTCGTCCTGGTCCACGCCGAGGCCCTGCTCACCAGCACCCCCGAGGGCGCGACGGACTACATCGACGCCGACCTGCGCGACCCCGAGGCGATCCTCCGAGAGGCGTCCAGGACACTGGACTTCGCGCAGCCCGTCGGCCTGATCATGCTGGGCATCGCCGCCCATGTCACCGACGACTCGGTCTACGACATCGTCGGCCGCCTGGTCGAGGCGCTGCCCTCCGGCAGCCATCTCGTCTTCTGCGACTCGACCGAGGTGTTCCACCCGGCCCGGATGCGCGCCATGGTCGAGCAGTGGAACGCGGCCAGCGAGAACCCGCGGGTCAACCGCAGCCCCGAGCAACTGGCCCGGTTCTTCGACGGCCTGGACCTCCTGGAGCCGGGCCTGGGTTCGACCTCCCGCTGGCGCCCGGCGGCCGACGGCTCAGGGCGACTCGCGGGGTCCGGGGCACCTTCGGGATCCCTTGAGCACCTGGAACCCCTTGAGCCCGTTGAGCCTCTTGAAGTGGACAACTTCGGCGGCGTGGCAGTGAAGCGCTGACCGCGGTACGCGATCCACGGCAGGCACCCCCCACCTCCACAGGAGAGACACTCATGACCGACCAGGACCAGTCGTTCTTACGGATCGACACCAGCAAGCCCCACCCCGCCCGCATGTACGACCTGCTCCTGGGGGGCAAGGACAACTACCCGGTCGATTCAGAGGCCGTCACCCAGGTCCTGTCCCTCTTCCCGCAGGCACCCGAGTTGGCACGGGCCAACCGGCGTTTCATGCACCGGGCCTCCCGCCTCGTCGCCGACCTGGGGATCCGCCAGTTCCTCGACATCGGAACCGGGATCCCCACCGTGCCCAACCTCCACCAGATCGTCCAGGAGGTCGCCCCCGAGTCCAGGGTCGTGTACGTCGACAACGACCCCATCGTCCTGCGCCACGCCCAGGCCCTTCTGAAGAGCACCGCGCAGGGGCGGACCGACTACATCCAGGCCGACGCCCGCCAGCCGGAGCGGATCATGGAGGTCGCGGGCAAGACGCTCTCCTTCGACGAGCCGATCGCCCTCTCCATGATCGCCCTGCTGCACTTCATCCCGGACGAGGACGACGCCCTCGACGTCGTACGCCGGCTGCTCGAACCGCTTCCGCCGGGAAGCTGTCTGGTGCTCTCGCACGGCACCGCCGACATCGATCCGGAGATCTGGCACGCCGTGGTGGATGTCTACCGCAAGAGCGGCACTCCCGTGCAGGTGAGGTCGAGAGCCGAGTTCGCGCGGTTCTTCAGCGGCCTCCATCTCCTCGACCCGGGCATCGAGTTCGTGACCGACTGGCGCCCGGAGTCCGCCGAGGAGATGCAGGGGGAGCGCCTGCCGCTGTACGCGGGGGTGGCCCGGAAGTAGAGAAGCCGAGGGGGAGCGGCCCCGGGGGAGCCGCTCGCCCTCGACACACGGCGTACGCCGCCGGCCGGACCCGCCTTGAGTCCTGAGCCCCCGCAGGACTAGGCGCAGGCGCCGAGGTCCTCCCAGACACCCCACTGGCCGGTGGTGCCGGGCTGCTCACCCGACACCCACCACTTGGCGCGCCAGGTGTGGTTGCCGAGTGAGACCGTGTCGCCGCCGTTGTAGACGGTGCCGGCGCTCCACGCCGGAGCGGCGCAGGTGGTCGGCTCGCCACCGCCGCCCCCGCCTCCTCCGGTGCCACCGATGTTGACGTCGACGCAGGCGTAGAAGGCGTTGCCGGTGTCCGACACGTTCCAGACGGCGAGCACCTTCTGACGGCCGGTGAAGCTGCCGAAGTTCACCTGGTGGCTGACGTCCGCCGGGGGCTGCGCGCTGTTGCCGGTGAACTCGGCGATCTTCGTGCCGCCGATGTAGTACTGCCAGTTGGCCGTCGCGTGGCGGGCCGTGTGGTGCCAGGTGAAGGTGTGGGTCGAGGCGACCGGTGTGACGCGCCAGCCCTTGCTGTCGTCGTCGAGTTCGGAGAACTGCGCGTTGCCGCCGCTACAGCTCCGCAGGCCCTTGGGCCCCTCGACGCTCTGCGGCTCGTACTTGATCTGGCCGCAGGAGACGGTGCCGTCGACGCACTGGTCCTGCCGGCTCCCCGGGTCGGTCACCCAGCCGTGGGCGCCGGCCGAGCCCGCCGGGAGGCTGATCGCGAGGACCGGGGCGAGCAGGGCCCCGATGGCACAGGCCACTCGTCTTTTCGTGTTCATGCCACGCCTTCTTTCGGACGCACGGACGATGAGCTATGGTCTAGACCTGCATCGGTCAGGTCTAGACCATAGCTCGAAATGCGCCACGGTCAAGAGGTTGCACCAAGCCAACTCCCTGTCCCCACAACAGAGTTACAGCCGAGTCACCACCGCGTCGCTCCGCGTCCGGTCCGCACCAAGTTCTTGGGCTATTGGTCTAGACAAGAGTGTCGAGCGTGGTGAACAGTTTTTGGAACGAGGCCGTCCGCCGGACCACGGCCGTGCCGCACCGTGCCGCGCATCCCCTCCTCAGAGCGCGGCGACCGCCGTGCGCCGCCGTCCGGGACCGGCGTGCCCGCAACCGGAGACCAGCCCCGCACCACCCCCCACCACGGCCCCCCGCTCGGGGCGTCGTGCGAGAGAGGAGTCCCACCGATGGAATCGCTGGAGAAGAGCAGAGAGTATGTGCTCGCGCTCTTCCGCATCGTCGTCGGCCTGATGTTCGCCTGCCACGGGGCCGCCACACTCTTCGATGTCCTGGGCGGTCCCCATGGAGCCAAGCCGGAGATCGCGGCCTGGCCCGGTTGGTGGGCCGCCGCCATCCAACTCGTCGGCGGGGGACTGGTGCTGTTCGGCGCCGCGACCCGCCCCGCGGCCCTGGTGTGCTCCGGATCCATGGCGTACGCCTACTTCGTCGAGCACCAGTCCGACGCGCTGTTCCCCATCGAGAACGGTGGCGAGGCCGCGGCCATGTTCTGCTGGTCGTTCCTCCTCATCGCCGCCCTCGGCCCGGGCCGTTGGAGCCTGGATCCCGTGGTCCGCCTCGGCCGCCGGACGGGCAACCGTCCGGTAGCGACCAGGTAGCGACCCGACCAAGTCGCCCCGGACGGCGCCCGGCCCCCACCCACCCTGCCGGTCGCCGTCCGGGGTCCGCCCGTACCGGGAGCCCACCGACCCGTTCAGAACGCGAGGCGAATTCCGGAGAACAGGGGCACGGGCCGTGCCTCCCGCCGCGTCGGGTCATGCAGGGGCGGGCTTCTCCCAGACGGACACATGCCGACGGCTCTCGCTCGTGAAGGCTTCCCGTGTCCAGCCCTCCCAGCGCTCCCGCAGCCGCAGCCCGGCGAGCCGGGCCATCAGGTCGAGTTCCGACGGCCACACGTACCGGAAGGGGATCGACCTGTACTCGCCCCGGCCGTCGACCAGATCGACGTAGTGCGAACTCGTCGCCTGGGTGGCGACGTCGTAGAGGTCGACGGCCCATCGGGTCGGACCCACCTCGTAGGGGACGGCGTTCTGCCCGGGCGGGAGCCTGCGCAGTTCGGGGACCATGACCTCGACGACGAAGCAGCCCCCCGGCGCGAGATGGGCCGCCGCGTTGCGGAAACAGTCCACCTGCTCGTCCTGCGTCGTCAGATTCATGATCGTGTTGAAGACGAGGTAGGCGACGGAGAACGTCCCCTCCACCCTGGTCGTGGCGAAGTCACCGATCGTGACGTCGATCGCGTCACCGCCCGGCTTGGCCCGCAGCCGGTCGACCATCGCCCGGGAGAGGTCGATGCCATCGACCGGGACCCCGCGCCGCGCCAGCGGCAGGGCGATACGCCCCGTCCCGATGCCCAGTTCGAGAGCCCGGCCGCCGTCGGCGAGAGCGGCCAGGAAGTCGGCCGTGGTGTCCACGACGCCGGGGACGAACATGTCCCCTTCCTCCTCGTCGTACGCCGCCGCGACCTGTGCGCCGAAGAATCCGTCCCGATCGTCCATGGCGGGACCGTACTGCGCGAGCCTGGGGCGGCGCCCACCGTTTTCTTTCGGCCGTGGCCCGATCAGACGCCGGCGGTCCTGCGTTCCCGGTCGGTGAGGGGCGCCGAGTCAAGACGTGGCTTGCGGGGTCCGAACACCATGGGGATGAGCATGTCCGGTGAGAACAGCCTGGTCGCCGGCTTCTCCATGCTCATCACGTCCAGCAGGGCGCCGAGGGCCCGCGGATTGCCGGCCCCGGTCTCCACGGCCCGGTCGATGAAACGGGCGAGGAACCGCTCGACGCCGTTCGGGGGAACCTCGGTGGCTCCCGGGTACAGCGCGTCCTGGCCGACGGCGAGGTCCCACGCCGCGGCGACGGGCCGGGTGGCCGCACGCTGGAGCCGGCGGGCCGTGCCCGGGGCGGTGAGCCCGCCGGAGCGAAGGACGGCACGCAGGGCGAGCGCGCTCTGGGCGGCGACGGTGAGGCCGTGGCCGTATACCGGGTTGTAGGTGGCGACGGCGTCGCCGAGCACGACGAAACCGTCCGGCCAGCGCTTCACGGACTCGTAGTGGCGGCGGCGGTTGGCCGTGGAGCGCGTGGTGACGACCGTGCCGATCGGGTCGGCGTTCTTGATCAGGATTCCGAGTACCGGGTCTGACAGACCGAGAGCGAACTCCGCGAACGCCTCCGCCTCACCGCTCGGTTCGCCGTTGCGGCTGCCGCTGAGGGTGACGATCCAACGATCGCCCTCGACGGGCAGGATGATCCCGCCCCGACCGGGCGCCCTGGCCGGGTTGGCCTGCACATTGACCAGCGGGAACGCGATGTCCGCGGTCGAACCGGGCGCGCGGAAGTGCCGGGTGGCGTACACGACACCCGCGTCGACCTCGCGTTCGGCGACCTTCGGGACGCCGAGATCCTGGAGCCACACCGGGGCGCGGGAGCCACGCCCGGACGCGTCCACGATCAGCTCCGCGGCCAGGGAGGACACCTCGCCGCCGGCCCGGACCCGGACACCGGTGACCCGGCGCCGGCTGCCGTCCAGAGTGAGGGCGGTCGCGTCCTGACGGAGCGTGATCCGCCGATCGGCCAGCACCCGCTCACGCAGGACCGAGTCGAGAAGGTCCCGGGAACAGACCAGGTTGCGGTGGTGAGTGGCGGCGAACCGGCGGAACCACACCTCGTTGGGGGCCCGGGAGACCATGTCCCGCATGATGTGCACCAGCCGTCCGCCCCGGGCCACGATGTCGCCGACCAGCCCCGGCAACAGCTCGTCGAAGGCGCGGACACCGCCGCTCCACACCAGATGGGCGTGGCGGGCCTGGGGCACCCCGCGACGGGGTTCGGGCCCCTTGGGCAGGACGTCCCGCTCGACCAGGGTGACATCGGCGAACTCGGCGAGGACGCCGGCCGCGAACAGACCGGCCGCGCTGGCCCCGATGACGACGGCTCTCGGTCTGCGGGGGGTGACGGGCTCAGACATCGGAGGTCACGCTCTCTGTGCTGGTCGCCAGCCGGTGGACGCTGTGGACGAGACGGGGGTGGTGCAGTGCCTGCGAGATGGCGTCGATCTGGTCGCTGATCTCCGGACCGACACGCGAGGGCCGCGCCCCGGCCGTGAGCGGGGTGCTGTCGCGGCACGCGCCGATCGCGCTCTGCAGGGCGACGGCACCCGCGACGGCCCGGGCCTTGGGATCGGGGTGCTCCTTGGCCGCCGCCCGGTGCGCCCGCTGATAGAGGGCCGTGTCGTAGTACGGCGCGAGGATGCGCAGCGCGTCGTGGATGCGCTGCCGACGCTGCAGGAGACGGAGGTCCACCGGCGCGAACGGCCCGATCCGGGCGTCGGCCGCGCCCGGCCCGAGGGGGCGGACCGCCCGCCACAGCGGACGCAGCCGCCGGTGGTCGCGCTGGTCGCGGGTCCAGCGCTGAAGGAACGGCCCTATCTGCGGGGCGATGAAGCCGACCGCGACGAGGACGGCTTCCGCCAGGGCGAAGGGCGGGGCCGCGACCGTGCTCAGCTCGTCCAGGTCGGCTCCGGCCCAGCGGGCGGTGACGGCGGTGAGCTTCGTGGCGTCGAAGACGAGCCCGGTGGCGAAGCCGAGCTGGAGGCAGATGACACTGCTCCGCAGCCAGCGGTTCTCGATCTCCGGGAACCACTTCCACAGCATCGCGGCGGCGACCAGGCACGACACCAGATGGGCGACCACGTACAGCAGGACGAGTTCGCGGATCCAGGGGGTGGTGGCGTAGTAGGTGTCGAAGTCGTAGATCCTCGGGGTGGGGGCGTCGCCCACCACGAAGGTCACCCAGATCGCCGCCACGATCCCCGTGTAGATGGCGTAGATGAGCCGGATCCGGCGTCGGCGGCGCGCGGAGGGCTCCTCCCGCCACCGCATGATCATGGTGAGGCTGGTGGCGCAGAACGCGGTCAGGAACGTGTACGCGAAGGGCGCCGCCAGATTGGGTACCCCCGTCACCCGGTTGATCAGGTCGATGTTGACCGGGACGAGGATGACCAGACACGCGGTGGCCCAGAACAGCATCAGCGTGATCGCCCGCACCTCGGGATCACGCCACGTCCGCACGGACGTCGGCAGCTTGAACGCGAGCGCGACCGCCAGCAGGACCGTCGGCAGGAGATACGGGATGTGGAACTGCGGACTGATCACAGGAACCGCCCCCCTCGGTGCAGGAGGGACAGATTGATCCGCCCTTCGAGCGTCGTCGGGGTCACGGGCCCCTGCGCGTAGCGCCCGGTCACCCAGGTACGGACCTCCCGGCCGAAGAGCAGGCCGAACGTCTCCGCCTCCACCTCGTGGGCGTCCCCCGATTCGGCCCGGGCCGCCACGGTCAGGATGACATCCAGCGAGACCTCGTCCGCGTCCAGAACCTGCCGTACGGCCCGGCGGAGCGCGTCCGGCGTCTGATCGGCGGGCAGCGCGCGGGCGGCGGCCGGCAGACCGGCGACATGATGACCGCAGTCGCCCTGCTCCTCGTGCCACAGCTCGTGCCCGAGGATCACCAACTGGGCCTCCGGTACGGTTCCCGCCTCGACCACGATGATGGAGCGGTCCCCCAGATCCAGACGCATCCCGGAGACGGGCAGGTCGGGCGGGAAGACCCGGAAGACGAGCTGGACCGGCCGGCCGGTGCGTACGCTCATCGCGCGGCAGAACTCCCGCATGATGACCGCCGGTTCCGCCGGCCGCTGCACCGACCGGGCCGCCTCGGCGGCCAATGCGGCCAGCAGGTCCTTCATCGCCCTGGCCGTCATCGCCCTGGCACTCATCGGCGGCAGTCCCTCTCGGGGGCGAGCACCGAACGCAGCACACCCTGCACCGTGCGACCGTCGCACACCTGCCGCGCCCCATGCTCCGAGACCCCGAGTGCGCGGCTGATCCGCGTCACGAGATCCGCCGTCGCCCGCCGGGGGCGTCGAGATGCCGCAGGGTGCCGGCGAGTCGAGTGGCGGCTGCCTCCACCGTGGTACTCCCGGAGGTGAGGGTGCGATAGCGGGTGGCAGCCGCAGCCTATGCCGCCCTCATTCGGTCGACAACGATCGTTTCGGCCAACGCAGTTGGGTCGTTGCCGCCTACAACCGACCCTTGCCGTACGGCTGCCGACCGCTCCTGCCTACTGCCGACCGACCCCTGTCGTACGGCTGCCGACCGCCCCTCGTCGGCCTGCCGTACGGCTGCTTCCGTCGGGAGCCTACGCCTCCACCACGAGCACCACATCGCGCTGGGTGACCTGAGGCCGGTCCGCCACCACGCTGAGCACCCATGTCCCCGGCCCGGCGACCAGTTCACCCCGCAGCTCACCCGGCTCGCCCGGTGCGAGGTCCGTCCACACCGCGGGCCCGGCGTCCCCGCTCCGGTGCAGCCCCATCCGTACCGTGCGCCCCCGTTCCACCCCGACCGCCGTCACCTCGAACGGCGCGCCCGACACGGCGAGTTCCGGTACGACGATGCCGAACTCGTCGTCGGCGGCCAGGGTCTCGCGCGCGGACTTCCCGTGCAGCACGGCGGTGAGCTGATGCCCGAACGCGTCGGCACTGGTGAGATTGGCGTGCCGGTGACCGTTCCACACCGCCTCGTCCATCCCCCGCAGCGCCCAGCGCGCGAACGCCGACTCCTCCGGGACCGTGCCGTCCCCCGTCCACGGCTCCTCGTCGTCCAGGGCCAGGGAGAACTCGATCTTCTCCGGTGCGACGACCACACCGTGCACGGTCGGATGGGACCGCCCGCCCAGACAGTGCACCCGGTACGGAAGCTCACCGTCGTCGCTGTTCCTGCGGTTCTTGCGGACCGCGTCCTCGAACTCGCCGTGGAAGTCGAACGCGTCCGCCACCAGCGCGGAAGGCAACCCCACGTCGATACTGGTCAGATGCTCGTGGTGCCCCTCGGGGAACTCGGGGCGGCGCACCGCCGCGTAGACCGGCAGCAGCTGACCCATCGACGGGAAGGTCCGGCACAGCTCCGCGAGTTGCTCATTGACCCGTCTCGCGGCGGCCCCCGCCAGGCTTCTCCGTACGGCCCCCCAGCCCTCGGTGGGCACGCCGTGACCGGTCAGGAAGCGGACCGCCTTGGCCGCGCCGCGGTGCGGGGTGCCCAGGGTGACCAGCGCACGCGTGATGTCCCGTCCACCGAGGCACTCCAGGTAGTACCGGCCGACGAGACCCCCCATCGAATGGCACAGGAGGATCACCCGGGGCGGGTCCTCGGCGCGCGGGTGGAAACGCTCCACCTGGCCGCGCCACCGGCTCAGCTCCCGCTCCACGAACGTCCGCAGGCTGTCGGCCGTGACCCGGTTGGACAGCCGCCAGTCGTAGGGGAAGAGCGCGTACTGCTCCGGCACCAGCCCGGTGAGCATGGTCCTGGCGTCCGGATATCCGAGGTGGGCCAGGAAGCCCGGCAGGGCCTCCGGCGACTTCACCAGTTCCGTCGCCTCGACCGCCCAGGGCTCCTCCGGCCGGTGGTCGCCGATGTCGTCGGGCAGCCGCAGACGCTCCACCGCCCTGCTGAACGGCAGCGCGCCGAGCAGCGCCTGCCGTGACTGGTGCCAGAGGTCCTTGCCGTCACGGGTGAGCCGGGTCCCCGTGATACCCGGGACGAAGACCACCAGGTCGTGCTTCAACCGACCGCTCCTTCACTGATGTGCCAGATCGGCAGGATGGTTCCTGCCGTACAACCGCTGGGGGCGCCGGGCGACGACCACCGCGGACCGCCGGAGGCCGCCGGAGGTCGCCGGGGGCCGCGAGGCGCCGCCCGTGCCGGCCCGCTCACAGCCGGGGGCCGCTCCGCCGGCCCTTCACGGGCCGCAGCGCCGACGCCTTCAGCAGGATCCGGTCGCAGCGCTGCCGGCCCTGGAGCGCCAGCGTGATGCCCGACGTCTCCTGGAACAGCGCGTCCGCCGCCTCCACGTCCAGACCCCGCCACGGCACGACCGCCTGCTCCAACGGACGCCAGTGCACCGCGTCCAGGACCGCCAGGGTGCGCCGCCCTCCGCACACCACCAGCAGCGGGCGCTCCGGACTGCCGCTGAACAGCAGCGCCGTGGGACGCCCGCCCGCGTACGGCACCTGCTCCCGGACCCAGCGCGACCCCTTGCAGCGGGCGACGGCCAGCCAGTCGCCCTCCGCCCAGGCCAGCAACGGCGTCGACTCACCCATCAGATGATGCTCGCCCAGAGCGACGGACACCGTCCGGCTGCCCCGCTCGTCGAGCGCGGGCAGCTCCCGCCAGTCCGGGCCGCCCGTCTCCCACATACGGAAGCCACGGCCGGTGTCGACCACCAGACGGGTACCGCCGTCGGCCATGGTCCGCGCCCGTACGGCGTGCGCCACCACCGGCACCCTCGACTCCACCCGCCACCGGCCGTCGCGCAGCGTGCGGCAGACCACCTGACGAAGATCCGGGAAGTACAGCCGGGGCACCCCGTCCGCGAGGACGAGTTCCAGACCCCGTACGAGATCGCCGTCGTCCCCTACGAGGGGGATGTCCTGATCGATCCGGTACCCGCCGAGATCCTCGGCCACCGACCAGACGCGCACGGTCCGGCCGAAGGCGGTCGCGACGAGCCAGCGGTCGCCGTACCGGAGCGCCCGGACCGCGGCCACCTGCCCATCGTGCCGCAGCACCAGGTGACCGCGCTCGGTGCCGTCCGCGGCGACCTGACTCACCAGCACCTCACCGCCCGCGGCCCGGCACAGCAGCGGCGCGGCGCCGGGAGCCCCGGCCGCCAGCGCCACCATGAGCCGCTCCGTGTGGCCCCGGCGCAGCGCGTCGCCGCGCGCCCGGACCGTGGACCCCACGTCCAGGATCCGCACGTCCGGGCCGTCGGCGACGGCGATCCTGCCGTCTCCGCGCGGATGACAGGCCAGCGCCTGTCCGTGCCGGTGCCCGTCCACCGGGAAGACACACAACGGATCCCGAACACCGGGCGCGCCCCCACCGACGCTCTCCGCCCCGCTCCCGCCGGCCTCCGGGGCGATCTCGTGCACGACGACCTGATGGTCCTCGTGCAGCGCCAGCAGGGGACCGTCCTTCCAGCGGCCGAGCGCCAGCCCCCGGGCCGGGGTGCGCAGCGCCAGGACGGGCTCGACCTTCACGCCCCGCCCGTCCGGCTCCAGCCGCCACACGGTACCGGTGCGCCCGTCGGTGCACGCGAGCCACGCGAGCGGGGCGGCCGGCCCGTCCGCCGGGGGTGCGGTGAGCGCGGCCACGGCCCGGGCGGGCAGCGTGTTCGCGCCGAGCGTCCAGGCGGCGCCCAGCAGGCCGTCCGTCTGCGGATGCACCTCGTGCAGCACCGTCTCGTGCCCCGCGGCCAGTAGGAAGTGACGGTTACCCAGCGAGAACAGGGCGATCCGGTCGGCCCGCAGCGGCAGTACGTCCGCCAGCACCGCGCGCCCCGCACTGCCCCCGGCGTCCCACTGCCAGGCCCACACCCGGCGACCGTCCGCCGCCATCAGCAGGGCCCGGTTGCCGCACTCCTCGACCGCGAGCGCGGCGGGCGCGCCGCCCCAGCCGAACACCCGGGCGGGATGCGCCGCGAGATCGTCCCAGAGCAGCACCTCCTGGCTGTCACTGGCGGCCGTGAGCCGCCGCCCGCCGACCAGCGCCCCCGTCACCTGGGTGAGGACCCGGTGCCGGTCCGGTGTCCTGCGGGTCAGCCGATGCTTGCCGGTCTCCGGCTCATGGACCACCACCCCGCCGGGCACCGCCGCCGAGAGGGCCTCCTGGTCCGCGTCGGCCGACCAGTGCAGGGCCCGGGCCCCGCCGGGCGCGGTGGGCCAGCGCAGATCGAGGGGGACCGGCCGGGCGTCCGTCCACTGCTCCGTCCACGGCAGCGCCGCGAAGCCGGGCGTGGTCATCGTCCGGTAGCTGCCCGTCCGATGGCTGACGAACGCGGCGCTGCGCAGCAGGGACCTGCGTTCCACGGGGTCACGCCGGACCCGGAACGCGTCCGCCACCCGCACGTACAGAGCAGCCCCCTCGCACCCCCGCAACTGGGCCGCGGCCAGCGGCGCCACCGCGTCGGGATCGGTGTGGACGAGGAACTCGGCGTCGTCCAGCAGCCGATGCAGCCGCTCCTCACCCGCCTGTGCCGCGTGCACCGCGAGAAACGCCTGGGTGTAGCCGTCCGCGCGGGCCCAGTCGGCGGCGCCGCGCCCGCGCAGGGCGTCGTGCAGCCGCCGGTGCCCCTCGGCCGGGGTCAGCCCCGCCCGTTCCAGCACATGCGCGCCGAACCCGGCGTGGGCCAGCCGGTAGGTGCCCGACTCCACGGTGATCAGGCCGCCTTCGGCCAGCGCGAGGACGTCCGCGACCTCGTCCCGGGTGAGCGGGGCGCCGGGGTCCTGCTCCCGGCCGTCGAGGGCGTTGGCCATGGACACCAGCAGTGTCAGGTCCCGCACACCACCGCCGTGCACCAGCGCCAGCGGCGCCAGCACCCTGACCGCCGGCCTCGCCCCGTCGCCCTCCAGATGGGTCAGCTCCCGGTCCACCCAGGGACGCAGCCCCGTGCCCGCCTCGGTGAGCCGCGCCGAGAGTTCCTCCTGGAGGAGCGGACGGGACCCGCGCACGAGCTGGCCGGAGATGAGCCGGGCGACCAGGAACAGCCGGCCGCTCTCCTGCGCGATCGTCTGCGCCGCGTCCCCGCGCAGCGCCGCCCGGCGGTCACCGGCGTACGGCCCCCGGGAGGCGAGGACCGCCTCCGCCATCACCGCGATGTCCCGCTCCGTGTCGTCGTCCTCGTCGAGGGCGAGCGGGGTGGCCGACCGGTTCAGCACGTCCAGCAGGCTCTCGCCCGGCGCCGATCGGGCGAGCTGTCTCCGGGGTCGCGGCCGGGTCGCGACGACGACCTTGACGCCGGGGGTCTCCGCCAGCCGGTTCAGCAACTGCCGGGCGATCTCGTGCGCCTGGCCCGGCATCGCCTCGTCCAGTCCGTCGAAGACCAGGTTGAGGGCGCCCTTCTCCCGGTGGGCGAGATCGCCGACGGCCCGGGCGCACTCGGCCGGGTCCGCCAGGGCGTCCGGTCGGGGGCGCATCCCGTCGAAGGAGCCCAGGGCGGACCAGAGCGCGCCCACGACCGCACCCAAGGACTTGTCCCGGCAGGTGATCAGGGCGTGCACGGTGCCGGGCCGGGGGCACACCTGCGGCGCCGGCTCCGGAGTCAGCCGCTGTCGGCGGCGGGCCACGGACAGCAACGTCAACATGCCCACCAGCGCCGTCTTGCCCGAGCCGCCGGGACCCGTGACGACCTGCATGCCGTGCGAGACGGTGTCCAGCCACCGCACGAGACGGCTCAGTACGGCCTGCCGTCCGGTGAAGTCCCGCTCCAGCGCGCCGCCCTCCTCCAGACCGAAGTGCTGTCCCTCGGTCCAGGGCAGCGGGGCGTCGTCGGCCAGCACCGCCTGGCGGGTCCAGCGGTCGTCCGCGTCCCGGTCCTCGTCGCTGAAGTACGGGTTGTGCAGGAAGCTGTTGGGCAGCGGGCGCACCACCTCGTGCCCGGGCCGCTCCTCACGGGTCTCCAGCCCCTCGGCCGCCGCCTGCTGGTCGACAGCTTGCACCAGATACGGCACCGGGACGTAGAGAGCGGAGCGGTCCAGCGGCCGGGAGTGGTCGGCGACCTCGATGTCCGGGTCGTCCAGCACCGCGGTCACCCAGCGCAGCCACAGCCCCTCGCGGATGGTCTCGCCCACCCCCGACGTGCCGATCACCTCGAACCCGCCGCCCCGCGTCTCGTACGCCTGGGCCACCGAGGCACGCTCCTTGCTCACCGCACGCCGCAGCGCCTGCGGCAGATGGCCGTGCGACGAACAGGCGTCCAGGACGAGCAGGGTGTGCGCCTGGCCCGGCGCGTCCAGGATCCGGTCCACGATCTCGCCCAGCGCGAACGCGCGCCCCGGGTCGAAGGGGCCGCGCGCCCAGCTGTCCCGGCAGGCCAGATGGAAGCCCTCGGCGGCGTCCACCCCGTGCCCCGTCCAGTACAGGATCTTACGTTCGGCCCGGCGCTCCAGAAAGGCGTCCAGCCAGGCCGCGATCCCCTCCCGCGTCCGGTCCTCGGGCGGCGACATGACCTCGCCGAACCCCAGCCTGCGCGAGGCGAGGGCGGCGAACCGCTCGCTCTCCTCCCCGATGTGCGAGAGGACCTCGCGTCCCCCGTGCCTGGCCTCGTTGTCGTAGGTGTCCACCGCCAGCACGGCGACCAGACCGGACCCACGCGCAGAGTCCCTTCCCCGTTCGCGGGACACCGCCCCACCCCCGCTTCCGAGCCCTGTCCGTCCCGATCCCCCATTATCGTTTTCAACTCATTCATATGTAAGGGGAGTTCATGGCACAGCGCGACAGGTTCACCCTTCTGGGACAGGTGACCGACTGTCATGTCTACGAAGGTGACGGGACCCGGCCGATCAAGGAGGAGAACGTCCGCGTCCTGTACGAGAACCGGCGCGTCCGGTTCCCCGACGAACTGGGCCTGTGGCGGCGCGAGATCGAGGACGAGGAGGCCCGCCGCCAGGCGGCGGGGGAGTCCTACCGGTGGAACAACCCCCGCTTCGCCGTGGAGAGCCTGGTCGTCTCCCGTACCCACACCGCGGAGGAGCCCCAGGTCACCCTGTCGTTCCTGGACGCCGATTATTACGACTACCTCACCACGTCCATCAACCTCGACCGCACCCTCGCCAACGGCTCGACCCTGCGCCGCCAGTACCTCCAGGACCGCGACCCGCTGGACGCACCCGCATGGATGTTCTGCAGCTTCGGCGTCAACGTCGCCGTGGAGACGGGCGTGGACCGCAAGATGCTGTTCTCCCGGCGCAGCGCCAAGGTCGCCGGCCCCAACGCCCGGCGCTGGAACTCCTCCGCCAACGAGGGCGCGGCGGCCCATCACGACCTGTCTCCCACCGGCGGCGTCAGTCTGCACGCCATCGCCCGCCGCGCGATGCGGGAGGAGTTGGCCGTGCAGGCGTCCGACCGGGTCGACCTGGAACTGCTGGGCTTCGGCCTCGACCTGCTGAACAACCAGTGGGCCGGGTTCTTCCGGGCCGTGCTGACCGACCTGGACGAGGACGAGCTGAGGTCCCGCTGGAGCCGGGGCATTGAGGACAAGTGGGAGCACGAGGAGTTCGCCTTCGTCCCCGCGGACCCGGCGTCGGTCCTGGACTTCATCCACCGCACCGACGCCTGGACCCCCTGCGCCCCCGCCCTCTTCTATCTCGCCCTCGTCCGGGGCGCCGTACGCGACCAGGGCGAGAACGCGGACGGACGCCTCCTGGTCGACGAGACCGCCCGCGCGATCCTGCGCCGGGGCACGGCGGACCTCCACTGACACCTGCACGGCAGGTTCTCAGGCCCCGGCTGACCGGCGGGGTCGGACCACCTCCCGGCGAGGTGCCGACCCTACCGGCGGTCCTCGTCCCCGGCGCCGGGCGCCTGCCGACGCGCCTGCCGGCCGAGCGCCTCCAGCGCGGGCAGCGCCGCCCGCAACCGCCCCCGCTCCTCCTCGTCCAGCCGCGCGATCTCCCGGCACAGCGCACTGGTGGTCTCGCTGCGCGCCGCCCCCAGCACCGAGCGCCCTTCGGTGCTCAGCGCGATCAGACTGGCGCGCTGGTCGCGGGGGTCGGGGCTACGGCTGATCCAGCCCGCCGCGGCGAGGAGGTCGACCATGCGGGACGTGGTGGACAGCGAGATCCCCATCCGTGCGGCCAGCTCACCGATCCGCACCGGACTGTGCTCGTCCAGGACACCGAGCGCGGTGAGTCTGCTGGGGGTCAGATCGCGGTGGGTGCGCTGATCGCCCCTCAGCAGCGGCGCCAGATGCTGGATCGCCATCCGCAGCCGCCCGGCGGTCTCGGCGTCGCCCGCCCCGGCCGTACCGCCGGCGGCCGGCCGGTCACCCTCACGGCCGCTCATCACGCACCTCCGGCCGCCGTGTCCGCGGCGACGGCCCGCCCTCGTCGCCGGGATCGTCGTGGACGTACTTGCCGCCCCGCATCAGCGACGCCAGCGCGGCGATCACACACGCGGCGATCGCGAAGCTGAACGCCACGGTCAGTCCGCTGTGGAACGGCCCCGAGATCAGCTGCGGGAAGAACTCCCGGCCCGACAGATACCCGGCCCGACCGGACGGAAGCCGGTCCAGGACCTGGGCGCCGAGCAGAGTCTGTACGGGGTTGTACCCCAGCAGCGAGGCGAACAGCACGCCCACCGGCGGCAGGGCGGCGACCCGGGCCGCGTCCGCCGCGGGCACCCCCTGGGCGGTGAGTCCATGGGTCAGCGCGGAGGGCAGCGCACCGGCCAGCCCCGTGATCATCAGTGAGAAGAACACCCCGATGGACAGCACGATCGCCGAGTTCTGGAACGTCGTGCTGATCCCGGCGCCCACACCTCGCTGGTCGGGCGGCAGACTGTTCATGATCGCGGCCCGGTTGGGCGCGGCGAACAGCCCCATCCCGATCCCGTTGAGCAGCAGGATCAGCGCGAAGTACGGGTAGGAGAAATCCACCGGCAGCGCCGCGAGCGCGGCGAAGGTGGCCGCCGCCAGCAGCATGCCGCCGGTGGCGAAGGTCCGCGCCCCGAACCGGTCGGAGGCCCAGCCGGAGACCGGCCCCGCGACCAGGAAGCCGAGGGTCAGCGGCAGCATGTAGATCCCGGCCCACAACGGGGTCTCGGCGAAGCTGTAGCCGTGCCGGGGCAGCCAGATGCCCTGCAGCCAGATGATCAGGATGAACATCAGCCCGCCCCGCCCCAGCGAGGCCAGCAGCCCCGCCACATTGCCCGCCGTGAAGGCCCGGATGCGGAAGAGACCGAGGTGGAACATCGGCGAGGCCACCTTCGTCTCGATCACACAGAACAGCACCAGGACGACGATCCCGCCGCCGATGGCCCCGAGGACCACCGGGTTGGTCCAGCCCATGGGATGGCCGCCGTAGGGCTGGATGCCGTAGGTGATTCCGGCCAGCACCGCTATCAGACCGATCGCGAACGTGGCGTTGCCCCACCAGTCGAGCCGGGCGGGGGCCCGTACCCCCTGGTCACGCAGCATGAGATAGGCCCACACCGTGCCGAAGACCCCGAAGGGCACGGACACCAGGAACACCAGCCGCCATTCGATCGGCCCCAGCAGTCCGCCCAGCAGCAGCCCGAGGAAGGACCCCGCGATGGCGGCCACCTGGTTGAGCCCCAGCGCGAGCCCGCGCCGCTGCGGCGGGAAGGCGTCGGTGAGGATGGCGCTGGAGTTGGCCATCAGCATGGCGCCGCCGACCCCCTGGAAGACCCGCATGGCGATCAGCCACAGGGCCCCGGCCGTGCCGTGCATCCAGGTCACCGAGAGCAGCACCGAGAAGAGCGTGAACACGGCGAACCCGGCGTTGTACATCCGGGTCCGGCCGTACATGTCCCCCAGCCGCCCGAAGGTGACCACCAGCACGGCGGTGACGACCAGATAGCTCATGATCAGCCAGAGCAGCAGCCCCGTGTTGCCCGGCTGGAGCGGGTCGACGCCGATCCCCCGGAAGATGTCCGGCAGGGCGATCAGCATGATCGACATGTTGATGGAGGCCATCAGAACGCCGAGCGTCGTGTTCGACAGGGCGATCCACGGATAACCGGGCCCCGGCGGTCGGCCCGCCCCTCGCCGGAACGGCACCGCGGTACGGACCTCGCTCGTCCCCATGGAGATCACTTCCAGCGGAACGTCTTGCTTGCTTGCCTACAACCAACCTAATACGCGGACGGCCGCCCGGCCACCGACGAAGCACGGCGTCGGGATGTGTCGGAACGTGCGCCCGAAGGCAACAAGTTCCGATAGTCCCACACGCTCACCGGGGCATTCGGGCGTGCCCCGTGTCGCCCCCCGGGCCCGCTGTATAGCTGGGTCCATGGCAGATGTCCGGGTGGCCTCCCCACAGGGCAAGTGGCTTCTGTGTACCACCGTCCTGGGCTCCAGCATGGCCCTGCTGGACTCCACCGTCGTCTATGTGGCCCTGCCACGGATAGGCGAGGACCTGGACACGGGGCTCGCGGCGCTCCAGTGGACCGTCAACGCCTACATGCTGACGCTGGCCGGGCTGATCCTGCTCGGCGGCTGCCTCGGCGACCACTACGGGCGCCGCAAGGTCTTCGTCACGGGTGTGGTGTGGTTCGCGGTGGCCTCCCTGCTGTGCGGGCTGGCGCCCACCGCCGAGGTCCTGATCGCGGCCCGGGCACTGCAAGGGGTCGGCGGCGCGCTGCTCACCCCGGGCTCGCTGGCGCTGATCCAGGCGTCCTTCCATCCCGACGACCGGGGCCGCGCGGTCGGCCTCTGGGCCGGGTTCGGCGGCGTCGGGGCGGCGGTCGGCCCCTTCCTGGGCGGCTGGCTGGTCGACGGCCCCGGCTGGCGCTGGGTGTTCCTGCTGAACGTCCCGTTCGCCCTGCTGTGCGTTCCGTGCGCGCTGCGCCACGTACCGGAGTCGGACGGCACGGGGCGGGCGGGGGCCGCGCCACAGGGCCGCTTCGACGTGCTCGGCGCCTGCCTCGGCGCGCTGGCGCTGGCGCTGGTGACCTTCGCGCTGATCGAGGCGCGCACCGGCACGGCGGTTGTCGCCGTCACCGCGGTCGCGGGCGTGGCGGCCGGGGTCGCGTTCGTCCTGGTGGAGCGGGCGCGGCCGGATCCGATGATGCCGCTGGACATCTTCGCCTCCCGCCGCTTCACGGCGGTCAACCTCGTCACGATCTGCTCGGACGGGGCACTGGCCGGCTTCTTCTTCCTCGCGGTCCTCCAACTCCAGGTGGTGGCGGGGTACTCGGCGCTCGCGGCCGGTACGGCGCTGCTGCCGACGACGGTGATGATGCTGCTGTTCTCGGCGCGCTCGGGCGAACTGGCGGAGCGGATCGGCCCCCGGGTCCCCCTGACGGTCGGGCCGCTGCTGTGCGCGGTGGGCATGCTGTTGATGCTGCGGGTCGGCCCGGACGCCTCGTACCCGGTGGACGTCCTGCCCGCGCTGCTGGTGCTGGGGCTGGGCATGGTCACCCTGGCCGCCCCGCTGACGGCGACCGTGCTGGCGTCGGTGGACACCGCGCGGGCGGGGCTGGCCAGCGGGGTCAACAACACCGCGGCCCGTGCCGCGGGCCTCATCGCGGTGGGCGCGCTGCCGCTGGTGTCGGGGATGAGCGAGACCGCCTATCGCTCGCCCGGTGCCTTCGACACCGCGTTCCGGCGGGCGATGCTGGTGTGCGCCGCGGTGCTGGTGGTCGGCGCGACCGTGGCCTTCACGGCGGTACGACACCTCGCGTCGGACGTCGCCCGGCCGACGGGCGGCCCACCCGGTGGGGCGATGGCACCCGCGCCGCCGGGAGCGGGGGAGAAGTCCACCACGGGGCGGCGGTGGACGGCGTAGGCATCCCGCTCAGGAAACCGCCTTGCGGGCGTGGAGCACATGGCCGTCCAAGGGGAGCGGCCCATGGGACACCAGGCTGAGGCCCACGGCGGACAGCAGGTCCGCGTAGTGGGACGCGGTGCGTTCACGGCCGCCGACATTGCACATCATGTGGAGGTCCCAGGAGACGGCGAGTGACGGGGAGCCGTCGGTGGGCAGGAGGCGTTCGACGATGAGCAGGTCCGCGTCGGCGGGCATCGCGCGGGCGCAATGGCGCAGGATCTCCCGGCAGCGGTCGTCGTCCCAGTCATGCAGGACCCGGGACAGGAGATAGACCGCGCCACCCCCGGGGACGTCCGCGAAGCCGCCGGCCAGACAGGTGCATCGGTCGCCGCAGCCGGCCGCGGCGAAGGTGCCGCGGGCGGCCTCCACGACATGGGGGCGTTCGAGGAGGACACCGTGGAGGCGCGGGTGCGCGGTCAGGATCCGGGCGAGCAACTCACCGTTGCCGCCCGCGATGTCGACAACGGTCGTGGGCCCCGGGGCCGCGCCCGCGGCGGTGATGACCGGGTGACGGGTGAGCGGCTCGAACATGCGGGCGCTCGCCGCCATGGACCGGTCGAAGAGGTCGGCGAGTGCGGGGTGGCGGGCGAAGTGGTCGAAGTGATGCGCGCCGAAGTGGTGGTCGAAGGCGGTCCCGCCGGTGCGTACCGTGTGACCGAGGGCCCCGAAGGACGCGTAGAACGGACCGCCGTACAGCAGCGCGAGGGGGCGCAGGGACCCCGGGGTGTCCGCGCGCAGCAGGGCGCCGAGCGACGTGAGCCGGAAACCGCCCCGCCCGTCGTGCGCCGCCACCCCCAGCATCACGAGGTACCGCAGGAGCCGGGCCAGGCTCTCCGCCTGCGCGCCGACCCGTTCCGCGAGCGGCCCGGCGGTGACACCCCGCTCCGTGCTCATGGCGT
The DNA here is from genome assembly GCF_044757045.1 of Streptomyces sp. NPDC091377. Lineage (NCBI taxonomy): Bacteria > Bacillati > Actinomycetota > Actinomycetes > Kitasatosporales > Streptomycetaceae > Streptomyces > Streptomyces sp. NPDC091377. Next base: position 210,245 of record NZ_JBIVUE010000013.1, on the reverse strand, counting down.
CGGGGATCCCGAGTTCGGCGAACACGGCGAGGGCCTGGGTCGTCCAGGCCCCGGTCAGCAGCCGCAGGAGCGTTTCGGCGGACTCCTCGTCGGACGCTTCCCCGAGGACAGCGAGATGGCTGCCGAGGACGGCTCGGTGGTCGCCCGGCGCGAACAGTTCCACCCTCCGGTATCCGGTCGCCGAGCCGTCAGGGACGAGGAAGTAGAACACCGTGCCGTCCTCGTGGGCGTTGTAGCCCCCGCCGTCCGGGACCGCGCCGCGACGGGTGAGGATCGCGCACATGCCGTGCAGCACCAGCGGCTCCGGCCGCCGCACCTCGAACGCCAGATGCGCCTCGTGTTCATGGGCGCGCTCGTGGGCGGCGAGGGGGGCGAGACGGGAGCCGGGCGGCACGGTCAGAGTGAACACCTCGACGGTGCGGTCGGTGCCGAGCGGCCCGTCGACCGACGGGCGCAGGATCCGGACGTCCAGCTCGGCGGGGTCACGTCCGTGCCGCGCGGCCAGCCGGTCCCGTACGACGGCACTCGGCACCGATTCGGCGGTCGGGTCCACCCTCAGGCCGTGGCCGGCCAGTTCGGTGTGGAGCGTGGGGAGATCGGGAGGGAAGACACTGAGCGCGGCGTGCGAGAAGTGACAGCGGTCCACCAGCGCCCGTGTCTCCGGACCGTCGAGACCCGGGAGCAGGGACGACAGCAGGGCGGCGGTGTCGTGGACCCGGACGAAGTAGATCGCGGCACGCAGGCGGGCCGAGTCGCTGGGATCCATGGTCGTCGAAGGCGTGGGCGTCATGGGGGTGTCCTGTGGGTTCGGTGGGCGGGGAGCGGCGGCCCGGGGAGGGAGGAGCGGGGGAACGCGACGGGGGCTCAGATCCCGACGTAGTTCTCGGCGAACCAGTCCTGTTCGGCGCGCGAGGTGCGCAGCGTCTCCAGGCAGGCGGGCTTGGTGAGGTCGTCGGGGAACGGCGAGGGTGAGCCTGCTCCGGTGCCGGGGATGTCCGGGGGCGAGCCCTCGTTCGTGCCGGGAACGTCCGGGGGCGAGTCCTCGCCCGCGCCGGGGATGTGGGGTAGTGGGCCTGCTCCCGTGCCGGGGATGTCCGGTAGTGGCCCTGCTCCCGTGCCGGGCATGTCCGACAGCGCGCCCGCTCCCGTGTCGGGGACGTCGTGCAGCAGCCGGATCATCCATCGGGAGAACCGCTGGGCCCGCCTGATGTGGGGCAAGCACCGCGCGGAGTAGGCATCGAGGCCCTCGTGGTCGCCGTGCGCGAGCGCCCGGATCAGCGCGTGGGCGAGCAGCTCGGCCTCCAGCACGGCGAGGTTGGCGCCCTTGGCGGCGGAGGGGCTGAGCAGGCCGGCGGCGTCGCCCGCGAGGAGCAGGGTGCCGTGACGCAGCGGTTCGAGCACATCGGACTCCAGGTCGAACACGGTGCGCTGGAGGAGCGGACCCCGGCGCAACGGGCCGTAGCGCTCCGCGCGCATCCGCAGGTCCAGCTCGGCCCAGACCTGGTCGTCGGACCAGGCGTCGGCCGGGGTGCCGCGCGGGCACTGGAGGTAGTAGCGCGTGACGTCGGCAGTACGGGCCATGTGCCCGGCGAACCCCCGGTCGTGCACCGCGTATCCCACGGCGTCCAGACTCGGCGGTGCCTCGGCGAGGAGACCGAGCCAGGACACCCCGTGGTCGCGATGCCGCCGCCGGACCGCGCCGGGCGGTAGGGAGCGCCGGGCGGCACCGTGGCGGCCGTCGCACCCGGCGACGTATCTGCCCTCCCAGCGCCCCGGCCGCCCGTCCGGGCCGCGCACCGTGACCGAGGGCCGTGCCCCGTCGGCGTCGAGCACGGCGAGGGCCTCGGTCCGGAACCGGATCCGGCCGCCCAAGGCCGTGTACCGCGTCACCAGGTCCGTGACCAACTCCTGCTGGGGGTAGACGGTGTGCCGTTCACCGCGCCCGAGGCTCCCGTAGTCCAGCCGGAACCGCCGCTCCTCGGTCCGGAACTCACAGACGGAGTGCGGGCGTCCGCGCCGGTGCAGTCCCTCGGCCAGACCGTGCCGGTCCAGGATCCGTACGGTGTTCGCGGCGAGGAACCCGGCCCGCGCCCGTGTCTGTACGTCCGCCCCGGCGGCCCGCTCCAGCACCACACAGTCGATCCCGGCCGCGGCCAGCAGATTCCCGAGCACCAGCCCCGCCGGGCCGGCGCCGAGAATGATCACGTCGGTCGATTCACGGAAGGCACCCGCCCCCTGACTTTCCCTCACAGAGACGGATCGTAGGGACCCGTGAACCCGCTGAAGCGCGACATTCATTCGTATGGGTTCAATAACGCGATACGCGTGGATGTACCCCTTGAGGGGGCGTACCGCGATATTCGGACGTCTCGGTGACGCGGAGGTGTCGTGACGGGTGTCAGTGACGGGGGCCGGTGACGGGTCGGCAGCGGCAGGGCGGGGGCGGGGGCGTCAGCGAGGGGGAGACGTCAGGCCGCGCGGGACCCGGGAGACGTCCCGAACGCCGACAGCAGGGCGTCGGCCTGGGCGGCCCCGCTCTCCGCCGCGACCTCGTCCACCGTCTGGGCCTCCCTGATCACCGCGAAGGACACCTCCCCGTCCCGCTCCAGGAATCCGTGGACGGCGGGCCTGGGCAGGCTGTTGTAGGCCCAGTGCGCCGAGAAGTAGTAGGCGCCGGTGTCGTGCAGGACGACCAGGTCGCCCTCGGCGAGTTCGGGAAGGGGCCGTTCGCTCGCCACCAGGTCCCCGGCGAAGCACAGCGGCCCGGCGATGTCCTGGGGCAGCACGGGCGCCGACTTGAGCGTTCCGTCCGGGCGGTGGGCGGTGATGCGCACGGGCCAGGCGTCCGGCATGAACACCGTCCGGACCGCCACCTGGGCCCCGGCGTGGGTGAGCGCGATCCGGCGGCCCCCCGCCTCCTTGACGTACTCGACGGCCGCCGCGGTGAAGCCGTTCTTGGCGAGCAGCGAGCGGCCGAACTCGGTGACCACCTGGTACCGGCCGTCCAGGAGGGCCGGTTCGGCCTCCGTCAGGGCGCTCACGTAGTCGGCGTAGGTCGGGGTCGTCGTGTCGTCGGTGAAGTTCACCGGCAGCCCGCCGCCCAGGTCGAGGCTGGTGATCTGGCGCCGCCCGGCCCGCTCGGCGATCTCCTCCGCGAGCCGGTGCACCGCCGCCAGCCCCTCGGCGATCAGCGACAGGGGGCACCCCTGGGAGCCGATGTGCGCGTGCAGCCGGGTCACCCAGGGGCGCTGTACGACCGCCTCGACCACCTGCTCGCGCACCCCGGGGTCGGCGAGGGCCACACCGAACTTGGAGTGGGCCGTCGCCGTGCTCATCGCGGCGATGGAGCCGCCGCCGATCTGCGGGTTGACGCGCAGTCCGACGACCGACCGGGACCCGGCCGGGCGGAGTCGGCCGACGCGGTCGAGTTCGGTGAGGTTGTCCGCGTTGACCGCGATCCCCCGTTCCAGTGCCTCGCGGATCTCGGTCCGGGTCTTGGCGGGCGAGTCCAGCACGATCCGCTCGGGCGCGAACCCGGCCGCCAGCGCCAGCCGGGTCTCCCCGGGGCTCGCCACCTCGCAGCCCATCCCGGCGTCCGCGAGCAGCCGCAGCACCGGGACCAGCGGACATGCCTTGGCCGCGAACGCATGGAGCACGTCGGGCACCCGGGCGAAGGCGTCGTGCAGTCCCGCGACGGTGTCACGGACTCCTCGCACATCGATGAAGCCGGCCACCGGCCGGTCCTCTCCCACCAGACCGTCCGTCACGGCTTGCCGGAGGGCGGCTTCCACGTTCTCGACGCGGAGCGGCATCGTGTACTCCTTCGTTCCCGGCACGCGGCGGCCTCGGCCCCGTGCGGATCGAGTGGGCGAGTACTCAACGTGCCGTGCGTACCCACCTGTCGTCTTCGGTGGCGGGGACAAGAACGACCGGGTTCTTCGTGCCGCCGCACAGCAGGGGTCGGCGCGGGCCGGCACGGGGCGCCAGGGATCAGCAGGGGGCGGCCCCGCGCTGTCCGGCGGCGACCCGCACGGCCAGGGCGATCAGCAGGGCCGTGTCGGGTTCGTCCAGGTCCACCCCGTACCGCTCCCGCACCCGGCGCAGCCGGTAGCGCAGGCTGTTCGGGTGCAGGGAGAGCCGACGCGCGGCCTCGGGGACGTCACCGGCGGAGTCGAAGTAGGCGGCCAGCGTCCGTACCAGTTCACCGCCCGCGGCACGGTCCGCGCGGATCATGTCGTGCACGGGGCTGTGCCCGGAGTCCCACACCGGCCGTACCGCGTCCAGCACGCGCAGCACCTCCACCGTCGCGCCCAGGGCGGTCGACTCCGCGCACCGATCCGGCCGCGGCGTCCCCGCCGCCGCCGCCCTGACCTCCCGGACACGCAGGGCCCGTACGGCGAGACAGGCCCGGTCGTACGACTCGTCCACCCGCTCGATCGGCACGGTGGGGCCGATGCCCACCCGGACGGTGACGGGGTCCGGCAGGGAGGCGACCGTCTCCCGGAGTCCGCGTACCGCCGCGTGCACGGCCCCGGCACCGGACGCCGTACGGCTCTCGCCCTTGAGGAGCATCGCCATCCGGTCGCCGTCCCGCAGGGTCACCGCGCCCGCCGGATGCGCGGACGCCTCCAACGCCAGCAGGTCGAAGGAGCGGTCGTCGTCCGGTCCGGACCGCTCCCGTTCGGCGACGGCCACCGCGTACGGGGCGTCCCCCGGCAGTCCCAGTGCCCAGGCGTGCGTACGTCGGTCGCCCAGCCCGTGGAGCAGCCCCCGCAGCGCCGCCTCCCGCTGCCGGGTCTCGCCGCTCTCCCTGAGCCGCTCGCGCACGAGCAGGGGAGCCGCCAGCGCGGCGGCGTGCCGCAGATGGCGGGCGGCGTCCGGGGCCATGGCGTCGGAGTCCGCGGCGGCCCAGATCGAGCCCAGCAGTTCACGCCCGTCGCGCACCGCGACGACGAGCCGCTCGGGATCCTGGTCGCTCGCGGGCCGGTGCAGAACCTCGGACGACGTCCAGAGCCGGCGCAGCAGCCCGCTGCGGCGTAGCTCCGCGACCCGCCACGCGGGCACCCGCCCCTGGAGGACGACGGACTGTCGCAGCGGGTCGGCCCCGGGCCGGGTGGGGGAGTGGGCCAGCACCCGCAGTCCGGTGTCCTCGATGGTGACGGCTCCCTGGACGGACGCGGCCACCCGCGCCGCGAGGGCGGTCAGCGACGAGGCCGTCCCGAGGTCCGGGAACGGGTCGCGGGCGGGCTCCCGGGCGGCGGCCCGGGCGTAGGTCAGGGCCGAGCGGAGCAGCGCGGCGATCTCGCCCCAGCCGGTGCCGTCGGCCCGGGCGAGCACCGCGACGCCCGTCTCCCGGGCGGCGTCGAGCAGTGCGGGCGGCACCTGGTCGTCGGGGTCTCCCGGCTCCCCGGGGACGTGGGAGAGCACCACCGCGCGGGCCCCGCGTCGGGCCGCCTCACGCACGGTCGCGGCGTCCGGGGCGGCTCCCACGGCCAGGAGCAGACTGCCGGAGCCCGCCGGCCCCGTGTCCAGGTCGTCGAGGCCGACGGTGACCGTGCGGACCCGGGCGCCGGGATCGGCGGGCGCGCACAGCGTCCTCAGCAGTCCGGTGTTCTCGAACGCGAGCAGGGACCGCAGGTCGGCGGCGCCGTCCTCGGCGGCCTCGTTCACCTCGTGCACGGCCACACCCTCCCGGCCCCGTACGGACCGACCTCGTACGGACCGACTTCCTACGGACCGATCTCCTACCGACCGACCTCATGCGGACCGATCTCCTACGGACCGACTTCCTACGGACCGACCTCATGCGGACCGATCTCCTACCGACCGACCTCGGACGGACCGATTCTCCTACGGACCGGCCTCGGACGGACCGGCCTCGGACGGGCGACCCTCGCCGTCCGAGTCTCGCCGAAGGCACGGCCGGCTCCGTGGGCCGGGGTGCGGTCCGGTTCACCTCAGCCGTTCAGGAGCGGCCGGATCACGGTATCCCCAGTTCGAACAGCGCGTAGCCCGCGTAGGAGCCGGACGCCAGGGCCGCGATGCCCAGCAGGGTGCACATCCGCGGCAGGCTCAACCGGCGCAGGGCGAACGCGAGCGGCAGGAACAGCGGGAAGCAGGGCAGCAGATAGCGGGAGATGTTGGCGACGATCTGCTGATTGGTGAGGACCATGACGAGCGTGATGACCGTGTACAGGACGAGCACCGCGGGCGGACGCATCCACAGCAGCGGCGGCAGCAGAGCGAAGGCGAGCAGGATCACGGCGACCGAGATGACATCGGCGAAGGGGTACGCGAAGAGGTAGTCGAACTTGCCCACCGGCACGGACGTCAGCACGTCCAGGGTCTGTCTGCCGAAGTCGAACTCGCGCGCCCAGGCACCGGACTGGAGCGCGAAGTAGCCGGTCAGTTGCCCCATGCGGTTGCCCACCCAGAGCAGATAGCCGAGTAGGCCGAGCGGGGCCAGTGCCGCGGCCAGCAGCGGACGCAGGACGCGCTCCTCGCGGCCACGCAGGGAGAGCAGGGCGGCGACGCCGAGCGCGGCGATCAGCGCGCCGGCCGTGGGCCGGTTGAGCCCGGCCGCGCAGGTGAGCAGACCGGCGGTCAGCCAGCGGTCGGCGAGGACGGCGTGGCACGCCCAGGCCGCCAGGGCCACGTACAGGGAGTCGGAGTACACCGCCCACTCCACGCCCGAGCCCGGCCACACCGCCCACAGCCCGGCCGCCGCCAGCCCGGCCCGCCGGCCGCCGAGCCGCTCCGCGATCGCGTGGATGCCGAGGGCGGCGGCGAAGGAGGCGACGATCGAGACGAGCAGCCCGGCCCCGTAGGAGCCGAGGCCGGTGACCTCGGAGGTCAGCCGTATCAGGGCGGGATACAGCGGGAAGAACGCCGCCGAGTTGCCCTCCAGGGTGATCAGACCGGTGGCGTCGGGGATCTCGACCAGCTTGGGGTCGTAGCCGTGCACCGCGATCTGCTGGTACCACCAGCCGTCCCAGGTGGCCAGCACGTCCCAGGGGCGCGCGCCTCCGCCGAACCGGGGGTGTTTCGCACGGTAGTCCCCGCTGGAGGACAGCAGGAACATGAAGGAGCAGAACCCGGCCAGCTTCAGGGTGCCGAAGACGGCGAGGACCGGTCCGTAGCGGCGGGCGGCGTCGCGGATCCGCACCATGCCGGGCGCGATGCGGGAGGCCGCCGTCTCCGTGGAGGTGCCCCCGCTGTCCGCCCCGTCCTCCCTTGTCGCCCTGGCCGTTCCGTCCGTGTCGTCCGCTCGGGGGTGGAGCGCGGTCACCGGGCCACCGGCCCCGGGCAGGGGCGGGTCAGGGTGCGGCGCATCCGGGCGATGCCGCGCAGGTCCGCGAGCGCGGTGGCGAGCAGGTCGACACTGCTGTCCGGGTCGTCGACCCAGTCCACCGGCACCTCATGGATCCGCAGCCCCGCCCGCTCGGCGAGCACCAGCAACTCCGTGTCGAAGAACCACTCCCCGTCGCGCACCAGCGGCAGCAGGCGCTTGGCGGTCTCCCGCCGGACCGCCTTGAATCCGCACTGCGCGTCGGAGAAGCCGACGGCGAGGGTGCAGCGCAGCAGGACGTTGTAGCAGCGGGAGATGACCTCCCGTTTGGCGCCGCGCACCACCCGTGCCCCCGGCGCGAGGCGGGTGCCGATGGCGAGATCGGAGTGGCCCGAGATGAGCGGGGCGACCAGCGGCAGCAGAGCGGTGAGCCCGGTGGACAGATCCACGTCCAGATACGCCAGCACGGGTGCCCGGGACTGCGACCAGGCGGCCCGCAGCGCCCGGCCGCGCCCCTTCTCGGGCAGCCGCAACGAGGTCACCTCGGTGAGTTCACCGGCGAGACGGGCGGCGATCACCGGGGTGCGATCGGTGCTCGCGTTGTCGGCGACGGTGATCCGGAACGGGTACGGGAAGCTCTCCCGCAGATGCGCGTGCAGCCGCCGGACGTTCGGCTCCAGGTCCTTCTCCTCGTTGAACACCGGCACGACCACATCCAGGACGGGCTCCCCCTCCTGGTCCGTCCGCGGGGAGGCGAGCCGGGGCGCCGGCACCCCGGCCGACGGCCGGCTCGATCGGATACGTGTCACTTTGATCCCGTTTGTCCTTGTTTCAAGGCATGCCAAGGGCATGCGGGGGCTGGGTGAGGCGGTGCGAGGTGAAAGCGGTGCGAGGTGAGGCGGTGCGAGGTGAGGCGGTGCGAGGTGAAAGCGGTACGAAGTGAAGGCGGTGCGAGGTGAAGGCGGTGCGAGGTGAGGACGGCGCGAGGTGATGGCGGTGCGAGCAGAAGACGGAGCGGCGTGGCGCGGGCGGTGCGCCCCGGGCCGACCGCCGGTGACGGGTCGTCCGCCCCCGCTCCGGACCCGACCGCCGCTACTGGGCCGGCTGTGTGCTGCCGCCGTCCTGGCCGGTCGCCGAGGCGGGTGGCGGCTCATGGGTGTCGGTGGCCGGGGGCCCGCCGGTCGTGCCGGGGGCGGAAGTGGTCGCGTCGCGGCTCGGCGTCGGCTGTTCCTCCGCAGTCGTGGACGGTCCGTCGGGTGTCCGGGACGGCGGCCGGGTGGACGTGGTCCCGGTCGGCCCGGGCTGACTCGTCCCTGTCCCGGTCGGTGCGCCCCGTGTCTCGGGCGGCAACTCGGACCGCGACGGTGTCGGCGTCGCACTCGGTGACGGGCCGGGGCTCGTCACCGGCCCCGGACGCGGTGTGGTCGGCGCGTCGTCGGTCTGGCCCTGCGGCCACAGGAACAGCCCCAGAGCCAGCCCGGCCGCCGCCAGGACGGACCCCGCCGACCGGCGGGCCGCCCGCACCCGGCGCCGGGTCCGGACACCCGCGCGCAGCGCGTCCCGGTGCCGTGCCTCGAAGGACACCGGCTGCCGGTCCTGGCGCATGAGCCGGGACAGCTGCCGCTCGAAGTGATCCCCGCCGTACGGCTGATCCGCGTCGTCCGGTCGTTCCTCGCGGTTCGTGTGATCCATGCGGTCCATCCCCCTCACCCCACCGGCTCGATGACGTCGGCCAGCAGCCGGCGCAGCCGGGCCACACCCCGCGAGGCATGGGACCGGGCCGTGCCCACTGGGCAACCCAGGGTCTCGGCGACCTGCCGGTCGGGCAGGTCCTGGTAGTAGCGCAGTACGACGGCGGCCCGCTGCTGCGGCGTCAGTTGCGCGAGCGCCGCCTCCAGCCGGGAGCGCTCGGCGACGGTCGCCGACAGATCACCGGCCGCCGCCGTCTCGGGCAACTCCTCGACCGGGCGCTCACCCCACCAGCGCCGACGGGCCGAACGAGCCGCGGCCCGCGCCAGCGACTTGCGCACATACGCCTCCGGCGCGCCGTCGGCGACCTTCGGCCACACGAACCACAGCTTGACCAAGGACTCCTGCAACAGATCCTCGGCGCGGTGCCGGTCGCCCCCGGTGAACAGACGGGCCAGATGGAACAACACCGACCAGCGGGCCGCCACGAAAGCGTCGTACTCATCGGCCCTGGCCTGCTCCATCCTCGCGGTCCCCGTTCTCTTCGGCTGCCTACACCAGGAGAAAGACCCTGGACCCCCGGCAACGCTGCACCCGTCAGGCGTGTTCTACGTCACACGAGCGCGCCGTGTCGACCGAGGCGCCCCACGGCCCCGTCGCGGATGTGACCAGCGACGGGGCCGTGGGGCGCGCACGGCGCCGACCAGGGGAGATTCCCTAGCGCGTGGCGCGCAGCTTGAGAATGTACATCGCCGTCAGCGCGACGCCCTGGTCCTCGTCCCGGGACAGATCCGCGAGGGCCCGTGACGCCGGCTCCCCGGGGATGTCCGCGAGGGCCTGGGTCAGCCGTCGGCGTGCCGACGATCCACCGGCGCCGTGGGCGAGGAGGTCGACCAGCCGGGCCGCGATCCGCTCCGCCAGCACCGGATCGTCCGCCAGCGCGCTGAGCGCGTCGGCCGCGTCGACGTCGTTCACCTCCTCGACGATCATGTCGATCAGCGTGGGGACCGCGTCGGCCGTTCCCCGCGCCCCGAGCGCCAGTGCCGCGTACCTGCGGACCACGACGTCCGGGTGGGTGAGGGCGCCTCGCAGCAGCGCGGTCGCCTCGTCGTGCGGCAGCTTGGCGAGGGACCGGACGGCACGTCTGCGCACCTCGGCCGAGGCGGAGTCGAGGCCCTCCGCCAGCAGCGCGGGACCCTCGTCGCCCGACTGTGCCAGAGCCCAGCGCAGGGCTCCGGCGACATTCTGGTCCGACTCGCCCAGCACGGCCTCGACCAGCGCTTCCACCGGCACCGGAACCCGCTCGACCGCGGACAGCGCCGCGCGCTGCCGGGCCCCCGGGCTCGGCGATCCCAACCCCCGCAGCAGCGCGACGACCTGGAGGACGTCCGCCCAGTCGGCGGGTTCCACGGCGCCGATCCGGCGGAGCCGGGTGAGCAGCTCCGTCTCCGCCGCGATCCGGTCGCGCGTCCGGCGGATCAGGTCGTCGACCAACTCGGCGGGCGCGAAACGGGGGTCGTCCAGCGCGCGCTTGATCTCCCGCAACGACAGCCCCAGGGAACGCAGGCTCTCGATGTGGAAGATCTGCCGGATGTCGTCACCGGAGTACTCCCGATAACCGGAGCCGGAACGCCCCGTCGGCCGCAACAGGCCCAGCGACTCGTAGTGCCTGAGCATGCGCGCGCTGACCCCGGACCATCGCGCGACCTCGCCGATCAGCACCGCCTACCGCTCCTTCTGCCCGGCCCCGCCGAGGGCCACGACGCGCTTCGCCTCCTCGATCGCGCTCGCGAATCCGCTGTCCGGGTCGCGCCACAGCCGCTCCGTGGCGATCGCGTGCGCACGTACGCGGGGGTCGGGATCCGTCTGCGCGGCGCCCACCATCGGCAGCATGACCTCCCCGAGCGCGACCAGCGCCCGGCTGAGGCTCAGCTGCGTCTCGCGTCCACCGCGCCCGAGCTGCGTCGCCAACCTTACGACCAGCTCGTGCTCCGCACCCTCGGGTACGAGCACCACCGCCGCCCGCCAGGCGGCGCGCGCCACCTCGTCGTCGACGTCGGACAGCAGCGCCGGTGTGATCGCGGGCCACGCCCGCCGGTCCGCGATCTTGGACAGGGTATGCAGCGCCTGACTCCGCGCCTGCGCCCGCCGCGAGCGGACCGCGTCGAGGAGCAACGGCACCGTCGCCGAGGCCGGGTGCCGGGTCAGCGCCCACGTCAGCATCTCCCGCACGGAGAAATCGGGTTCGACCCCGCATCGCTCGACGAGCCTGCCGACGCACCCGGGATCCGGGACCGTACCGACCGTCAGCGCCGCCCGCAGCCGGACCGAGGCACTGCCGTGCTCCAGCTCTCGAAGAGCGCGCACCGTGGCCGGATCTTCCTTCTTCCGCAGGGTCATGGGGACCACCACCTCCTCGGCCACAGTGAAGACCCTGTCACGGTGTGAAGGTCAAGCACGGCCGGGGGAGGAAGGCGGAGCCGTGTGCGGCGCCGGTACGGGATCGATGGCGTGGACGAGCCGCGCAGATCGAGTGCGAGGCGCCGCGCATGAATCGATCGCCGGAGCAGGCGATTCACGCGCAATCCCTTGATGCGTCGACATATTCAAACGTACGCTGCCCGCATTCCGTCGTCTCCCCGCCCGAGGTGCCCATGGACCGCTCCCGTCTGCCTCACCTCCTCGCCCGGGAGAGCGCCGAGGCCGAGCGCCGCAACCCCCGCTCCAGGGCCGCCTACGCGCGGGCCGACCACCTCTTCGGCCGGGTCCCGATGACCTGGATGAACAAGACCGCCGGATCCTTCCCCCGCTATCTGGCCACGGCCCGGGGCGCCCGGGTCACCGACATCGACGGACACGAGTACGTCGACTTCTGCCTCGGCGACACCGGCGCCATGGCCGGCCACTCGCCCGCTCCCGTGGCCGAGGCGGTACGGCGCCGGTTCACCGAGCAGGGCGGGGCCACGGCGATGCTGCCGACGGAGGACGCCGAGTGGGTCGGCGCCGAACTCACCCGCCGCTTCGGGCCGGCCCGCTGGAGCTTCTCGCTGACCGCCACCGACGCCAACCGGTGGGCGATCAGGCTGGCGCGGGCCGTGACCGGCCGTTCCAAGATCCTGGTGAACAGCTACAGCTACCACGGCAGTGTCGACGAGTCCCTCATCGTCGTCGGCCCGGACGGCCGCGGCACCGCACGGCCGGGCAACGTCGGCGCCCCCTGCGATGTGACGCTGACCAGCCGCGTCGCCGAGTTCAACGACCTCGCCCAGTTGGAGCGCAAACTCGCCCACGGTGATGTCGCCGCGGTCCTGATGGAGCCCGCGCTCACCAACATCGGCATCGTGCTGCCCGAACCCGGCTACCTGTCCGGCGTGCGTGCCCTCACCCGGCGGTACGGCACCCTGCTCATCAACGACGAGACACACACCTTCTCGGCGGGTCCGGGCGGCTGCACCGCGGCCTGGGAACTGGAACCCGACCTGCTCACCATCGGCAAGGCCATCGGCGGCGGCATCCCCGCGGGCGCCTACGGCCTCTCCGCCGACCTCGCCGACCGGCTGCTCGCCCGGGCCGACCTGGACCTGGTCGACATGGGAGGCGTCGGCGGCACCCTGGCGGGCAACGCGCTGTCGGTCGCCGCGACACGGGCCACGCTGGAACACGTGCTCACCGACGACGCGTTCGCCCGGATGACGCAGCTGTCCGAGCGCTTCGAGGCGGGCGTACGCGCCGGTGTCGAGGCCCACGCCCTGCCCTGGTCGGTCAGCCGCCTCGGCGCCCGCACCGAGTACCGGTTCGCGGACCCCGCGCCTCGCACGGGAACCGAGTCCGAGGCCGCCGGGGACGGGGAACTGGAGGACTTCCTCCACCTCTACCTCGCCAACCGCGGCATCCTGCTGACCCCGTTCCACAACATGGCCCTCATGTGCCCCGACACGACCGAGCAGGACGTGGACACCCACACGGAGATCTTCACCGCGGCCCTGGCCGAACTGACGGAGAGCCCGAAGTGAGGCGAGGGCCCGGACCGGCCGAAGGTCCGAGCTGACGGAAAGTCTGAGCTGACGGAAAGTCCGAGCCGACGGAGGGTACGACGTGGACGAGATCGACCGGGCCATCCTGCGCGAACTCCAGAGCGACGGCCGCGTCGCGTACGCCGACCTCGGCCCGAAGGTCGGTCTGTCCGCGTCCGCCGCCCGCCAGCGGCTCCAGCGGCTCCTGGACTCCCGGGTCGTGCAGGTCGTCGGCGTCACCGACCCGATGGCCATGGGCGGTCAGGCCATGGCCATGCTGGGCATCACGGTCGACGGCGACCCGCGCGCCGTCGCCGACACGTTGGCCGGGCATCCCGAGGTGATCTACTCCGTGTTCACCTCCGGGGGCTTCGACCTGTTCGCCGAGGTGGTCACCCCCGGCCCGAAGGACCTCCTCGACTTCGTCAACGACGTGGTCCGGCCGATCGAAGGCGTACAGGACGTCCGGTCGTTCCCGTACTTCGGCATCCACACCCACCGCTTCCTGTGGGACGTGGGCTGACCCGAGACGGGCGGAGCGGGGAGGCGGGCGGGACGTCAGCCGGGGCCGGCGGGCAGCGGGGTCAGGACGAGCATCGTGGCGTCGTCCCGAATCTCACCGCAGTACTCCAGCAGGTCCTCCCACACCCGGGAGGTCAGCCCGGCCGGATCCCCGCCGGCGAGCGCCCGCAGCCGCGTCGGCAGCGGGTAGTAGGCACCCGAACCGTCCCTGGCCTCCCACACCCCGTCCGAGGCCAGGAACAGCCGGTCGCCCGGCTCCAGCCCCAGGGTGATCTCCTTGGGCGGATCGACCCCGAAGGAACCGATGCCCAGGGGGGTGCCCGCGGGGACCCCGATCTCGCGGGCCTGTCCCTCGCGCAGCAGCACGGGCGGCGGATGGCCGCGCGCCATGATCCGCACCGAGCGGACATCGGCGGAGAACTCCATCAGTACGGCGGTGGCGAACATCTCGGAGGTGCGTACGTCCGAGGCGTCCACCGTCAGTCTTCGGTCCATACGGGCCGCCACCCGCTCCAGATCCGGTTGATCGAGCACCGCCTCCCGGAAGGCCCCGAGGAGTGACACCACGGTGGGGACGGTCGCCAGCCCGTGGCCCTGCACGTCGGCCATCACCGCCCGGGTCCCGTACGGGCCCTCGCGCACGTCGAAGAAGTCGCCGCCGACCAGCGTGCCGCGCTGGGCGGCCCGGTACAGCCCCGAGCAGCCGACGCGTGCGACGTGGTCGGGCAGCGGCGGTGCGACGGCCCGCTGCACCGCCTCCGCGACCGTCCGCTCGGTGACCAGCTGGGCGTCCCGGTGACTGCGCACGTACGACACGAACACACTCAGTAGTACGACGAAGACGAGGGCGAGCAGATCGGTGTTGCCGGGATGGTTCAGATGGGTCCTCGGCACGTTCAGCACGGTCACCACGAGTCCGCCCATGACCGCCGTCGCCAGCGGACCGTAGGTCAGGACGGTGAGTGGCGGTATGGCCCCCAGCACGAAGCCGATGTCGAGCGCGTTACGGCTGATCAGCGTCGCCGCCGCCACCCCCACGAACAGGGCGACGGGCAACACCCGCACCCAGCGCGGCGGCTCCGCTCCCCGCAGCCAGTCACGCTCGTCCCGGTGCCGACGCCAGGGCCGGCTCCGCACCGAACTCACATACCCAAGCTACGCCCGCCCCCACCGACCACGACCCACGGACCGAGCCGCTCCGGCCCCGACCCGACCGGGTACCGGGCCGGGTACCGGGCCGGGTACCGGGCCGGTCACCGAGAGTGCCGGACCCGCCGGACCACCCCGGAGCACCGCTGGGAGCGGAGGGCCCCCTCCGGCGGCGTCACCGTGTGACTGCTGTCGCGATGCCAACGCGGCGGAGCGAGGCCAGGCCGGGTCCCTCATCGCCGGTAGGCGTTCCGATTGTGGTGGGTCACCTTGCCCGCCGGGAGTGTGGTCGGCGCGAAGAGCTGATCGACGGTCACGAAGTGGAAACCGCGGTCCTTGAGCGCCGTGATGATGCCGGGCACCGCGTCGACCGTCGTCTTGTGTATGTCGTGCAGCAGGACGATGTCACCCGGCTTGGTCTGCGCCTTGACGGTCCGGATGATCCTGGCGGCGTCCCGGTATCTCCAGTCCAGGGTGTCGACACTCCAGTGGACCAGCGGCCGACCCGCGGCCTGGCGGACGGTCGCGTTGTGGGCGCCGTACGGGGCGCGCAGGGTGCTGGGCTTCTTGCCGGTGGCCTGCTTGACCACCGTGTCCGTACGGGAGAGCTGCGACTTGATCTTCGCCGCGCTGAGCCTGGTCAGGTCCGGGTGGTCCCAGCTGTGATTGCCTATCTGATGGCCGGCGCCCGCCGCGGTGCGCACGATCGACGGGTTCGCCTGGACGTTCTTGCCGACGACGTAGTAAGTCGCCTTGACGTCGCGGTCCTTGAGGATGCGCAGCAGTCGCTGGGTGTCGGAGACGGGCCCGTCGTCGAAGGTGAGCGCGACGCACTTCACCCTGCGGCAGTCGATCGCCCCGGGCGCGGCGGCGGGCGTGGCGGCGGAGGCGGGCACGGCGGTGCCGGCCAGCAGGGTGCCGTACAGGGCGGCGATGACGGCTGAGGCGACGAGGCGACGGTCCATCAGTTCCTCCAAGGGAAACGGAGCTTCCCTTGTGAGACCCGCTCCACGTGCCCTTGGATGTATGGATGTGCGCGGGAATCCGGACCGGAGCGGAGACAGGGGCGTACGACGGCCCGCCGTACGCCCCCGGACTCAGATCCCCTGTGAGGCCATCTCGATGATCGAGCGGTAGTAGGCCGCCGTCGAGACCACGCACGCCTTGTACTGCCGGTCCCCGCGTACGGCCAGGAAATAATCCCGGATGTTCTTCCAGTACGAGACCAGATAGCCGAGTCCGGGGCGGAAGCCCGGGGGCTTGGGCACCAGCGCGTAGGCCGCGGAACACTGGATGATGCGGTCGGTGGCCTCGGAGAGCACATCGGCGACCGCCGCGTTCATGTTCCAGCCCGCGGCCAGCTCCGGGGTCCAGATGGAGGCCGCGATCTCCCGCAGCTTCTCCTGCTCCTCCGCCGTGGGTTCGCTCTGCAACTCGACCTGCGCGGCCGGGGCGTGGCCACCGGACGGCGCGGCCTGCGCCTGGCCGACCGAGCCGACGGCGAGCAGCGCGCCCGACACCGCCAGCGCGACCGATGAGACGAGCGCGTGTCTGCGCATACGGGAACTCATGAGGACCCCTCCCTGTCGCCCGCCGTGTCGGCGGAACTCCGTACAGTCAGCTGTGCGCTGCACGCTGACACGTGCCCCATCCGCCGTCAACGGCGCCTTGTCGGCCGGTGGCGTGGAGGTGCCGGTGGGGCCGGACGCCTCCGGTGCGATGAGGCGGTCCGCCTGGGGCGAGGGCGTCTCAGTGGGACGCGCCCCCTGGGGACCTGCCCAGACGTGCGGCGGCGGGGTCCGGGACGCTGTGCCGCGTCCGTGCCCAGAGCGCGAACGCGAGGCAGCTGATCGCGGCGCCCAGTACGCATACGGCGCCCCAGCCGGCCGCGGTGTGCAGGGAGGTCGCGGCGATGGCGCCGGTGGCGCTGCCGACCGAGTAGAAGACCATGTATCCGCCGATCAGCCGGCTGCCCGCGTCGGGGTGCAGGGCGTATATCAGGGTCTGGTTGGTGACATGGACCGCCTGTACGGCGAGGTCGAGGAGGATCACGCCGACGACCAGGGCCCACAGGGAGGTGCGAGTGAGGGCCAGGGGGATCCAGGAGGCGGCGAGCAGCGCCAGCGCGATGCCGGTGGTGCGCTGGGAGAGCCCGCGGTCGTTGAGGCGGCCCGCCGTGGTCGCGGCCAGGGCGCCCACGACGCCGACCAGCCCCAGCGCCCCGATCGCCGTGTGGGAGAGGGAGTACGGCGGCTCGCTGAGCGGCAGCGCGATGCTGCTCCACAGGGTGCTGAAGGCCGCGAAGATCAGCAGGCCGAGCAGGGCCCGGAGCCGTACGAGCCGCTCCCGGGCGAAGAGGGTGATCGTGGAGCGCAGGAGCTGCCCGTACCGCAGGGAGGCAGGCGCGGCCTCGGCGCGGCGCGGCAGCACGCGGTGCAGGACCAGGGCGAACAGCGCGGTGAGCGACGCCGAGAGGAGATAGACGGAACGCCAGCCCGCGAGATCGGCCATGAGGCCGGACACGGTCCGGGCGAGCAGGATCCCGACGACCACGCCGCTGGTCACCAGGCCGACGACGTGTCCGCGCCGGGCGGGAGCGGCCAGGGACGCGGCGAAGGCCACCAGCGTCTGTGTGACCACCGCGAGAAGCCCCATCCCGGCCATGCTCACGAGCAGGACCAGCGCGGTGTGGGCGGTGGCGACCGCCAGCAACGCCCCCACCAGCAGGAGCAGTTGGGCCACGATCAGCCGTTTGGGGTCGGCCACGTCGCCGAGCGGTACGAGGAAGAAGAGCCCCAGCCCGTATCCGACGTGCGTGAGTGTGACGACGCTGCCGACCAGTGCCGGGCTCATGCCGAGGTCGTGGCCCACGGTCACCAGGAGCGGCTGGGCGAAGTAGACATTGGCCACCGCGGTTCCGCAGGCCACGGCCAGCAGCAGGACAAGACCGCGGGACAGGACGAACCCGGAACCCCCTCCGCTCCGGGCCGCGGCCGGTGATGTCACGGCCTCATGGTCGCCGAGCATGCAGTGCCCCCTCCACCAAAATGGTTTCAACTTGCCACCAGTCGGGACCGTAGCTTTTTTGGTAGCATCTTGCAACCAGCTTGAGAGTGGGGAACGACATGGTGACAAGGACACGCCTGGACGACAGCGACTGCCCCGTCGCGCGATCGGTGGACGCGATCGGCGACTGGTGGTCCCTTCTGATCGTGCGGGACGCCTTCGACGGGAGCCGCCGCTTCGGAGAGTTCCAACGCAGCCTCGGCGTCGCGAAGAACATCCTCACGGCACGCCTGCGCGCCCTGGTCGCCGGCGGTGTCCTCGCATCCGTCCCCGCCTCGGACGGCAGTGCCTACCGCGAGTACGTACTGACCCCGAAAGGCAGGGCCCTCTTCCCCGTCATCGTGGCGCTGCGCCAGTGGGGCGAACAGAACTTCTTCGCCCCCGGCGAACCACACTCACAACTGCTCGACAACCGACAGGGACTGCCCCTGCGCGCACTGGAAGTCCGCTCGGCGGACGGCCGACTGCTGCACCCCGACGACACCACCGTCCACCAGGTCCCCACCCACTGACCGGCGCCGCGTGCCCGAGCGGATCCACACAGCTCCCGAACTCGGCGACAGCGCGTCCGGCGCCGCAGCCGACGTCCACGACAGCCGCTCACTCCCTCGCCCCGCGGTGAGGGCCGCGCAGATTCGGCCCGGGACCCGACGGCTTTGTGCCATTGATCGGCAACCTGCCCTCAAGCGCCCTCGATCCACCGCTACACAGGAACCCCGGGGGCCGGTCCACTCCTGTCCCCGTGGGCCGGCGGTCGGTGGGGGAGGGCTGAAGGTTGCTGACCATCAATGTGGCGGTACTGCTCACGGTGAGCGTCGTTCTCCGACTGCGGCGGCGTACGCAGGCCGGCCGATGAGCCCCCGCAGGCGCGGGGGCCGGGCACCGGCGACGAGGCGCCCGCCCGCACGGAGGCGAAACCGCAGGCCGGTGAGGGCGGGCAGGCCGGTCGGGCGGCGGCAGCGCGCGGACGACCGGCTGACCGGCCTCCTGGTGGCCGCTGTCTTCGCCGTCACGTTGGCGGTGGCCGTCGTCGACTGGCTGCTGGCCCACTGGTGGATCCTGATCGTCACCGGCGTGCTCGCGGCGCTGGCCGGCTGCGCCTGGCTGTTCCACAAGAAGCGGCAGGCCCAGTGGGAAGCGGTCCGCACGCAGGGCCTGCGCTACGACCTCTCCCGACTGGACGCCCTCCACCACTCCCGGTTCGAGGAAGCGGTCCGCGATCTGATGCGCCGGGACGGCTGCCCGGACGCGGTCCGTGTCGGAGGCGGCGGCGATCTGGGCGCCGACGTGAAAGCCACCGACCCCTACGGGCGGCACTGGGTGATCCAGTGCAAACACCGGCGCAACGGCCTCGCCGGCTCCGCCGTGGGCACGCCGGACCTCCAGATCCTCAACGGCACCGCCCGCCAGGTCCACGGCGCCGACGTCGCGGTCATCGTGACCAACGGACGGGTCACCGCACCCGCCCTCACCTTCGCCGAACAGCAGCGCCTCCACGTCGTCGACCGCCACACCCTCGCCCTGTGGGCCGCCGGTGCGCGCCCTCTGTGGGAGCTGCTCCGCGCCGTCCCGCCACCCCGCAGGCCGACGACTCTCTCCTGACCGCACGTTCGGGCTCGGCCGGGCAGAACGGATGCCTTGCGCCGGCTCGCTCAGGACCACCGTGCGCTCGTCGGAGTGCCGGAGTGCCGGAGTGCCGGAGTGCCGGAGCACCGGTGTCCGGGGGCGAGGCCGGTGAGCTGACCGGGGAGACGGTGGACAGCGCGGGCCCGCGGCGGGGTGTCACGCAGCCGCGGGAGGGTCGACGGCCATGTTCTGCCCGGCCGCGATGGACCAGCCGTCCGCCTGCTCGGCGATCACGTAGAGGGTCGCTCCCCGCGGACCCTGGACGGGGTTGCCCGCGCTGTCGGTGGGTGTCTGTGCCACGTTCACCGCGATCACGCCGGGCGCGATCTCCAACATCTTGAGTACGTCGTACCGGGCGAACGCATCGCGAAGGAAGCCCTTCATCGCCGGAGCGCTGAACTCGACGATCGCCTCCCTGCCGTCAAGACGCGTGCCCTTCGCGTTGGTCCAAGAGGCAAGCCCGGCGAACTGCTCACCCAGCGCGACCGGGTCCTTCGCGTTGAAGGCGTTCTCCAGCCCCTTCACCACGCCGGCCACCGCGGCCTGCGTCTCCGGCGAGATCGCCCCTACCACCAGAATGTCGCTCGTCATGGGTGGTGCCCTTCATCCGTTACGGACTGCTGATGCGGTGGCGGCGACCGCCACCACGACCTACCCAACAACCTCAACAATGGTTGAGGTCAAGTCTGTTCGCGGTGCGGGACACCCGACCGAACTTGACGACGGGCAGCGCTTGCTGTCCGGAGCGCGGCGTCACGGTCCTCGCTGTGTGACAGATGGGGAACGGCTGTGCCACATGAACGTCAATCGGGTGTGGGGGCAGGCCCGTTGCTCTCTAGCATCGGTGCCGACACCTGACGAGCTGATGGTCGAGGGGGATCCGTGGTCCTGCGGGGTGGAACGGCACGCCTCGGCGGTGCTGTCGTGGC
Source organism: Streptomyces sp. NPDC091377 (assembly GCF_044757045.1). NCBI lineage: Bacteria > Bacillati > Actinomycetota > Actinomycetes > Kitasatosporales > Streptomycetaceae > Streptomyces > Streptomyces sp. NPDC091377. The sequence goes on along the minus strand of NZ_JBIVUE010000013.1, from coordinate 189,963 downwards.
GGGCGGATTACTGCTGGTCGCCTGTACGTCCGGCGGCGGCGACCCCGACCCACCGGCGACGGACAGACGGGACCGCACCCAGGTGCCCCAGTCTCCGCCCCCGTCCCCGTCCCCGTCGCCGTCCCCTTCCCCGTCGCCGGGGCAGGTCGTGGACATCGACCCCGCCAAGGTCCCCCGCACTCCGGCCCAGGCCAACGCCCTGATCCGGGACATCATCGCGAAGCCCGCCGCCTTCGGTCCCGGCACCGAGCGCCGGAGCCCGTACGAGAGCGATCCCCAGCGCTGGCCCGTCCTCGGCGACGACTGCGCCTGGGCACAGCGCCCGCTCCCCGACGATATCCTCGCCACCCTCACTCGCTCCTACGAGATCCCGGCGGCCGACGGCAAAGGCCCGCTGCGGCTCAGCGCCGTCGTCACCGTGCACCGCACCGCCGAACAGGCCGACTGGGAGAACGCCGAGGTCCTGGAGGAGATGATGCGCTGCCCCACCCAGCGGCTGCGCTCCGACGAGACCGTCACCTCCCTCAACGACGTCCCCGCCGCCCTCGGCGATCTGGGCAACGGGTTCGCCGACGACTCCCTCACCGAGATCGGCGAGTACACCCGAGCCCAAGAGGGCGGCTCCCACCCCTACATCTGGCGGCAGACCCGCATCGGCCAGTTCACCCTCGCCGTCTCCGCCAAGGGCGCCGAGGGCTGGTCGCGGACCGAACTGCTCGACCGGGTGCGTGATCCGCACATCGACATGGGCACCGGTCTCCGGGCCGCCGTCGAACGCGACCCGTCATCACCCGGCGTGAGCACCCCGCGGAGCGGAGACAGGGGCGAGACCGACGGCACCGCGGAAAGCGGCGCCTCATGACCCAGAAGCTCACCCCCACCGACCCCACCCGCATCGGTGGTCACCGGCTGCTCGCCCGGCTCGGCGCCGGCGGCATGGGCGTGGTCTACCTCGGCCGCGCCGAGTCCGGCGAACTCGCCGCCGTCAAGGTGATCCTGCCCGAGTACGCCGATCAGCCCGAGTTCCGCGCCCGCTTCCGCCGGGAGGTCGCCGCCGCCCGCCGGGTCGACAGCCCGTGGGCCGTGCCGGTCACCGGCGCCGACCCGGACGCGCCCGCGCCCTGGCTGGCCACCGCGTTCGTGCCCGGCCCCGCACTCGCCGAGGCCGTCGCGAACTGCGGCCCGCTGCCCACCCACAGTGTGCGGGCGCTCGGCGGGATGCTGGCCCGCGCGCTCACCGCCGTCCACGACGCCGGGCTGATCCACCGCGACATCAAGCCCGGCAATGTCCTGCTCGCCGTGGACGGGCCCCGCCTCATCGACTTCGGGATCGCCCGCGCCGCCGAGGAGACCGCGCTCACCTCGGCCGACATGGTGGTCGGCACCCCCGGCTTCCTCGCCCCCGAGCAGGCCCGCGCCGAGCCCGCCACACCCGCCAGTGATCTCTTCGCTCTGGGCTGTCTCCTCTCCTACGCCCGCACCGGCCGCCCGCCCTTCGGCACCGGGGCCGTCGATGCCCTGCTCTACCGCACCGTCCACGACGCGCCCGACCTCGACGGTGTGCCCGACGACCTGCGCCCGCTCCTCGAACGCTGCCTCGCCAAGGACCCGACCGCCCGGCCCACCGCCCGGGAACTGGACGACGCCCTCGCCGACGAGACGCCCGAGGCCACCGGCGACTGGCTGCCCGACCCCGTCGTACGGCTGATCGCCGACCGCTCCGCCGCGATGCTCGACCTCCCCGACATCGAAGCGACGGCACTCGATTCCTCAACGGACGGGCAGAGGCAGGAAGTTCCCCCCATCGGCCCGCCCACCCCGCACGCCGCCCCGTCCACCGACCCCTCCACCGACCCGTCCACCGCCCCGTCCACCGAACCCTCCACCGACCGCCCCGACACCGCACCACCCCCCGACCACCCGCGGCCGTCCCGCCGCCGCTTCCTCCTCCTCGGCGGAGGAGCCACGCTGCTCGCCGCCGGTGGCGGGGCCGCCGCCTGGGCCGCCCTGCGCGACGACGACCCCGGACCGGCCGCGTCCGGCGCCCGCCGCTGGGTGCTCGGCGTCCAGGCCGACCTCACCGGCCCCCAGCGCACCGTCGGACAGGCCCAGGAACGCGGAGTGCGGCTGGCCGTCGACGAGTTCAACGCCCGCGACGACAAGCCCTTCACGCTCACCCTCGGCACCGCCGACGACCGGGGCGACCCGCAGCGCGCCGCCACCGTCGCCCGCGAACTCGCCGCCGACCGCGACCTCCTCGCCGTCATCGGCTCGACCGGTGACGCCACCACCGGCGCGAGCCTGGACAGCTACGACGAACGGCTCGTCCCCCAGCTCACCGCCTCCTCCGCGCAGTCCGTCTACGGCACCTCCGAACCCCGCCACTTCCTCCAGGCCGTCCCCGGCTACACCCACCTCCCCACCACGGCCGCCGTCTCCCTGCACACCCAGGGCGCCCGGAGCGTCGGCGTCCTCATCGACCGCAGTGGCGGGACCCCGGCCTGGGAGCTGGGCCACGCGCTGTTCCAGAGCCTGGGCCTGCTGAAAGTCACCACGGAGCCGAGAGTCGTCCCCCGACTGGCCCAGGATCTGCGGCCGGTCGTCACCGGACTGCTCGCCGCCCGTCCCGACGCCGTCGCCTACACCGGCACCCCCGAGCGCGCCGCCACCGTCGCCCGCGCCCTGGCGGAGGCGGACTACGACGGACTGCGCGTCCTCGGCCACCCCGCCGCCCAGCCGCAGTTCCTCACCGCCGCGGGCGCCGCGGCCGACGGCTGGCAGACCTTCACCCCGTACATCGACCCGGGCGCCGAGCCCGTACGCGCCTTCGCCGCCGCCTACCGCGAGCGCTACGACGCCGCGCCCCCGTACTGGGCGGCCGAGGCGTACGACGTGGCCCGGATGGTCATCGCCCGGATCACCGAGGCCGGCGGCCGACCGTCCCGGAACCGGCTCTACGACCTGCTCGTGGGCGGCACGTACCGGGGCCTCGTGCGGACGTACGCCTTCGACAAGACGTACCGCTGGCTCACCGGTTACGAGGTCTTCCGCTACGAGGTGAAGGGCGGCCGGTACTCCTACGCGGGCAAGGTCGACATCTGATGCGGCCCCTGGTCGCCGACGACGCCGAGGAGATCGGCGGGCACCGGCTGCTGGCCCGGCTCGGCGCGGGCGGCATGGGCGTGGTCTACCTCGCCCGTACGCCGGGCGGGAGGCTCGTCGCGCTCAAGACGATCCGGGCCGAGCACGCGGCGGACCCGGCGTTCCGGGTGCGGTTCCGGCGTGAGGTGAACGCGGTCCGCGGACTGCGGGAGGCCCACGGGCCGGGCGCGCGCTGGGTGGTGCCGGTGCTCGCCGCCGACCCGGAGGCCCGGGAGCCCTGGCTGACCACGGAGTTCGTGCCCGGACCCTCCCTGGTCGAAGCAGTCGAAGCAGTCGAAGCAGTCGAACCGGTTGAACCGGTTGAACCGGTTGAAGCAGTCGAACTAGTCAAAGCAGACGAAATGCACGGCGGCTTCGGCGCGCTGCCCCCCAAGGCCGTACGCGCCCTGGGCTCCCGGCTCGCCGACGCGCTGGCGGCCGTCCACGACGCGGGGCTCGTGCACCGGGACGTGAAACCCGCCAACGTCCTGCTCGCCCTCGACGGACCCCGGCTCATCGACTTCGGGATCGCCCACGCCTCGGGCGCCACCGCGCTCACCGCCCCCGACGCCGTCGTCGGCACGCCCGGCTTCCTCGCCCCGGAGCAGGCCCAGGCCCGCGCCGGGGCGGTCGGCCCGCCCAGCGACGTCTTCTCACTGGGTGGGGTCCTCGCCTACGCCGCCTCCGCCCGCCGTCCCTTCGGCACCGGACTCGCGGCGGGCGTCCTCTTCCGTACCGTGCACGAGGCACCGGACCTCACCCGGGTCCCCGCCGAACTACGGCCGGTGATCGCCGCCTGTCTCGCCAAGGACCCCGCCGAGCGGCCCACCGCACAGCAACTCGCGCGAGCCCTGCGTGACCCGCGTGTCCCGCTCGGCCAGGACGGCGACGACTGGCTCCCGCCCGCCCTGCTGCGGGCCGTCGCCACCCGCTCGGCCCAGGCGCTGGACATCCCCACGCCACGCCGGGCCCCCCGCCCCCCGGCCACCCGCGAGGCACCAGCGGCACCGGCCCCCGTCCCCCAGGAAGCCTCCCGGAACGCCCCCGCCCCCTCCCGGCGCCGCGTCCTGCTCCTGGCGGGCGCGGCGGCCTCCGTGCTGGCCACCGGCGGCGGGATCACCGCGTACCGCGCCGCCACCGGGAACGGCGGCGCGGGTTCCGGAGCCGGCCTGCCGGTGCACACCCTCGGCTTCCAGGCCGACCTGAGCGGAGCGGGCGAGACGGACGGCGTGGCACAGGAACGCGGTGCCCGGCTCGCCGTACAGGCGCACAACGCCCGCCCCGGCATCACCTTCCGGCTCGCCCTGGAGCCCGCCGACGACCGCGGCGACCCGGCCCGCGCCGAACAGGCGGCCCGGCGGCTCATCGACGCCGGGGCGAGCGCGGTCCTCGGTCTCGCCACCCCCGCCGCGGCCGTCGCCGCCGCCCCGCACTACCAGGACGCCCGCACGGCCATGGTCCTCATCTCGGCGGACGGCGCCGAACTCACCGCACGGGACGAGCGGCTGACCACCCTGTGCGTCACCCGGGCCCCGGAGTCCTACCTGGTGCTGCCCCTGGCGTCGTATCTGACCGCCGAGCGACCCGTCGACCGCACCGCCGTGATCGACGACCGCGCGGCGGGCGGGACGGGCGCGGCCCTCGCCGCCCGGCTCGACCGGACCCCACCCAACGAGGGCGCGACCGGCGTCCACCCCGTGGCCGCCGACAGCGACGACTTCGTACCCGCCGTCCGCGCGGCCCTCACCGCGGACGCGCAGGCCGTCGTCCTCACCAGCACCTCGCCCGAACGGGCCGCCCGCTGTGCCCGCGCCCTCGCCGACGCGGACTTCACCGGACCGCGGCTGGGCACCTGGCACCTCATGCGCCCGGCCTTCCTCGAACAGGCCGGGGCAGCGGCTGAGGGCTGGCTGTTCGGTACGCCCTTCACCGACCCCGCGAGTGTCGCCGCCGGCTTCCGCACCGCCCACCGCGAGGCGTACGGCACCGCACCCGCCCGCTGGTCCCCGGAGGCGTACGACGCCGTGGGCCTCGTCGCCCGCGCCTTGGAGGAGCTGGGCGCGGGCTCCGACGTCGATCCGGGGGCGGTGGCGCAGCGCCTGTTCTCCGTCTCCTACGACGGCCTCGCCAAGCCGCTCCGCTTCACCGGCGACGGCACCCGCACCCTGGAACAGCGGACGGGCTACTTCCTCTTCCAGGCGCGGGACGGCGCGTTCCGCTTCCTGGGCCGCTCCGACGAACTCGGCTGATCCGCACCCCGAATCCCGAATCCCGCATCCCACATCCTGCCCGGCTGCCCGGCTGCCCGGCTGCCCGGCTGTGGCGCGGTCTCAGTACAGACCGCTCGTGTCCTCCCGGTAGGTGTTGTCGAGGATGTCGCTGAGGAAGGTCCCGAACTCCGACCGGAGGTGAAGGCCGCCGCCGCCCGGCTCGTAGGCGAACAGCCCAGGGCAGACCCTGTCGTCGAGACTGCTGTCGACGAAGAGGGCGTACGAGAAGCGGTCGGGCTTGGCCCCGCCGCTCGGTGGCTGGCGCACCACACGGTGGGCCACCGCGGCCACCGGTGTGGCGGTCCGCCGGGTCAGGATCTCCATCGCGCAGCCGAAGTTCACGATGAAGGTGCCGGGGACCGGGTCGATGGGCTGCCACTCGCCGTCCCGGTCCACCTCCAGTCCGCGCTCGGTGGAGCGCAGAACCGTCACCCAGCCGGAGTCCTTGTGGATGTTCAGGCCGCGCGCGGCCACCTCCGGACGGAAGTGGTTGAAGGTCAGGGTGTGGGTGCCGTGCGCGGTCATGCTGTGTCCGGTGGCCCGGTCCCAGAGTTCACGTGGCAGGTCGAGACGGGCGAGCACCGCGCGCTGCACGTCGAGCGCGAAGTCACGCATGCGCTCGGCCTGCCGGGCGAGCGAGGCCGGATAGACCTGGTCCCACCAGGCGCTCTCCAGGAAGAACTGTTCGGTCTGGTCGGCGTCGCGGCAGAAGTAGCCCTGGTGGCGGCCGAGCTGCTCGGCCGTCCAGCGGCGGAAGCCCCGGTACGGGTCCGGGTGCTCCACGGCGGGGATCGCCGGGTCCTCGGCCGGGAGGTAGAAGGAGCGGGCGAAGCGGTCCCCCGCCGACAGGTCCGTGCCGGCGGGCTGCCGCACGTAGAAGAAGCCGTCCTTCAGCGCGCGCTGGAGTCCGTCCTCGACGGTGAAGTGCAGCTCACCGGCGCGCAGTTCGGCCAACTGCCAGCCCTGTAGCGCGAGGGGACGCGGGTGTCCCGCGGCCGTGCTCATACGCGGGAGTGGAAGTCGTAGCCGAGCCTGCCCGCCTTCTCCACCGAGAAGTCGCGGAAGCTCTGGTACTCCTGCAGTCTTCCCGCGGTGTCGTACTGGTAGAGCGGCATGTCGTAGCGGGGTCCCATGTAGACCGTGAACGAGGAGCGGTCCGGGATGCCCGCGTCCGGGCGCAGTTCCGGCACCCGGTGGTAGACGGCGGTCACCGGCCCGGGAAGTTTCCTGGTCAGCACCCGGAAGGCGTCGCCGAGGTTGACGGTGAAGTGGCCGGGGCGCTCGCGCACCGGCAGCCAGCGGCCTTCGTGGAGGATCTCGTAGCCGGGCTGGTCGGTGCAGATCGTGGTGATGAACCCGCTGTCGGAGTGCTCGACGATCCCGGCGCGGTCACTCAGACCCGCGCGGTAGTGGTTGACCGTCGTGTAGCACAGGCCGGTGTCCTGCGGGGCGCCACCGGTGATGACGTCCCGGTCGCCCTCGGGCACTCCGGCCGCGTCGAACACACCGTAGAGGATGTCCAGGGTCAGCCGCCGCATGCGGCGCAGCACCGCGGTGACCTCGTCCGGCAAGTACTCCTGCCACAGGAAGCTCTCCAGTTGGAGCTGTTCGACCTGGTCGGGCCGGTCCTCGTAGCCCAGCTTGGAGGCGGGGTGGCCGTGGTCGCGGTGGCCCCGGTGGCGGTCGGCCGGATCACCGGTCCCCGGCTGGTAGAAGGTGCGGCAGAAGCCGAGTCCGGCGCGCACGTCGAGATCCTCGGGGACGGCCACGTTGAACGCGCCGATGGAGAGCGCCCGTTCGGTGTCGTCCGCGGTGGCGAACCGCAGGGTGCCCGCGTCGACCTCGGCCGCGGGCAGGACGAGGTGTGCCTCCTCCCGCTCCTCCCGCCGCGCCTGTGCCGTGTCCGTCATGGTGCCACTCCCGTCCTGATCGGATTCCAGCGGTGCCGTGCCCGGGGCGTCCGGGTCGCCCGCGCTACAGCGCGCCGTCGTTGTCATAGGTCCGGCTCACCTCCTGGGCGGCGAAGTCCGCGACCGACTGCACGGGGTGTGCCGTGCCGTTGTCGAGCCGGTAGACGGTGCCGTCGAGGGCGGAGTCCAGGAACGTCACGTACGAGATGCGGTCGGCCCGGCCCGCCGGGCGCTCGGTGGAGACCACACCGTGCACGTTCGCCCGCACGGGCCGTGGCAGGCCGGAGGTGAGGACTTCGAGCGAGCTGCCGAAGTTCACGATGAAGTGGCCCGGCTCGGGGTTGATGGCGCCCAGCTCGCCGTCGATGAGCGCGAGGAGGCCCGGCTCGAAGGAGCGGAGCACGGTCACCCACCCGGAGTCCCGGTGGAACTTGCAGCCGCGGGTCTCCTTCCGCGAACGGAAGTGGTTGAAGGCGAGCATCTGGTGGCCACCGTTGTCGCACAGGCCGCCGGACACCTCGCTCCACAGGTTCCGCGGCACCTCCACGTGCCGCAGCACCGCGCGCAGGACGGCGACGCCGAGGCCGGTCATCCGATGGCCGAGCCCGGTGACCTCGGGCGGCAGCAGCGCCCAGTTCGCCCGCTCGATGTAGAAGTTCTCCCACTGGTCGTGCTCGCGGTCGAAGTAGCCCTGGTAGGTGCCGGGGACGTCGGTGTGGCGGTAGCCCCGGTAGGTGTCCAGGTCGTCGCCGGCCGGCTCCTCGTGGAAGTGCGCGGCGAACCGGTCCCCGGGGCCGGTGTCGAGACCGTCGGGGATGCGCAGCAGGAAGAAGCCCTGGGCCAGGGCGCGGTCGAAGCCTCCCTCGCGTTCGAAGAGCAACTCGTCCCCGTCGAACCAGGAGCGTTCGAGGTCCACCGGCGGATAGGTGGCCCGGGCCTGCCGCTCGCCGGGCATCGGCGGCAGCCGGACCGGGGCCCTTACGGTGGGGGAGTCGGCGGTGGTCATGGGGTGGGCTCCCTCGGGGTCGCGGGATCGTGTGGTGTGCCGGGACCGGGCAGCGCGCCTGGCTCGGGTGGTGTGGCTGACTCGGGTGGCGCGCCTGGCTTCGGTGGCGCGCCTGGCTTGGGTGGTGTGGCTGACTGGGGCAGCGTGCCTGGCTCGGGCCGGATCGTGATGCTTCCCGGTCGTGCCGGGCGTGGCATGGACGCGTGGTGCTTCAGCCGGAGATCGGTGTCCCGCGTGCTGACCGCGTAGCGGCCGTACAGCTCCGTGAGGACCACGGACTGCATCCGCACGGAGAAGATCCGGCCGGGACACTTGCGGGGGTTGCGGTCGGCGTTGACCATGCTGAACGAGTTGATCTCGTAACGGCCGCGGGAGAGCAACGAGGAGACCGTCTCCCGGTCGGAGCGGACGATGGCCTCGATGTTGGCCGGGGTGAAGCGCCGCGGCTCGGGGAAGACGGCGGGGTCGCGGTTGGCCTGCCGCCGGTCCAGCCACATCATGGTCCCCGCCGGCACGGTCACCGAGACGCCCCGGTGGCGCAGGGCGAACGGCTCGGTCGTACGGCGCCACAGGGCGCTGGGATTGCTGCCGCCGAGGCGTACGGCCTCCAGGACCGCGAGGTCGATCACGGACGGTGCGGCGCCCGCGCGCGGAAGCGGATCCGCGTACGGGCAACCCGCCCCGGCCGCCGCCGCCCCCGTGCCGCGCCGGGCCTCCGCCACGACGGCGTCCTTGACCCGGGGCGCGGCCTCCACATAGCCGATCGCCCACATCAGGCTGAGCGCCGTCGTGTCGTACGTGGCGACGATCACCGTGCCCAGCTCCTTGACCCGCGCCGCGTCGAGCGCGGCCACGGACCGCCGGGTGAAGGGCAGTTCCCACAGGTCGAAGTGGCGCCGGATCAGGTTGGACCCGGGCGCGTCGGCCAGGGCGTCGAAGTTGTCCGTCAGCAGGTCGCGCACGAACGGCACGATGACGTCGAACTCGCGCATCGCCGCCGGGTTGTCGTTGCTGATGACGTCGGAGGCGAGGTCGAAGAAGCCGCGCACCACACGGCCGTACTCGGCGGAGTCCAGGTACGCGGGCAGCGGTCGTTGGGTGAGATCGAGGACGCCGGGGATCATGCTGTCCACGTACGCCGTCAGGGACAGTGTGAAGTCGTCCAGCGGGACGGTCCGACCGGCAGCGCCGCGGAGGTGGTCGGCCGTGTACCGCCGGACGGCGGGTTCCAGGCGCTCGACGAACTTGGCGCTGCCGAGGGAGCGTTCGACCACGGCCCGCTTCCCCGGGCGGTCCGGGTGGTCGTGGGGCAAGGAGCCCATGAAGTCGCCGAACAGCTCGCGGTTGGCGTCGGTGGAGGGCGCGAGGGCGTCGTCACCGATGAGCGGCGCGTTGGTGATCTGGTAGACGGCGAGCTTCCGGCCCATCCAGAAGGTGCACAGACCGCCGTTCTCCTCGGCGCGGGCGCTGATGCCGGAGGCACGGAAGTAGTGCGAGGCGGGCTCCCCGCGCACCACGGTCGCCTCGTGGAACGCCGGGGCGTGGCCGTGCAACCGGCTGGGCCCGTCGTGGTGGGCGACGACCCCGGGGAAGGGTGGGCCGGGTGACTGCGGCAGGGCGATGGTCCCGCCCTGGCGCGGGGCGCCGCGGCGGTCCGCCGAGAGGCTCATGTCGTACCGCCTCCGCCCGCGTCGACGGCCTCGGCGATACCGAAGTCGGCGTGCCGGTCGGACCAGGTCCGCTCGTTGAACTCACGGAGGAAGTCCTCGGAGCTGCGCACCGGTGCGGCCGAGCCGTCCTCGCGCACCTGGTGGAGGTCACCTGTGGCGGGGGGATTGGCGAAGGCCGCGAAGGAGAAGCGGTCCGCGGCGCCCGGGACCGGGGCGCACTGCCGCACCTGGTGCAGAAGGGCCCGCACCGGGCGGTCCAGGGCGGCGGTGAGCAGTTCGAACGCGCCGCCGAAGTTCACCACGAAGTGGCCGGGCACCGGGTCGACGGGCACCCAGACGCCGTCGACGGACGCCTCCAGGCCGGGCTCCTCGTTGTAGAGCACGGTCACGAATCCGGTGTCCTTGTGCGGGGCGCAGCCCAGCTGGGCCCGCTCCGACCGGTAGTGGTTCGCCGCGAACCAGTGGGTGCCGAGGCCGTCGACGGCACCACCGGTGACCTCGCTCCACAGCTCGGGCGCGATACCCAGCTCGGTCATCGCCGCACGCAGCACCAGCAGCGTCAGCGCACTCATCCGCTCGGCCATGGCGTGCAGTTCCGGTGGGAAGTGCCGGGTCCGGCCGGGGCCGTCGATGAGCACGTGCTCGGTCTGGAAGTGCTCCCGGTCGAAGTAGACGCCCGGCACCTCCTTGAAACCGCGGTACGCCCGGGTGGCCGCGGGGCCGTCCTCGGGTGCCCGGTGGAACTCGCGGCACAGGGTGATGCCCGGCCCCGGATCGAACCCGGCGGGCAGGGCGAGCAGGAAGCACCCGTCCCGCAGGGCCCGGGACAGGCCGTCGGCGGCGTCGAAGCGCAGGCCGGTCCCCGACCCGGCGGCACGCTGGAGGGTCATCGTGTCTACGGTCATCGGCGGACGTCCTTCGCGATGGGGCGCCCCTCGGCGCGGCCCGGGGCGGTGGGGGTGCCCGACCCGCCCGGCGAGTCCGGAGCGTGCGGCGAGTCCGGTGCCCCCGGGGATTCCGGTGCGCCGGAGGAGTGCGGTGAGCCCGAGGAGTCCGGTGTGTGCGGTCGGTCCGGCGCGTCCGTGCCGGCGTAGATCTCGTAGTCGTTCTCGTCGATGAGTTCACGCGAGCCGCAGACGCGCTCAAGGCCACCGCTGTGTACGTAGCGGTAGATGCCCTCGTCCTCCCCGGGCAGGCAGCCGCTGGAGCTGAAGTGCCCGAAGCTGGAGCGGTCGTCCTGCTGGCGGGCGACCCGGTGCATGATGGCGGCCACGGGCATACGGCTGCCCGCGGTCAGGATCTCCATGGACAGGCCGAAGTTGACGATGAAGCAGTCCGGCTCGGCCGGGACGGTCTCCCAGTGGTCCTCGCGGCTGACTTCGAGGCCCGGGGCGGTCGTCCGCAGAATGGTGAGGAACCCGTCGTCCTTGTGAGAGCTGAGCCCGATGTCCTCATGCGCGGGCCGGTAATGATTGAACGTCAGATGGTACGAGCCGGCGCACTGTGAGCACCCGCCGGTCGCCCGCCGCCAGTCGCGCTCCGGTATGCCCACGGCGGAGAGCACGGAACGCAGAACCTGCCGCGACAACCGGGTGAGCGACTCACCCAGGTCGGTGATCTCCGGCGGATAGACGCCGGCCCAGAACCGGCGTTCGAGGAGGAACTGCTCGATCTGGTTGATCCGCTGGTGGAAGCCGAGCAGCGGATCCCCGAAGTGGTCGCTGCCGAGGTCGCGGAACCGGCCGTACGGCGCCGCCACCGGACCCTCGTAGAACTGACACGCGAACGCGTCGCCCGCCGACACATCGATCTCGGCCGGGATCTCCAGGAGGAACACGCCGTCCCGGAATGCCCGGCTGCGCGCCCCGGAACCACCGAAGTCCAGCACCCCGTCCACCGCACGGGCCCTTTCGAGGAATGCCTCTCCGAGCGCGGGTCGGTCGGGCGAGCGTTTCTCGTAGACGTCCCGGTATATCTTTCCCCGGCGTATTTCAGGGATCAGGTCATGAGCTTCGGCTGCCATGCTCACCGGCCTTTCAGATGGAGGGAGACCACGACGAGGTCACGCAGCTCTTCCGGGGCTCCCGGATGCTCGCCCTTGGCTATCTCGGACAGGGTGCTGAACGATCCCGGATACACCATGACCGGCAGCCCTTGTTCTTTGAGGCAGGCGAAGACGGCGAACTCTTCGAGAAAGTAGTCGCTGGACATCCGGATGCGTTTTTCCCATTCGGCCTCACTGATGCCGTCGGCCCGCTTCCGGTGATAGGCGTGACCGAACGACTCGACCGAGGAACGGAACGCGTCATCCTCGTCGAAGAACGCCCGCAACTTGCTGTGGAACTCGGCGTACCTCTCGCCGGCCTGTACTTCACCGCAGGTCAGGACGGTGAACTCGGTGCTCTCGCGGTACTCTTCGAAGACCTTCTCCGTGGCCTCCACGAAGCGCCGGCCAAGCTCCAGAGCCTGTTGACCGGCACGGTCGGGAGGAAGCCCCTGAGCCGACTCCAGAGTGAGCCGGTGAATGCTGTCGCCGATGAGAACGGTGCATCGCCCGAACCTTCGGGAGATCCACTTGACCATGCTCGTGAGTTTGGGGATGGTGAAGTTGCTGTTCTCCAGGCTGACACCCAGAAAACATGTTTCGTACTGCTCGAAGGTGTCCCTGCTCGAATCCGGGGAAACCGAGGCGATCTCCGCCTTGTAGCGCGTCCTGCGGGTGGGGGCTATCCGGCGTACCGGAGAAGCGGTCCGCTGCGCATCTAACGACATCACATCCGCCTGATCCATGGGGGGAGTGGTGCAGGAATGGAATTCGTCTGCCGCATGAAATTACTAACAGGAGGTCGAACCCAAAGCCAAGGCCCAGGGTGGCGATCAGGCCGCCCCGCCGAGCGGTCGAGTTTCTCGACCGATTTACGGTCACTGACCAGGTACTTGGTCGACGCGACGGCATGAACCCGACCGGGCGGTACGGACGGTGACCGCCTGGGCGTGCCAGGTGTGATCGGTGGGGCGGTGGTGAGAGTGCACTCGATCCCGCCGGACGGCCGGGGCGCGGCGCTCAACTGGGGTTTTCGTGGCGCGAAGGTCAGCAGAGCGACTCCGCGCGTTCGGGAGCGAGGAGCACCCCGAGGTGACCGGAAAGTCACAGTCCGCTGCGGGGGCGGAGATGGCCGATTACTTTCCTCCCGCCTGGCAGAAAGTCATATAGCGGCAGTTCGGCGCTGATTCATCACATCTACCGAATTCTGCCGAACTCCGGGTCCGCTCAGGGACGGGTTGGCAAGCGCCCGAGGGTCGGTTACGGTGATCTCGTCCCGACCGTCCGTCAGAGCACGGACCTGCGTAAGTGACCCATGCATCGGTCCCGTCGACGTGACACATCGGACTTCCCGTGGGCAGCCCCTTCATCCCGGCCCCACTTCTTCGCCCTCTCCCTCTCCCGCAGCGGCGCTCCGTGCCGAAGAGCGCACGTCAGCTGCGACCTCCCCCCCGCCTCACCAGCGTCCCCTGCCGCCGCACGGCCATGCGACGGCAGCAAGAACCACCCCCCCCGGAGGGGCCGACCATGAGGAGAAGTGGGCCATCGTGAGCAAGGGCGCGACCTTGAGAGACGGTGCCGGCGACGCGACGACGCCGTCCTTCGCCACCCGGCGCTGGGCACTCGTCGCCATGTCCGTGGGCGTGTTCTGCATCCAGCTCGACTCGTTCGGTCTCAACCTCGCCCTGCCGCAGATCGGCCGCGACCTACACGCGGGCGGAGACGGTCTCCAGTGGGTGATCAGCGCGTACCTGCTGTCCACCGGCACACTGATGCTGGGGGCGGGACGGCTCGGCGACCTGTTCGGCCGACGGCGGCTCCTGGTCGCGGGACTCGCCGTGTTCGGCGCCTCCTCGCTGGCCTGTGCCCTCGCCCCGACCCTGCCCGTCCTCGTCGGCGGCCGGGTGGCCCAGGGCGCCGGGGCCGCGATGATCATGCCGGTGGGGCTCTCCCTGCTCACCAACGTCTACCCGGCCGAACTACGCGGACGTGCCACCGGCTGGGCCCTCGGCATCGGCGGGATCGCCACCGCCTGCGGCCCGTTCATCGGCGCTGCCCTGACCGAGTCGGTGTCCTGGCGTGCCGTGTTCTGGCTCAACGTCCCGCTCGCCGTGGTCGGCGCGGTCTGCGCCTCACGTACCGCCGAGAGCTACGACACCAGCGCGCCCCGCAGCGTCGACTGGAGCGGCTTGGCCGGTGGCACCGCCGCGCTCGCCGCGCTCTGCGTCGTCATCGACCGCGGACCGCGCTGGCCCTGGCCCGCCGCGCTGGCGGGCGTGGCCGCCGCGGCGGCCCTGCTGCTCCTGTTCGTACGGCGTGAGCGGACCGCGACCCATCCGCTGGTGGAACTGAGCCTGTTCCGCAACGGGCCCTACATGGCACTCACCCTGGCCGGTGCCGCGGCCAACACCACCACCGTGATGTTCCTGTTCGTGGTACCCCTGACGCTCCAGGGGCAGTGGGACCTCTCGGTCGTCCTCGCGGGCACCGCGTTCCTCGCCCCCGCACTGGCCATGGCGCTCGCCGGACCACTGGCGGGCCGGGTGCCGCCACGGGCCGCGGTACGCCTGATGGCAGGCTGCCTGGGCGCGGGCGCGCTGGTGCTCGCCTGCCTCGCCGGAACCTCCTCCCTCACCTGGTACGTGGCCGTGGCCACCGTGGGCGGCGCGGTCCTCGGAGTGGCCAACTCACTGACCCTCATCGCCACCCAGGCCGTGATCCGGCCGGAGCGGGCCGGAGAGGCGTCAGGAGTCACCAAGACGGTCATCACCGTCGCCGCCGGCCTCGGCGTCGGACTGGCCGGGGCCGTCACCGACCCGAACCGCGGCGTGGGCGCGGAAGCAGCCGCCGACACGGCACTGCTGGTCACCGCGTCGGGCTGTCTCGCCGCGTGTGTGCTCCTCGCCGTGTGGAGCAGGCTGCGGGAGGGCGTGGCACGGGCCGGGTCGGGGGAGTCAGGGAGGTGATACAGGGCCACGGACGTCACGGAGGGGAGGCGTCGACCGGCCTCACCACGTGCCGTCCTGCCCCGGCCGTGCGACCTGCGCGGGACCCGTTACTCTGCCCGCGTGAACGGTACGGATGAGGTGCAAGGTACTCCCGACTGGCGTGTGCTCGTCGTCGGGGGCGCGTCAGGGATGGGGAAGACGGGTGTCGCCCGGGCACTGGCGCGACGGTACGACGTCCCCGTCGTGGAGGTCGACGACATCGTGGAGGCGCTCCTCGCGGTGACCCTGCCCGAGCACCTGCCGGAGGTCCACTTCTGGCGCACTCACCCGGAGGCCGCCCGTCAGGCGCCCGCGTCGGTGGTCGAGCGGCAGATCGCGATCGCCGAGGCGCTCGCTCCGGCGGTCGAGGCGGTGGTGGCCAACCATGTGGACACCGACACCCCGGTGATCCTGGAAGGGGACTACGTCCTGCCCGCCCTGGCGACGCCCGAAGGCCCGGTCCGTGCCGTCTTCCTCCATGAGGACGACGAGGCACAGGTGGTGGCCAACTACCTGCGCCGCGAGCCGGACGCGGGACCCCAGCATCACCGCGCACGCGTCAGCGTCCTGTATGGCCGATGGCTCGCCGCGCAGGCGAGGGCGATCGGCGTCCCGGTCATCGCTCCGCGCCCATGGGAAGACCTGGCCGTCCGCGCGGCCGAGACGGTAGCGGGTGCGGCACACCACCGGTAGCGGGGTGAGGGAGGGGGCCATGGCGGTGGCCCGGGCGCCCAGGGATGCCCGCCGCCTTCACGCGGACACAGGGGCTGACCCTGTTGGCGCACCGCCCAACTCATCGGCCCCTTCGCGGACCAGACCCTCGGAGTCACGCAGCAGCAGCGTTGCCCGCCCAGACCCGATGGCCCTTAACAGCGCGGAGCAGTACGGCTGCGAGGACCGCGGTGACCACCAGGACGATCGTCGCGATCACCGCAACGACGGCAAAGCCGTGGCCGTAAGCCTGCCGGGCCGCGTCCGTCACACCGTCCGCGATCGTCGGCGGCAGCCGGGATCCGAGATCCTCGGCGGCGGCGAACGACTCACCGGCGGTGACCTGTTCATCGGGTCCGAGGCCGGCGACCGACGGCATCGTGGTGCGGTGGACGAAGGCCATGACGGTCCCGAGGACGGCGACGCCGAGGCCCGCGCCGAGTTCGAAGGAGGTCTCCTGGATGGCCGCCGCCTCTCCGGAGCGTTCGGGGCGGGCCGCGCTCATGACGGCGTCGGCGCCCGGGGTCATGACGATCCCCGCGCCGTATCCGGCGGCGAGCAGCGCCGGGAGGAGCCGGTCGTAGTGATCGGTGTCGCCGGTGGCGGCGATGATGCCGTACGCGAGGGCGAAGAGCAGCGGTGCCGCGGTGGCATCAGGGAGAGACCCGCACGCAGCGCGGAGTCTCCGCCGACCTGCTGCAACCACTGGGTGAGGAAGAACAGCAGGGCTACGTAGCTGCCGAAGCAGCCGAGGTCCCAGCGTCGGGGGTCGGGATTCTTCGACTCGGGAATGACATGTGCTCCGACGATCAGGATGATGACAACGACGGGAACATTCACCAGGAAGACGGCGCCCCAGCCCCACCGCTCGGAGACCAGCCCACCGAGCAGCGGCCCGATCGTCGCTCCGACGCGGTGCGGAGGTCCACACGCCGATCGCGAAGGCCCGCTCACGGTCGTCGGTGAACACGACCCTGATGATCGCCACGGTCGAAGCCATGATCATCGCCGCGATCGAGTTCGCCATGGAGGTCCTCGGCGGCCGTTGGAAATTGGCGATCTGCCGCCGACCGGAGGCCAGGTGGGCGGCAGCCCACGGCGCTTCAGTCAGGTGTGGCTACGAGCGCCCCCCCACGACCACCTGCCATGCGCGGTGCTCCCCGCCACCAGGCAGGTTCGCTACCCCCGCCCCCGGTTCTGCCCGCCATGGCTACGCGCACCGTGATGGGGGAGGTATGCGCCTGATCCTGATTCCCGGGAGGTGCGGTTCTCCCTTGGAGCGGTGGGTTCCATCGAAGGGCCCCCAAGGTTGGCGGCCGATGCCACATGACTCTGCGAATAGCCGGGCTGCTCCTGCGTCGAGGAGGGTGTGTAAGGGACCGTCGGTCCCGTTTGCACCGGTTCCCCTTGGGGGTCGAACCCGAACGGCGTGGTGCTGTCGATGTATTGGTCTCGAACACCTTTGTAGAAGACGACCTCTGCCTGGTCCGGATAGGACTGCGTGCCGAGGGAGGCGGTCACGTCGTAACCGCCGGGCGCTGACATGTTGAAGCGATGGATAGGAGCGTCGGGACTCCGATCCGGGTCATACTCACGCGAGAGCGAGTCTGTCCGATCAAGCATTTCGCCCGAAGGGATCGGGTCGCGGGTGAAGCTGACGAACGCGGAGTGCTGGGTGGTGTTCTGGTACGACTGCAAGCTCACGGGCAACCTGTCGCTTGACGGTCGAAACCCACCGGCCGCTCTGATCTGATCCGGAGTGCGTCCGTCAAATCGGAAAAGCGGCTCGGAGTCCATCCGGGACACGGCTGACCGTCCGGCGGCCCCACCGGTCCGGGCTACGACGACATCGCTCGGGTGGGGTCCATAGGTGCTGGATCCGAAGCCGACAGCCGGAGGGGGATCGTGGCTGACAGTGCGGTTGAATCGCTCATAGTGTTCCCTGAATTCCTCCAGCGGGACATCCTGATCGAAAGAACCCTCACTGCCCTCCGGATCGGACGAGTACAGCGGGGGAGAGTAGTCCGGATTCTGCATGACCGCTCCTTCTGTTCTGTGATCGCATGTCAGATGGCGTACCACGTGATGTGAAGGTGCATCGTTCACCTGTCAAGCTCGGCCGATACCTCACACCGTCACAACGTCCAGAGCCTGGCTCCGGTTCACCTCATGCCTGCGGCTTCTCAGCGGCCCGAGGACAGGCAGGACGGTGCCTCAGACGTGAGGGGCATGCGGTTGCCGCCCGTGAGGACACAGCAGAGCGATGGTGTGCGGGCCGGTGCGTACGTGCTGCCGACGGTCAGCCGTCGAAGCGGGTCCAGTCGATGGGGTGGTCGGCCAGCGGGGCCAGCGCGCTTCGGTGAGTGGCCCCGGCCCAGACATCGTAGGCTCCGCTGTACCCGGCGCTGACGTGCAGGACGAGGCCGGGTGCCACATGGAAGCGGGTGGGGGCCCAGGGCCAGAACGCACGCAGCGGCACGGGATGCAGCGGCCGGACGAGCTGCTCGACCTGCGCCGCCGGGAGGTTCCCGGACATGGCTGTGTACTTGGCTCCGACAGCCGCTTCGAAAAGCGAGAACTGGATCAGGAAGCCGCTGAGGGGTTCCTGTTCCGTCACTGGTTCCTCGTCGGGTTCGAGGAACCAGACAGCCGGATCGGCCTCGGACCCATCGGGCGGCCACCGGAGACACCAGTCGAAGCCCCCCTGGTTCTCGGTGCCGAAGACGAGCATCTTCCCGAGCCGAGTGGTGCGCAGGTCCGGCCCGGGCAGGATCCCGTTCTGGACACCCAGTACCTGGGGACGTGCTTCCGCGAGCCGGTAGAACTGCCTCAGCCCGGCGGGCAGCGCGCCCGTCGGCGCGGACGGCGATCCAGCCGTGACCGGGCCGTCGGCGGGATACCACCCGATGACGAACCGCTCCAGCGCCGCCGCACGGTCCCCCTCGACCTCTCCGAGCCACTCCAGTCCGGGAAGGTCCGCCGACGGAAGCGGCGGACGGACCCGGTCGAGGACATCGGCTCGTAGCGGCGAGTCGAGGCGCAAAGCGCAGTCTGTCAGCACCTCACCGGTCAGACAGGCTCTCCCCACCCGCGCGGTGCCGAGGTACAGGATCCCTTCCCCGGACCGGACCGCGAGGTGAATCGGCAACGGGCTTCCCGTCCGGCCCCCGGGCTGCCCCACCAGCCGTTCCCGGACGGGATCGGGCGCCGGACCGATCAAACGAACCTCCCCGGCGCTCCACACCCCGCTCCGGTCGGGTACGTCCCACGCCTCCGCGATGATCACGGTTCCGGCCGATCCCATGACGACGTCGGCACCACCCACCGCGAAACGGCCCGTCACAGGGCCGCCGACGAGCCCGGGCACCCGCTCCCCGTCGAACACCGACGCCGGGATGGCGGGGGGAACCAGATGAGTCATCCACACATCATCCTCCACCCGCACGCCGCACCAGTACGTCGACCGCCTGAACCCGCACCGATGAGAGGGCGAAGGCGTCCTTCGAGCAACCGCGCGGTCCTGCCAAGGACTGAGTGCCCGGTGTCTATACCTTGCTCGCGACCACCATGTAGTTCTCGGCCTCAGGATCGAACGTGCTCATTTCCGTCCGGAGTCCGACCCGGTGCAGCTCGACTTCGAGTTCCTCGTACCGGTAGGGCCAGCAGGACAGCAGTTCCGAGCGGACAAGAACCAGCCCCGTCGCATCAACTTGGGCGATCGCAATCTCGATGTGGTGCTCATCCTCCCAATGCGGCGCAATCTCCCAGCGGTAGATTACGACGGCATCGCGACCGTTTCGTCGGACGAGTCGGTCCCTGATGTCCAGCCGGGAACCTCTGGCCCTCACGAGTTCCCAAGTGCGGGATGTGAGCACCAAGCGCCCGCCAGGGCGCAGAAGCCGTGACATCGACTCCAGAGCAGCACCCCTGCCCGTCGCGCCCGCGGCATGGTGAAGCGAGTTGCCGACGCAGAACACCATGTCGAACGTGGCGTCCTCGAAATGACCGGGCAACTCTTCCCAGTTCGCCCGCACGGCACGGAGGGAGGCCCCGAACTCCTCAGACAGCTCTGCGGTCCGGCGAACCATCGCTTCGCTGGCGTCGGTTGCGACAACCTGAATGCCTCGACCGGCGAGGCCAACCGCCAACTGTCCGGTTCCGCACGAACAGTCGAGGACGCGAGCGTTGGACGGCAGGAGACTGAGGACGTCATCGAACGACGCAGCGAACTCGGCAGGAGGCAACCTTGCATCCGAGATGAGCCATTCGTACACCTCGGCAAGGACGTCGTATTCCGTCACAGCCATTACCTCCGTCACCCCGCAGACTCACGGCGGGACGTCAGTCCACCAGAGGAGCAAGCCGGGCACCAATGGATTTCGCAAGGACAACCCGTATCGCGAGCGGGTCCCCCCCCGATGAGCCCTGGTATTACTGAAACTCGCCACAGCCTCAACGTCAGCGGTCGGTTGCCGGATTTTCGATCCTGTCCACACCGGCGCCGCTGGTCCTGCTGGGCCACCCTCCGCTCGGGCTGCGCACGAGGTACCCCCGGCTGGTGGCCCGCGCCCAGCACTCCGCGGCGGAAGGCTTCGCCACGGCCACCATCGAGCTACCCAGAAGCGGTGACCGGCCCCGTTGCCGTTGACCTCAGCCGGACTCCGGCCGCGCATGTGCTGCCGTTACCCCTGCTCCGACCACCGCGATTGGTAGGGCATCCCGCGATCACCGCGGCTCCACGCGTCGGCGGCGACGATGAGGCACGCGACGATCAGAATCACGTTCTTCACGACATACTGCCCCTCCATGGTCGGAATGAGCGAGCCGGGCTGCCACATGGTGTCGGGCAGTAGCACCAGTGTCGAGAAGACCCCGCCCATGTGGAGGAAGAAGGCGACCAGCGCGGCTCGCAGCATCCATCCGGTGATCAGACTGAACCCGATGGCCACCTCGAACACGGCCAGCCCAGGCAGGAGAACCGCCCGAGGCACAAGGTCCAGAGTCAGTATCGAGGCCGCCTCAACAGCCGTCCGCTCCGCCGGACTCACCGATGGAAACAGCTTCAGAGCCCCGAAACCGAGGAAGACGACACCCACCGCCACCCTCAGCAACAACGGGGTGCACGCGGTGATGCGCGCTGCCCACCACTGGATGCCCCCTCGGTTGTCGGTCGCCGTACCACCCCGCCGCAAACGGGGCCCGCGAAGTCTGCGGGGCACGGGCTCGGGATCACCCACCGACGTCAGGACCGGCATGGTGCTCTGGCTCCTCATAGGCGCTCTCCCGCTCTGTGTAGGAGGTGAAGGGGAGGGACAGACGACACGGGTCGCGTGCGCCGGTGAGTCCGGGGCGACAGCACCCCAGCTCACCGGCGCACGCGATCGGGACCTCCCGTTTGGATCCGCCTTCGCAGTGACTAGCGGATGTTGACGTCGATGCAGGCGTAGAAGGCATTGGCGGTGTCGGCGATGTTCCACACCGCCAGGACCTTCTGCTTGCCCGAGATCCCGCCGAAGTTCACCTGGTGGCTGACAGTCGCTCCGGGCTGCGCGCCGCCGTCGTTGAACTCGGCGATCTTTGTTCCGCCGACGTAGTACTGCCAGGTGCTGGTGGCGTGCCGGGCCGTCAGACGCCAGTTGAAGCTGGTGCTGCGGCTGACGGGGGTGACGGTCCAGCCCTTGGAGTCATTGTCCAGTTCGGAGAAGGACGCGTTGCCGCCACTGCAACTGCGCAGCCCCTTGGGACCCTCGACGCTCTGCGGTTCGTACTTGATCGCACCGCAGGAGACAGTGCCGGCGGCACACTGTGCCTGTCGGCTGGGCGGCGAGGAGATGTAGCCGTGGGCTTGCGCCGTGCCGGCGGACAAGCCGACCGTCAGGAGGGGGGCGACGCACGCGCCCAGGACTACAGCGAGTGTCCTTTTGCTCTTCATGCGTTCTCCTTGGTGGGGGGATACCGCTCTCGTACCTGGTGCACACCTCACGTCACGGGCGGGAGCAGACAGCACACCGTCGCGCACTGTCACCAGTTCAGGCACCAAGCCTTCCCGGCTGCGACTTGGTCTAGACCATACGGGAGGGGGGTGGGAGGTCAAGGGGGTAGTGGCACGGCAGGGCCGGGCGAGACGATTTCCCGCCAACCCTCACAAGCGCCCCCGGCCGGGGCAGCCTTGAGCCGTGCGGGGCCAACGGCCACCGCCGGGGTGAGTGGGACGGGGACGGCTCACCGGCCGATCCGATGTGGCCGACAGCTTCAGTGCTTCCCTGTGCCGACCAGGACTTTTCCCGTCCTCATACGCACCTTTGGCCCGGCCGAGGACCGGGCGGAAGCGCCGCAGGGCCAGCCGTAGGGCATCGCCGAGGGGTGCTCACTCCGAACGGCACGGCATGGCTGGCTCGGCAGGACAAGACCGCCGGTTCATCCGACTGGAATTCACCCGTCCACATCGCGTGGATGGGTACTCGATCCACCACCCGTCAGCCTGCCGACGCCGCGCGGCCCTACCTGAATCGAACGACACCCCCTCGGAACCGATGTCGACGCACGACATGACCGGAGACGCCAGGACCCAGGCTGCCTCCCGAAGCGTTGAGCGCTGCGGGGCTGCCCCGCGCCCGACCGCCTCAGCTGGACCGACCGGTCAGCGCCGATCGTAGGCGGCCAGATCGACCGGTCAGCGCCGACTGTAGGAGGCCAGACCAACCGGTCAGCGCCGACCGTAGGCGGCCAGACCGACCGGCACCTGGGCCCCCACTTCCTCGATCACGGCCTCGGCGACCTCCGGCCCTGGCGCTCCGTAGACCTCGATGAGGGCGAGCCCGGAGCGGAGTTCGGCGACGACCTCGACGGCCGCCTTCGCGTCAGGCACCGCGACGATCGTGACCGGACCGCCACTGGGCTTCTCGTGACGCACCCGGTGGCGCTCGGGGTCAGCGCCCTGGTGAACGACGAGGAAGACGTCGGTCAGCGTCTCGCCCGCACCGAAACGCTCCTTGTAGGCGGCGATCGTGGTCAGCGACTCGAAGCCGTAGTAGATCGCGCCGACCCGGGCCCGGGCCCCCACCGCGCGGGCCACCCGTGCGTGCCACACCGCGCCGAAGCTGCCGCACAACTCGATGAAGTCGGCTCCCTCCGCCACGAGTCGGACGGCAAGGTCGACGGCCTGCGCTGGGTCGCCCACGGCACGGACCCGTGTCCGCCCGTGCTCATTGGTGACCGTCAGGAGGTCCAGGGACGGATCGCCACCCTCCTCCTCGTAGATGACGACCCTGTCCTGTGCGCTCTCGGTCGCGGGCATGACGTTCCCCTCCGTTGGACGGCGCCGGATCGCGCCCTAGGAACCATCCTGAGACCCCAACCAAACTTGAGGTCAAGCCGGTTGGTGCGGACGTCCCCACCTGCCCGGTCAGTTCCGTCCGGCAAGTCCCTCCAGGGTGCGGGCGACGGGCCGCACCCCGTCCTCGGTGGCCAGCCGCTCGGCGACGCTCCGGGCCGCCACGCGGTACGGGGAGCCTTCGGCGGTGGCGCGGACGAGGGCCGCAGCCAGGCGCCCGGCGGTGAGATTCCGCAGCGGCACGACGGTGGGCGCCACGCCGAGAGCGCACTGTCGTGCCGCCCAGAACGCCGCGTCGAACTGCACGGGCACCGGCACCGAGGGCACGCCCGAACGCAGGGCCGCCGCCGTGGTTCCGGCACCCCCGTGGTGGACGATCGCCGCCATCCTCGGGAAGAGCAGCGCATGCGGCAGTTCGCCGACAGTCAGCATGTCGTCGCCGTCCGGTCGCCCGGCGGTGTCCAGGCCACTCCAGCCGCGTTGGACCACGCCGCGCAACCCCGCAGAGCGCAGGGCCCGCACCACCGTCGCGCTGAACCGTGCCGGATCGGGCACGGTGGCACTGCCGAGTCCGACGTAGACGGGTGGCGGCCCAGCGGCGAGGAAGGCGACGACCTCGTCGGGGAGGCGGGCGTCCGGCGGGTCGTGGGGCCACCAGTAGCCGTCGACGGTGAGAGCGGGCCGCCAGTCGCGGGGGCGGGGCACCACGAGTGGGCTGAAGCCGTGGTGCACGGGTGACCCGGCCCGCTCGCG
This sequence comes from Streptomyces sp. NPDC091377, assembly GCF_044757045.1. Classification (NCBI taxonomy): domain Bacteria; kingdom Bacillati; phylum Actinomycetota; class Actinomycetes; order Kitasatosporales; family Streptomycetaceae; genus Streptomyces; species Streptomyces sp. NPDC091377. The sequence continues at coordinate 166,138 of NZ_JBIVUE010000013.1, read as the reverse complement.
GGCGCGACGGGCGGCGTGCATCCCGACAGGCGGGGCCCCGAGCCTGGCCCGTACGGTGCGGGCGGTGGCGGCGAAGAGGCGATCGAGCCCGATGTGCACCAGGTGCGCGGCGAGGCGGTTGCCGACCGGGCCGAAGGAGCCGGCGGACAGCATCGGCGGGGCGAACACCCGGGTGGGGGAGAGGGGTTGAAGGTGCACCTCCACTGCCGGTACCCCCAGGCCGGCCGCGATGGCGTGCCCGAGCGGGGCGACCGCCGGGGCCAGCAGGAGGACGTCACTGGTCTCGGCGGCACGCACCAGGTCGTCGGCGAGCACACCGACGCGGTCATGCAGCAGCGCGAACAGCCGGTTCAGCCGGCCGATTTCGTTTCGGGTGCGATGCAGCCCCTGACCGGCGGCGGAGGCGAGTTCGGCTCGGGGGTCGAGGGGCAGGGAGTGGAATCCGAGCCCGGCCTCGGAAGCGAGGGGCGCGAAGCGTTCGTGGGTCACGAGGGTGACGTCATGACCGGCCCGCGTCAGCCCGTGCCCGAGCCCGGTGAAGGGGGCTACGTCACCCCGGGAGCCCGCTGTCATCACTGCTACCCGCACTGTCCCATTATGGCGGAGCGGGCGCCCGGTGACCCAGTGGCTCACCGCGGCGACCTGGAGGGGACGCGCGCAACCCTTGGCAAACGATGGGCGTTCATTGATGATCTTCGTATGAGACCCACCAGCCGTCGTGCTGTCCTGACCTCCGTGGCGGCTGTTGCCGGCCTGCCCCTGTTGAACGACGTGGCGGGACGGGGCCATACCGCCATGGCGGCACCCGCGGCGCCCACTGCCGTGCCGCAGCCGTCCTACGCCTCGTACACCGACTTGTTCAACAGGAAGCTCCACACGGAGGGCAAGCACTGGGCACGGCGTTTCCGTCGGGTGCCGTTCGAGCTCATCGACAATGCGAGTGCCACCAGTGAGCCCATCCGCAGTACGGCGATCATCGCGCCGCACGGCGGTGGTATCGAGGACGGCACCAGCGAACTGTGCCTCGCGATAGCCGGCTACACGCTCACCGGGTCGGGAACCACCCCTCCGGCCCCGCTGCCGGGAGTTCCGCAGCGCGACTACTGGATGTTCGAAGGGCTGGAGGACTCCAAGAACCTCCATGTCACCTCCACCCTCTGCGATGACCCGGCCGCCCTCCACATCTGCGGCAGCAGCATGTACGCCGTGTCCGTGCACGGCTTCGACGACGGCGACGCGGCCAAGAAGATCATCATCGGGGGTGCCGCCGAAGACCCCGACAACCCCGACCTGAACCACCCCGTCCCCGGCAGACCCGACAAACCGCTACAGCTCAAGAAGAACCTGAGGGCCGCCCTCGCCAGGCACTACGCCGCCGGTGGAAGCGATCCCGCCCGGGCTGTGGAGATCGTCATCGCGAGCCCTGGCCACCGGCTGGACGGCGACGACCCGGACAACATCGTCAACCGCACCCGCACGGGATTCGGCGCTCAACTGGAAATCTCCCGGGGTCTGCGCACGGCGATGTTCGGAGACATCACCAGCGCCGCCGCCCGCAGAAGCACCGCAGGTGTGGGCACCCGCGACGAGAGCTACTTCTGGAACGGCCTCGTCAACGCCGTGCGCGAGGCCGTCGACGACTACGAACGCGGCATCGTCACCGCCTGACGGAGTCCTACTGAGGGCTGTTCCGTGAATGATCTTTGTGCTCCTCTTTGCAGTCCGGGGTTCGATCCGGGCGCGTTCGCGGTGATGCGGAATCCGGTGGTGCGGAACGGTTCTGGGGTCGAGAATCACCGGATGCGTGAGGTGAAGCTGTCCGACGGGACCATCACTCTGTCTCCGCTGCGCCTGGACGATGTCGAGGCGCACCTTGCCGGGGAGGACGAGCTGCTCGTTCGTTGGCTCAACGGCGGTCCGGGCACACGGGCGGGCGTCGAGGCGTATGTCCGGTACTGCCGTGAGCAGTGGGACACCGGCGGGCCGCTGCGCGCGTTCGGTATCCGGGTGGGTGCCGGTGAGGTACTCGTGGGCACGGTCGACCTGCGGTTCGCGGGGGAAGGTCTGGCACCCGGCCAGGTGAATGTCGCCTACGGCCTCTATCCGTCCTGGCGGGGGCGTGGCCTGGCCACCCGCGCGGTCCTGCTGGCGTGCCGGTACGCGGCGGGTGAGGGCGGGGCGGAGGCGGTGATCCAGGTGGAGCCGGAGAATCCCGCATCTGCCGCGGTCGCGCAGCGGGCAGGGTTCACCCCCTCCAAACCGATGCCCGGCACGGACGCCACCCGCCTCGACTGGTACATCCTGGACCTCCACACCACCGCCCGCTGAAACCAACAGGTGCCGGACAGCCCTTGGGTGATCATTCACTCCCTCCAGGTCCGTGTGCTCGTCCCGCCTCACGACGCGGACGGCGGTGACGCGTGCTGCCCAGCCTGCGCCACATGCTCCGACCTCGGCGTCGCCCACGAGATCGAGATGGACGAACCGTCCCTGCACCAGCAGCTCGTAGACCCGTGCCGCCTCAGACGCGGTGGCGGTGAGCCCGATGTCGGGCATCCGCCGCCCCACCAGACGGTCGGCCCCGGCTGCCGTCGGCGGATAGGCGATGCCGAGCGCGGAGACCTCGGCGGCGAGCCTGCGGTTGACCTCCTCCACGCGCAGAAGTTCGTGGAAGAGCTTGCGCAGCGCCGCGGCGGGACGCTGGTACTGCCGGACCAGCGTCAGTTCCGCGAGCAGTGTCTGCACCTCCGTGTTCTCGGTGACCGCCCGGCCGACCGGGCTGCGCTCCCGGGAAGCCGATTCCCGCGGCCTCCCGCACGGCGCTGCGCCCACCGTCACAGCCGACGCGTACCGGGCGCGCGCGGTTGCGACACCTGCGGGGCCCCGCACCTGCGCCTCGACGCCGTCGTCGTCCTGGCGCAGACCGGCGACCTCGTGCCCGCGCAGGATCCCCACACCCACCTCGTGGGCCCGCTCCGCGAGCAGCGCCTCGGTGCGTGCCTGGGGGAGGAAGAGCGTGTGGCCGTGCCGGGAGTCCAGGGGACGGAGAAGTCCAGGGGGTGGGGAGCTGGGCGAAGTGCCAGCCGGGCACGGTCCGGCCGAGCGGCAGGAAGCGGTCGAGCAGCCCGCGCTGGTCCATCAGCTCCAGGCAAAGCAGGACCTGCTGACGGCGATGGCCGAGCAGATGACGGAGGGCGTCGCGGATGCCACCGCCGAGGCGCGCGGCGGCGACTGGAGCGAGCGACTTGCCGTCCTCGCCCGTGCGATGCGCGCGGCCCTGCTCGCACGACGTGACGGGGCGCGGGTGTTCGCCTGTACGCACTCGACCGGGGCGAACATCCTGGGCCTCCCCGACACGATCGTGGGCGTCCTGCGTGAAGCGGGCTTCTCCGACGACGATGCGGCGCGCGCTCTACACCGTGGCCAACCTGACCGTGGGACACACCCTGGAAGAGCAGGCCGCCCTCCACCCGGCGGACGGCGGCCCGGCGGATCCGGGCGCCCTCGCCGACGCGGTGGAAGCCGGGGCGTACCCGCATCTCAAGCCCACCCTGCCCGCGCTCACCAGCACGGACTTCACCCGGCTCTTCGAGTTCGGACTGGACCTGCTCATCGAGGGACTGAAGGCACGCCGCTGAGCCGCGGCCGACATCTGTGAGCCGTCAGTCGCCTTGTCCGTCACGCTGGAACGTCTACGTCCGTCAGCCTGGCGACGCCCCTCGGGGACCGCGCCTCAGCTGTCGGATCACCGGGTTGCCGGTTCGGGTGGGACGTGTGCTCGGTCCAGGGAGCGTCATCCGAAAGGTGGGATTGGCGGTCGCGCCTGTTTCCCGGGTTCATGGCTGGCAAGCAATCAGCGTGGCCGTGGACCAGGCATTTCCACGGCCGCCCCGTCCCGCGATGCAGAGAAACTGAGGTGTCGTCATGCGTACACGTCACAAGGCGCTGACCGCTCTGGCCGTCATGGCCGCCGCCCTGGGGGTCGTCACGGGTGCGGGTGCCCAGGCCGCACCGGAGTCCGCGGTACAGGACGATCCGCCGGGCACCCAGGTCACGGTCGAGACCTTCGCCGCCAAATGCCTCGATGTGCGGACCCCGGACAGTGGTGCGCCGCTTGTCCAGGCCGACTGCGACCCCGCATCGCGCACGCAGCGGTTCTGGGTGAACACCGTGGCGGGCGGGGTGGAGTTCCGTACCGCCGACAACCTGTGTCTCGACCTGGAGGCCGCGAAGCGAGGCAACGGGACACGGATCATCCAGTACCCCTGCGGAACGCAGCCCAGGTTCAGCCAGACGTTCCTCACCTTCCCGGCCGGCGAGGGCCTGTCCACGATCCACACCATCGACCTCCGGTGCTTCGATGTCGAGAACGCCGACGACGCCGCTGGCGCGGGCATCATCCAGTACGGCTGCAGCGGCAACTCCAACCAGAGCTTCAGGCTCCGCGAGGTCTGACCTCACGACCGCGGTCTCTGAACCGCGGTAGGAATCGGCAACCCGCCTTCCCGGCCCGGGAGTCACTCCGGGCCGGACACGGGCCCGGATACGGAGTCGGCGCACCGGCCAGGTCCCGGGGTTCAGCCAAAGCCCGGCAGGGGCGTGCGCGGGGCGTGCCCGGGTCATGCCTCTGCTCCTTGCCGCAGGTGGACGGACTGCCATGACGGACAGCAGACACCGCCGGAACCGGACATGTCCCCTGTTGTGGGGTATTCGGGGTGGTGCGGCGCTGTCAGACTCCCGCCCTGACGGATTTCTTCCCCCGGGCCTCAGGGCCTTCGAGAGGAGAACACGCCATGGGTTTCCTGCGGTTCAAGACGACGGGCTACAACTGGGTCCACGCGTACCCGGCCGGTGGTGAGTGGCGGTTGCTGTTCGGACGGGGCGTGCAAGGGGCCCTGGTCAGCGAGCAGCGGCTGCTCAGCTCGGACCGGCTCAGCACCATCGCGCCGAAGCTGCACCACGTCCGCCGACTGGCTCACAGTGACTCGGCGCTGGTGCTGTCCCGTCCCGGAGAGCCCTTCCAGAGCCTGTTCTTCTGGGGTGACAGCGTCGAGCGATACGACTGGGAGCAGGGCCGCGCGCTGAGCGAGGGAGCGTGGACGGGGCTGGGGAACTGGGGGACCGCGCTCCCGGCGAGCTACCGCTCGCAGATCGACGCCCTGCTCCCGGCGCCCGACGCGGCGGACGGAGCGCGGCAGACGTACTTCTTCAAGGGCGGGCGGGTCCTCACCCTGAACTGGTCCACCGGCGTGGTGCGCGAGGCACTGATCACGGACGGCCCGGACGCGTCGGACAGCGGAGGCTGGGCACAGCTGCCGGAGGACTTCCGCCGGGATCTGGACCACGTGGCCGCGTACAAGGCGGCGTCCGACGGAACGCGACAGAGCCTGCTGATCAAGGGCACCCGGGGCGTCCTGCTGAACTGGAGGACCGGGGTCGTGGCCTCCGGTGGTCTGGACGAGCTCGGGGTGCCCGGGCTGGCGGCGCTCCCGGAGCCGTTCCGTACGCCCTACCGTCCGGTGACCGGCCGCTGGAGCGGAACCAGCGGCGACCAGCGGATCGAGCTGCGCGTCGACCTGGAGGGCGAGCGACCGCTGGGCATCGTCAGCGGTGACCTGTTCACCGGCGACACCTGCACCGACTCCTTCCGCAGCACCGCCGATCTGACCATCCTGCCGAGTTCCCACAGCTTCCTCCTGCACCAGACAGGTCTGGCGTGGGCGAACAACTCGCCCAGGACAGACCTGACGCTCACGCTTCCCCGGACCGCGGCGACCGGACCCGAGGGCAGCAACGCCGTCCTGCACCTGTCCAGCCCCGGCGGCGGCCAGTCACTGGCGTTCTCCTGCCTCCACACGGGGCCGGCGCTGCGGTCGGTCGAGATGGAGACCGACGCGGTGGCGGGAACCCAGGCGTTCCAGAGCTACGACACCTCACGGCACAACGGCCCGCGCGGCTACCGGAACCGGGTGCTGACCATCGCCTCCGTCTACGCCGAGGCAGGCATCGAGCTGAAGAACGCGGGCCAGGTCAACACCGTGGCCGACACCTCCGGCGACGACCTGGAATGGTCCGTCGCCGAGCTGCACGCCGCCATGACCGCCAACTTCAGCCTCCACCGGGACGCGGAGCAGTGGCGCATCTGGACCTTCGTCACCACCCGCAGCTCCGACTCGTACCACGCGGCCGGAATCATGTTCGACTTCTTCGGCAGTCAACGCCAGGGCATGGCCATCTTCAACAGCAACCTGCGGGACACGAACAGCATCGGCGACGCCTTCGAGCTGTTCACCTACGTCCACGAGATCGGACACGTCTTCAACCTGTACCACTCCTTCCACAAACACCTGAGCACACCCCCGGCCCCGCTGGGCCCGAACAACGGCTACGGCGACCTCTCCTGGATGAACTACCCCGGCAGCTACGCCGTCGGCGACCGTGCCGGGACGCGGCACTTCTGGCAGGACTTCCCCCTCTCCTTCACCGACGACGAACTACGCCACCTGCGCCACGGCTTCCACCGTCACATCGTCCCCGGCGGCGCCGAGTTCGGCGGCAACGCCGCCCTCATCAACACCGCAGCATCCGCCGACCCGTTCGCCCTCCCCGCCGCCCCTGAGGACCCCGGCCTGACGCTCTCGCTGGGCGGGAAACAGATCTTCGGCTACGGCGAACCGGTCATGGCCGAACTCAAGCTCTCCCGCACCGGGGTGCGCGGGGACGTCACCGTGGCCGGGGCGATCGGCCCCAAAGGTGAGCGCACCACGATCATCATCACCGACCCCTACGGCCGCACCCGCAGCTTCCGTCCCATCGCCCGCACCTGCGCCGGACACGGCCCGGAAGAGCGGACCGTCACCCTCACCGAGGCGACCCCGGCCGTCTACGAGACCGCCTACCTCGGCTACGGAAGCGACGGACTGTACTTCGCCGAACCCGGCACCTACCAGGTCACCGCCGTCCACACCGGACTCGACGGCGCCCGCACCGTTTCCCCCACCCGCACCCTCCGCATACGTACCCCCCTCGACCGCGCCGACCAGGAGGTCGGTGAACTCCTCACCGGCGACGACCAGGGCACCCTCCTCGCCTTCCTCGGCTCCGACGCCCCCCACCTCACCACCGGGAACGACGCCCTCCAGGAACTGATCGAACGCCACGGCGACCACCCGCTCGCCGCCTACGCCCGCCTCGCGCGCGGCGCGAACGCCGGTCGCCACTTCCAGAGCATCGCCGACGGGCACCTCCACGTCCGCCAACCCGACATCCCCGCATCCGTCACCCAGCTCACCGAGGCCATCACCACCTCCCGCGCCGACCAGGACACCGGCCTCGACAACCTCACCCTCAACGCCGCCCTACGCCGTCTCGCCACCGTCCACGCCAAGGCGGGCGACCTCGAACGCGCCGAAACCACCCTCGACACCCTCGTCACCCACTTCCACGACCAAGGCGTCCCCGCCCACGTCGAACAGCACATCCAACAGCAGGCCGACGAGACCCGCGCCCAGATCCGCGCAACCGCCGGCGAACAGCCCGCTCCCTGACCGGGACGTCGAAGTCACCGAGCAGTAACGGGGGAGGTGGCGCGCGGGGTGGCCCTGACCACGCCGCGCGGCCACCGACCGGCCGTCTCGCGCGCGGCCCCGCGCGCCGCGTTCTCAGCAGTCCGCGAAGACGGCACTCATGACGTCCTCGTCGGCGCTCGCGAGGTTGCCCTTGAACCAGGCGGGGACCGTTCCCAGGTACCCGCTGTAGTCGCTGTGCTTGTAGATGTGGATGCGGGTGGGCGTCCGGTTCCAGGCCGAGCTGGCCCGGTCCTCGAACCAGGCGGGCACCGCGTGGTGGCCGCAGCTGGGCACCACCCACAGCCAACCGCCGCCGTTGTCGTCCCGGAAGAAGCACGAGCCGCTTCCGCACTCCGACCAGGCACGGGTGCCGTAGTCGCCGCCGCTGAGCCAGTAAAGGCCCGCGACCCCCTGCACCTTGGTGACACGGGTCTCCTCGGCGCCCGCCGCTGTCGGCGCGGCGAGCGCGCAGACGGCCGCCGTGGCCGCGATGAACGCGGCGATCCTCTTGAACATGTCCCCTCCGGAAGTCGCTGGAACGCTGTGCGTTCACTGTGGCCCACGGCGGCATTCCGATCGTCGGCACCGAGCGCACACTTCCTAGGCATCCAGCGCACGCGCCCGTGCCCGAGCCACCGCCCGCACCTCGCTCGGCGGAACTCCGTACGCCTTGCGGAAAGCTCGGCTGAAATCCGCGGGGTGGCGGAAGCCCCAGCGCGTGGCCGTCGCCGCGATGGTGCGGTGGTACAGCGCCGGATCGGCCAGGTCTGTATGACAACGCTCCAGACGCAGGCGTCGGATCATGGCGCCCACGGTCTCCCGCTCGCGCTCGAAGAGCAGATGGAGGCTGCGCACGGAGATGTGGTGGTGGGCCGCGACAGCCGCTGGGAGCAGCCCCGGATCGCCCAGGTTGTGTTCGATGAAGAGCTTGATCCGGGCCCGTAGCGCTGCCTTACGGGTCTCCGTGGGCAGTATGTCCTGGGCCCCGAGCCGCCCCGCCAGCGCCGTTGCCGCCAGATCGACCCCGATCACACCGAGCCGGGCCAACTCCTGCGGGCCGCAGGCGCGGGCGGCGGTCGGCAGCCCGGACAGGTACGAGCCGAGCAACGCCGCCGACCCCGACCCGGTCCGGGTGGACAGCGGCTCGGCCAGCAGCCGGTCCGCCCGGCCCCCGGACAGCGGCAGCGCGGTGCGCGGGAGCCGCAGCAGCGTCAGGCGGGTCTGTCGACCTCGGTCGAGGAAGTCGCAGGTGAGTGGCGCCGAGGTGGAGAAGAGGGTCATGTCACCGGCCCCGAGGCAGGCCACGCCACGGGCCTGCTCCAGCCGGATGGGGCTCCCGTGGACCAGGACCAGGTAGTAGTCCTCGGGATCGTGGCGGCGGATGTACAAGGGTGAACGGCGGGCCGCCATCGGGGAGAAGTTGAAGGCGGCCACCTGGCTGTGCGGCATGCTCACGGCCTCCACGCTGCCCTTGAAACGGGCCGCGTGCGGGCTGTGGACCGCCACGGGCATGACCGTGTGGCCGACCATCTCGACCCACCAGTCGAACCGTTCGGCCGCCGGCACCCCGTCGGTGCTCGCGGACACCACCGGCCCGTCCGCGCCCTCGGTCTGCCGTGCCGCGTCATGGATGAGGGACATGCAACGATGCTCAGGCCCAGGAGCCCCGGCAGGAAAGCCGACAGCCGGTCAGTCGGCGGCGTCCTCCCAGCCGTCCGTGAGCAGGGCGACCGCCGTGCTGACAAGGAGGTCGTCCGTCTGCGGCGTCCGGTGGGCGGCCACTCCCGAACGGAACAGGGCCGCCCCCTCGATGAGCATCACGAACACCTCGGCACGGGCCCGGCACTCCGCTTCGGGCAGGGCCGGGTGGCGGCACCGGTTCGGTCAGGTCCCAGTGGATGAGACGGTCGCCGGTCTCCCGGGCCAGGTCTTCCCCGCGGGCACGGTCCGCCCGGCCAGAAGCAGGGGCCAACGGGATGTCGTAGTACGGGCCAGTTCCGCGCCGACGGTGCCATATCCGCCTACGAGGAGGACCGGGCCCTCGGGGACATGAGTCAGTTCGTCCTGGGGGTGATCGTTCATGAAACCCGCTATAGGTCATCCGACCCAAAAGCGGCCGTTGGCTGGACTCCACCCCTGCGACCAGGGAGAACGCACTGCGCGGGGCCGCCCTCCGACCTGCTTCGGAGAACGACCCCGCGCCCGCGCTACCGGCAAGGGTCAGATGCGCACCCACAGCACGTAGACGTCGGGCCTGGTCGGAAACGGCTCGCACTTGTACAGCAGACCCCACAGATCCTTGCCCGCCTTCCCCGCCGCGTCACACTCGGCGTACGAGGAATGGTGGGAGCGCGGAGTGAAGAAGGGGTCCGCGGAGGCGGACGGCGCGGTGGCGAACAAGAGCCCCGCAGTGGCGACAGCGGCTCCGACGAGCACGCTTAGGCGTCTCAGCATGAACACAACTCCCTTGTCTCACAACAGAAGTGATGTGCGATCAAACCCTACGACGCCAGGCACAGCCCTGACCAGGCCACATGCCAGCCCGAGTATGCGCGGCTACAACTCGGGCAACCGGTCAACGGGGGTGGGGGACTGCCGCGTCCAGCAAGTGTCGGTCTCCCCGCCATAGAAGGGCCCGGGGACGTTGAGCCACAGCCGGTCTTCCCAACGGCCCCGAAAGGCGTCGCGGTCATTGCCGATCATGGCCACGGGGTCGAAGTAGAGCGTCATCCGCCGAGAGTAGGTCATCCGTTCGCGCTGATCGGTCGGCTTCGGGCGGATCAGGGGCTCGCCAGGTCCGACCTCGCGGTTCACCGCGACCGGGAGACCCGGCTACCGTCCGGCTGGGCCCGCGGTGTTTCCGGAGGACCCGTGCGGGCTCCGCCTGAACCCACCCCACCCTGTCCCCCTCTCCTCGCCACAGGCATCCGTAGCCGCATCCGCATCCGCAGCAAAGGGCCCGCAGCGGTCACACCCGCTACGGGCCCAGCCTCCTGGATCAGGGACGCACGTCGACGTAGTCGCCGGCGGCCTTGGCCGGGCCGGTGGTGTGGGTGCCGGTGAAGTTCCACCGCCAGTAGCCGTCCTTGACGGCCTTGACCGTGGTGCGAAGGGATCCGGTGCCGTCGGTGTTCACCGTGGCCACCGTGGTGTAGGTGCTGCTGTCTTTCGGGCGGAACTGCAGCTGCACGGCTTGGCCCGTGTACCCCGCATACCGGTAGGTGTCCCAGTTGGCCCGCACGAGCTTGCCGGTGACGGTGATGCGAGCGCCCTTGGCCACCGGCTCCGGTGAGGCGTTGACCGTGACCCGCGCGGCACGCTTGAGGCCGAACGACGCCACGCCGGAGGCGAACTCGGAACCCTCGTCGTTGGCGTCGACCAAGGCATCCACCGACCATGTCCCCGCGTTGGCGTTCACCAGGTCCACCGGGTCGTCGCTGCCCGGAGCCGGGTGGGCGTTGACGGTGAACACCGTCGTGCATGCCGTCGCGGTCTCGCAGAACGCATCGGTGGTGTAGAAACCGCCGTGCGGTCCCTTCAGATCCACATCGACCAACGACAGACCGGAGTCATCCGATCCGGTGACCGTGACTGGGAACTGCACGTCGTGCGTAGTACCTACGATGACGTCCTGCCCAGAATTGACGGTGGCACCGCTGACCACCGGGTCGCTGGGCAGGGCGCCGGGCGCCGCACCGGCCGAGGTGCCGACCCCCGCCAGCAGAACGGCGACGGCACCCACCGCGACACCGCGGCTTGTGGCGCGACCGCCGGGTACGCGCCCTACGGTACGTGTGGCGGCGATGGAAGGGGCGATGTCGCACCCTCCGCCTTCTCTGTCGCCAGGTGGTGAGGCGAAGCGGGTCATGGGTAATCCTCTCAGGGGTGACAGGTCTCGCTGCCGGCCACACCGCGCGCGGGTAGTTGGTCACGACTGCGGAAGACCGACGTGTGTCACTCCCTACGACTGCCGAACCGACCCGATCGTTGCCCTGGCAGCGACGGGAAACAACTCCGCCTCCCGCACCAGGACATACGCCTCGACGCCCGCCCGCGTGCCCGGACCGCCCTTGAGCCAACGAACGAGCAGCTCGTCCTCACCGGCAAGGTGAGCCCCTGCGAGCTGGGGCCGGGGTCTCAGTCGTGTGCGGGGAGGGGGTTGTGGACGGTGCCGCGGCGGTACAGGACGGTGGGTTCGGGTGAGGTGTGGGGGATGGTCGGGGGCTGGGGCGTGTCGAAGTAGCGGCTGGTGCGGAGGTGGAAGGCGACGTTCCCGGCGATCATCTGGCCGAGTGCCCGTACGAACAGGCGGATGTCGTCACGGTGCCCGTGCGGCCCGGCGAGGATCTTGTCACGCATGGCGGTGAAGCGCTGTTCGGTCAGGGCGGCGCGGTCGGCGAGCCAGTCCAGGCTCTGCTGGAGGGACAGGCCCTCGTGGTGCATGAGGAACCACACCGTGTTCATCTGCTCGCCCGCCGCGAGTTCCTTGGGGAAGGAGTAGATGTCGTTCACCAGGGTGAAATGGTCCGTGGTCCAGGCGCAGATCTGCGCCAGATCCGGGTCGGTGGAGGCGAGGCCGTCCAGATCCACGCCAATGGTCCACTCGCACATGGCCATCATCCAGGGGCCGAAGACGTCGACGCGCCGCTCCTGCTGGAATGCCTCGAAGGTGGGGAACCTGGCACCGCCGCCGGTGTGGCGGTCCGGGTCCGCGTTGCTGATGATCGCGTCCTGGAGCGTCCGGATGACGCGTGCGAACAGGGGCTTGGGGCAGGTCTGGGCGATCAGTGCCTGACCATCGCGGCACATCCGGGTCGCCGCCGACAGCGCACGCTCGACATCGGCCGGCAGTTCCACCGCCGAATGTCGGCGGGGGCGGCACTCTGCGGCGTCGACCATCTCGTCGCGCACCGCGAGAAGGATCTCGGGGTCGTCGAGGGTGGCCGGGTGGGAGAGCATGTCGTCAGGACTCAGAGTGCCCCAGAACCCCCACACCATCATGGCGAACTGACGCTCGGGGATCACGTCCGGCCAGCACGCCGCAGTCCAGTAGCACATGCCCTGGCGCAGGAAGGAGTCGGTGCGACGCTGTTCCTCCTCGTTCTCACCGAAGTACTCCAGCAGATACCGCCGGGCCCACGCGTGGACCCGTGGCTTCATCTCCTCGTAGCCCGGGGCGACCCTGAGCGGCAGCCGCACGGAGATGTCCGGCAGCCGGTACTCCATGCCGTAGGTGAGAACGGCTCCAGGGTAGTCGGCGGGGTGATCGGTCGAGGTCATCGTGGTCTCCCGTGAGTGTGGGCAGTGCCAGGCACCGCGGCTGCCGGAGCTGCGTGCGGCCGGTTTCGCCGATTCCGCGGACGGAGATCCCGGTCATGAGTCAGTCCCTCAGAAGGGTCCGGGTCCCCCAGCACGGGTTGGTCGGGGGCACCCGTGAGGGCTCATGGGCCGCAGGTCATGCGGATCACTCGGTGACGCTGCGAGCCAGGCGTTGCAGGGCGTCGGTGGCCGCAGGCGGCAGGTGCGCGCCGAGGCAAGGACCAGTGCCACCCGGAAAGCCTCCGGCGGGCGGTCCGGTACCGCCCGCGCCACACCGGCCCACCGCGCACAGGCCCAGCCGCAGCCTCCTGCCGCCGCTGCCTCTACCGAGTACAGACCTCGTCAGTCCCGTGCCGGAAGAGGTATGGCACACCGAATCCGTTCACGCGTTGAACGCTTGCGCCCTTGTGAACGCGCCGGCCGTCACGGGCGCCGCGAACGGAGGTGGTCTCAGACAGAAGCCCCGGTGACTGAGCACGGCGCACCAGACGCCTGACCGGACGGGATCGGACGAGCGGCCAACTCGTGTGGCAGACGGTCGGGATCTCGCGACCCGGGACAGAGTCGCTCTGACTGGCCGGGGCACCCTGGCCACCTCCCTACGGCCACGTGCCGTGGAGACTCGATCCACGCCTCGCGGTGCCGCCGTATCAGTTCACCGAGAGGCACACCCCGCCCGCCTCGGACGGCTACCTCCAGGCCGCGTGACCCGTCCGGCCCTGATCACGTCGCCTTGCCCGGCACGGTCAACGTGACGGGACACCGCAGCGCGTACACTCGGCCGCGGTCCTGGGCGGCCGGGATGTCGGCCCGGTGCGCGACGTCCCCGACGAGCGTGACGCACACCTTGTGCCGACGAGCCGGGCGCCGCCACGCTCAGGTACATCGACGGCTGCCGAGGTAGGTGTCGACGGCCCCCACGATGTCTCTGTCGAATCGGCCAATCCAGCCCCCCGTGAACGCGCCACTTCCCCGTTGTCCCAAGTTGGCCCGGGCCTCAGGCTCACACCCAACCCGCAGTCTCGTGGGTGTGCAGAGATCCGTAGGAGATGTCATGGGCTCGTTGATCCGAGAGTTCCGGCGGCGCAAACCGATCGACCGAATGATCGCCGAGGCCGAGGGCGGCGGCCACGGTCCTGCACTGCGGCGCAGCATGGGCCTGTGGCAGCTCACCTTGCTCGGGATCAGCTCGGTGGTGGGTACGGGGATCTTCTTCGTCCTGGGGACCACCGTGCCCAAGGCGGGCCCCGGCGTCGTCCTGTCGTTCGGCCTCGCCGCGGTGGTGGCAGGGCTCGGCGCCCTCTGCTACGTCGAACTGGCCGGCGTGATTCCCGTCGCCGGCAGCACATACTCGTATGCCTACGCCTCCCTCGGTGAGGGCATCGCGTATCTCGTCGCCTGGTGCCTGATCCTCGAATACGGTGTCGCCGTCTCCACGGTGGCGGTCAGCTGGGGCCAGTACCTCAACGAAGTCACCAGCAGCCTCTTCGGCGTAGCACTCCCGGACGCCATCAGCCAACCACCGGGGGCGGGAGGTTACGTCAACATCCCGGCGCTCGTCGTGGTCTTGCTGTGCTCGCTGCTGCTGGCCCGGGGGACCCGGGAGTCCGCCGCCGTGAACGCGGTCATGGTCTGCGTCAAGATCGGTGTGCTCGTCTTCTTCGTCGCCGTGGCGCTGACGGCCTTCAGCACCGACAACTTCACGGACCTCACGCCGCACGGCATCGGAGGCGTGACCGTCGCCGCCTCGGGCGTGTTCTTCTCCTACGTGGGGTTCGACGCCGTATCCACCGCCAGCGAGGAAGTCCGCGACCCGCGCCGCACCATTCCCTTGGCGCTCCTGTTCACCCTGCTGGCCGTCACCACGCTCTACGTCGCGGTCGCGGTCGCGGCGGTCGGCGCCCAGCCGGCCGACAGGTTCGGTGAGCAGGCAGACGCGGGCCAAGCCGTACTGGCCGAGATCCTCCGCGAGGTCACGGGCACCGGATGGCCCGCGCTGCTCCTCTCCGCCGGAGCCGTCATCTCCATCTTCAGCGTCGTGCTGGTCACTTTGTTCGGCCAGACACGCATCCTGTTCTCGATGGCTCGCGACGGACTCGTGCCGGAGGTCTTCCGCCGAGTCGACCGGAAACGGCACACCCCGGTGGGCAACACCTGGATCGTCGGTGCAGGCGTCGGACTGCTCGCCGCCTTCGTCCCGCTCCAGCACCTGGCGGACCTCACCAGCATGGGCACGCTGATCGCCTTCCTGGCGGTCGCCGCGGCCGTCATCGCCCTGCGACGGATCGCACCGGATGCCCCGCGTCCGTTCCGGGTACCGCTCTATCCCGTGGTGCCCTTGCTTTCCATGGCATCCTGTCTGTACCTGGCTTATCTGCTGCCGGGACTCACCTGGACCCTCTTCGTGTTCTGGCTCCTCCTCGCAGCGGGCCTCTACCTCGGCTTCGGACGGCGCCATTCACGGCTGCGGCCCGGAGCTGACGAGTCCGAGGCGGAGGGCTCGGTCACCATCGCCGGCGAGGTCATGTCACCGACCGGTCCGAGCGATGCGGCTCCGCCGCACGCTTGAGTTCGAGCCAGGCGGCCAGGCGCACGTCGGCGTCATCGAGATCGATGCGGAAGAGTTCACGGATCCGCCGCAGCCTGTGACGCAAGGTGTTGGGGTGCACCTGGAGCCGTGCCGCAGCGGATGCGACGTCCCCCACCGCGTCGAGCCATGCCGTGGTCGTCGCCGCGTACTCCGTCCCGTGAGCCTTGTCATGGGCCACGAGGTCGTCCACTCCGGACAGCCGTAGCCACGGGTCCCGCTTGAGCTCGTCTCCCAGCCGGTCAAGAAGGATCTTGTGCCGTACGTCCTCCGCCGCGGCAGCCCGACGGTTCGGCCCGTCATGCGCGATGGCGCGGAGTACTCCGTCGGCCTCGCGGCGCAGAACGGCGGGATGGCCGAGGTCGGCGTAGGCCCCGGTGACCGCCGCACGGACGCCGCTCCCGACCGTCCGCCGGGCTGTGGCGAGCGCGGCATCGGCGAAGCGCCTGCTCGCAGTGGCCCCCATGCCGGGAAGCAGGACATAGGCGGCGTCGGCCGTGGCCGCGACGGTGGCCTCCGCGCGGTGAGCGGCGCAGTGGCGTACGAGTACCAGCTCAAGGTGGGTCAGAAGGGCAGACTGGGCGGCATCCCGGCGACCGTGCGATGAGCCGCTGTCCGGCCCCGTCGGCGGAGCGAAGGCGGCGAGGCAGAACTCCGTACCGGGGGACAGCCCCAGCAGCTGTGCCGCCTCCTCGGCCGGCGGGCCCGAGTTGTTCAGAACGGCCCGCAGCGTGTCGCGCCGCATGCGCCGCTCCGCCTCCGGAAGGTTGAGTGCGCGCAGCAGGTGGGGGGCGGCGAGCCTGGCCGCTTCCAGCAGGGCGTGCTCGGCGGCCGGTGCCAACCCCTCCTCCGGCTCGATCGCCCACAGCGTGCCGAGCGGCAGGGCCCCCGCCCGGATCGCCACCGCGGCCCGGGGCAACTCCTCACCCATGGCCGGGAAACGGACCGTGCCCTCGGCGGCCAGCACTTGGCGGTACTGCCGCCGCTGCTCCGGCAGGTCCGGTACCCGGCGCTGCAGAATGCCGCGTTCGCGGACCGCGTCGATACGTGATCCAAGGATCTTGGAGTACGCCACGACGTTCTGGTCGAGGTCCTCGATCGCCACCGAGCCGCCGACGACGACCGCGAGGCCGTCGGCGAGGGCGAACAGCTCCTCACCTCCGGCCGGGGCAGAACCGGTCAGCTCCCCGCCCCCGTGGGCCGCGATCAGGGAACTCAGCGCGGCGTCGGCATCACGCCACGGTGTCTCGTCCGCCACCGCGAGGACTGCGATGCCGCAGGCCCCCGCCTCCTGGAGGAACTCCGCCACGTCCCGACCGCGCTGCTTGACCACCACGCCGGCGAACCCCTGCTCTGCCGCACGGCGCAGAACGCCGACAGCCCGGACGTCCGAGACACTGACCCCGACCAGGAGGAGCAGAGCACCCGGCGAGGGCACCAGATCCTCCTCCGCGTCATGGATCACCGTGCCCCGCACTCGGACGTCAAGACCCGCGGGTGCCACCAGCACCCGCGCGGGCGAGTAGCCGAAGCTGCCCACCAGGCTCCTCAGAGTGCCCTTCTCCCCGAACTCCGAGGCGGCGCTCACCCTTGTCGACTTGGACAACACGGGCCTCGTTTCGTGAGCTGATCGGCCATCTCGGGCCCGGACGAACGGCTGCCAGGATAGCCGTGCAAGCGCAGCCGATGTCGATAGGAAGTTCCCTCATGACCGTGACCGAACCGTCGTCCTCGTCCGTCGCGGAACTCGTCGCGCTCTTCCCCAATGGCACTCACCTGGCTGAAGACGGCGAACTCATGATAGGTGGGTGCCGCGCGGGCGAACTGGCCGACCGCTTCGGCACGCCGGCCGTCGTGGTCGACGAGAACGCCCTGCGCCGACGGGCGCGACAGTACGTGGAGGCCCTTTCCGCACATTGGCCGAACAGCCAAGCGGTCTTTGCCTCGAAGTCGTTCCCGTGCACGGCTGTCGTTCGTACTCTCGTAGAGGAAGGTCTCGGGGTGGACGTGGCCGGAGGCGGCGAACTCGTCGCCGCGCTCGCGGCCGGCGCCGATCCCGCCCACCTCGTCGTCCATGGCAACGCGAAGACCGACGAGGAGCTGGCCATGGCGGTGGAGGCGGGCGCCGGGACCATCGTCGTGGACAACTTTCATGACATCGACCGCCTGGAGCGCCTCGTGGGCGCCGCAGGGCAGAGCGTCCTTCTCCGGGTCATCCCCGAGGTCGACGCGGATACGCACGCGGCTATGGTCACCGGCCAACGCGGGTCGAAATTCGGCCTGTCCCTTCCTGACGCCGTCCTCGCGGCCGACCGACTGCGGTCCAGTGACCGGCTCCGGTTCGACGGCCTTCACGTTCACATCGGGTCGCAGCTGCTCGACACCGAGCCGTTCCGGCGGGCCGTCGAAGCGGTGGCCCGGCTCGGTGAACTCGGCGAACACGCGGTGTACGACCTCGGCGGAGGGCTGGGTGCCCGCTACACCTACGACGACCGTCCGCCGACCGTCGAGGAGTACCTTCGCGCCCTGACCGACACCGCCCGCGAACATCTGCCGGCCACGGCCCGCCTGATCATCGAGCCGGGACGCTCGATCGTGGCAGAGGCCGCGACAACCCTCTATCGAGTAGTGACGGTCAAATCCGGACCGCGCACGCTGGTGGCGGTCGACGGCGGCATGGCGGACAACCTCGAACCCATGCTCTACGGCCAGCGCTTCGAGGCTGCCATCACCTCACGGGTGGGCGGCGGAGCACCCTGCGACCTCGTGGGCCGACACTGCGAGTCGGGCGACACCCTGATCCGCGACATCAACCTGCCGGACCCACAGGTCGGCGATGTCGTCGCGGTCCCGGTCACAGGGGCTTACTGCTACTCACTCTCCAACAACTACAACGGCGCCCGGCGCCCCCCGGTCATCTTCTGCCGGGACGGAGAGGCCCGCGAGGTGGTGCGCCGGGAAACCTTCCACGACCTGCTGCGTCGCGATGTGAGTTAGATCGCTGGACCGCGCCCCCCGGCGGCTGGCTGTTCCCTCAGCCATGGCTTTCCCGGTGGGGCGGACCTGTCCAGGTGACGTCAGCATCAACTGTCGTGGTTGCGAGGTATCAGACAGGTGATGCGAGCTGTCGTAGCCCGAGTCTGGTCGGTGTACCACCACAGTCGCGGCGAACCGGCAACCGTAGCGATGTGCGCAGCCAGTGGCGCACTCGGCTGATGTGAGAGGTCGCTGTCAACTGGTCTTGAGGCGGAGCCCGCCGGCGTCGTACACCTGGCCCGTGAGAGCGTTCACCCGATAGGTCTCAACAGGGGTCGGTTCCTGCGTGTTGTCGGTCTGTCCAGCGTGGGACGACGTCACGTGCACAAGCCAGTAGGGCTTCCACGTGCCGTCCAGGTCGTCCGCCTTGACGGTGAAGGCGGTGGTCTGGAACTCGGCGTCGGTGCTTCCGTTGGCCCGCAGCTGTGCCTCTACGGCCTTGCTCACCGCGTTCTCGGCCTGTCTGGCATCGAGTGTGGCCTGGGGAAGGTCTGTGCGGGTCGGGCCGAGGGTGACGTCGATCCGGGACACGCGTCCGGTCGTGTCGATCCGGACGTCCAGCATCCTGGGCATCAGGACGTCGTTGTGGGTCCACCGCCAGTTCGTCATCCAGCCCAGGCCGGCCTTGTCGCCGACGGGATCGGTCTCCTGCACGGTTGCGCTCTTCGCCCACGGGTACTGACGGCCGGCGTACGCCTGAGCGATCTCATGTGCCTCCCGGGCGGTGGAGGGTGGCTTCGCCCCCTCCACCGGGTATCCCATGCCGGTGGGCCGGTCGCCGTCCTCCAGGATCACGCTCAGATGCCTCTTGTCCGGCCAGGAGAGGCTGCCGTACCCGAACATCCCGGACCGGCCCTGCTCACGGCTGTACAGGTTGAAGATGATGTTCTTGCACGATGTGTCCAGGCAGGGCTGCTCGTTCAGCTGCCCGATCGTGTACCGATCACCGAATGCCTCCTTCACCGCCGCCCCGACGGCGCGCTTCTGTTCAGCGTCCGCTGCGGAGAGGCCGCTGCCGTCGATGTTGGTGAAGTCGAGCATCGGGCGGGCGACGCCCGAACCCAGCAGAAGAACGCGACGCAGGCGATCAGCGAGCCCTTCACGCCGCCTTGCCAGAGCAGCGACCTGCGCACCATGTGGACAGCCGTGGCGACACCGACTGGTGGTTGAGGACGCACATGCCACTGGCCGGGCCGGCGTCCATGAAGGTGACGCCGAGGACACCGGTGACAGTGAAGGCCAGTCCACACCACCACAGGCCCCGGGAGTTTCCTACTCGGCGTGCGAGCGCCCACGCCACGGAACCGAGGACCAGGGCGGTCACGGTGCACGCGACCAGATAGCCCACACGATGTTGGAAGATCGCGGAGAACACGACGCGGTCCTTGCGTAGTCGGAAGGGGGCGGCATGGATGCCACGGGCCCCGCCTGATGAGACGGGGCCCGTGGGGTGCTGGTTTCAGCAGTGCGTGGAGGGTGTCCGGAACCTACTGCCGCTGTGGTTCAGGACACCGGTCGTGCTCTTGCCGTGGGCACTGCCGCCCGGACTCCATGACTTCTCGACCGTGGAGCCCGAGCTGATCGAGAAGGAGGAGCCCCGCTCCGGACGGCCCGGCAGACATCCGGAGCGGGGAGAGACGGGGCACCGAGTGGAGAGTCGGTCATTCGATCGACCAGCTCTGGAGGGGCGAGCCGGTGTCCTCCTGCACGGTGACCGCGGCTCCGTTGGTGGCGGAGGCCCCGGTGAGCAGGAGGCCGCTGCTGGAGGTGATGGTGTAGTCGCCGTCGCCGCGTTCGGTGACCCTCCAGCGCTGCGCGGCGTCACTGTTGGGGGTCCGCTGCACGACGGCGGTACCGGCGCCGCCGGATGCCTGCGCGCACTTCCCGGAGGTCTTGTTGGTCAGGGTGTAGGTGCCGTCGGACTGCTTGGTGAACGTCCAGGTCTGGTTGCTGCCGCGGTTCGTTGCGTACAGGATCATGGCGGTGCCGTTGGAGGTGGAGCCCCGGTTGTCCAGCGCCTTGCCTCCGGTCACGACGCTGTGCGCGCCTTCGACGGTCTTCACGGTGCCGGGCCAGGGGATGCCCGGGGCGGGGTGGTAGCCGATTCCGGCGGCGGTCCAGCGCGGTCCGTGCTGGGCCAGGCGCTGCCGGAAGTTCTTCCAGTCACGGCCGGCCTGCGGCGTCCAGCCGACCTCGGCGAGGGCGGGCAGGCGGGGGAAGCTCATGTACTCGGCGTACTCGGTGGCGGAGGGCCAGCGGGTGGCCTCGGTCGGCAGCGCGTTGCTGCCTTCGTAGGCGCGGTCCGCCCACAGGGCGGCCTCGACGCCGGCGATCTGGTCGGCGGGGACGACGGAACCGGTGCCGTCCAGCTTGGCGGACGCTGTCGTCGGGTCCCACTCGTAGGAGCGCTGCACCGGAGTGTATTCGGACCACTCCAGGCCGTAGGGGGTGGACACGTCGTACTTCATGTCCAGGTAGGCGTGGTCGGACGGCGACATGACGAACTTGGCCTTCTGGGCGGCTCCGTCGCGGGCGAAGCGGATCTTCTCGCTCTCCTTGGAAGTGCCGATGGTCTTACGGTCGTCCTCCTCGCCCCAGTACTGCATGAGGCTGCCGGCGGGGAGTTCGGCCTGGCCGAGCTGGTGCCAGCCCATCACGGTCTTCTTCTGCGCGGTGGTCGTCTCCGAGGCCGCCTTGACGTAGGTGGCGTACTGCTCCGGGGTGGCCTGCGGGGTCTCGTCGCCGCCGACGTGGATGTAGGGGCCGGGGGTGAGGTCGGCCACCGCCTTGATGACGGTCTTCAGGAAGCTGCTCACGTTGGTGATGTGCCGCTCATCCTTCAGACAGTAGAGGCTGATACCGACTTCGAATCCGGTGTACAGATCCTTGGCCTTGTCGTCGCAGTTGAGTCCGGGCACGGATGCCAGCGCGGACTGGGTGTGGCCGGGGCCGTCGATCTCGGGGACCACGGTCATGAAGCGGGACTTGGCGTAGGAGACGATCTCCTTGTAGTCCTCCGCGGTGTAGTACCAGTCGGTGCCGTCGGTGTGGCCGCTCTGCGTGCTGGCACCGATCTTCGTGAGGTCGGGTATCTCATCGATGGCGATGCGCCAGCCCTGGTCGTCGGTCAGGTGCAGATGCAGCATGTTCATCTTGTACGAGGCGGCCTGGTCGATGTAGCGCTTGACCTGGGGGACGCTGAAGAAGCGGCGGGCGACGTCGAGCATCACGCCGCGGTACCCGTAGCGGGGCGCGTCGGAGATCTCCACGGGCGGGACGGTCCAGGCACGGGTCTGCGGGGTACGGGACTCCACGGCGGCGGGCAGGAGTTGGCGCAGGGTCTGCACACCGCGGAACAGCCCCTCCGCCCCGTGCGCCTTCACGACGACGCCCTGTTTGCCGGAGGTCAGGGTGTACCCCTCGGCGCCCAGCTCCTTGGACCCGTTGGGGTCCAGGACGATGGCGTTCTCCTGTGCCTCCGTGTCGCTGACAACCTGGACGGAGTAGCCGGTGGCAGGGGCGAGAAACTCCGACAGGTAGGTACCAACGCCGACGGTCGCCTGTTCCTCCGAAAGGACCACGATCCGGGTGCTGGAGGTCAGGGTGAACTCCTGTCCCTCCAGCGCCTTTTGGGAGACCGGCTGCGGTATCAGTGCGGGGGGTGGCTCCGGTGGGGCAGTCGCAGCCCGGGAGACGGCGGCCGTCACTGGCGAAGCGAGGGCTGTAGCGGCAACGGCGGCGATGGCCAGGTGCAGGCGGAGGTGCGACAAGCGCATGGTTGACTGACTCCTTCGGTCGGGAAAGGCGGGACCGCACATCGGGTGGGCGGTGAGGAGAACGCGATTCGTCGGTGACGGCGACAGGGGCACGCGGAACAGGTCCACCCGGCACCGGACTACTGAGGGGTCCGTCCGGGTGCACTGAACAATCCCGCACTGCCGCTGACGGTCTGCCGCGCTGCGAGCGACACGTGATGACAGAGGAACACGCGGCTCACAGGAACGCGACTGAGCGGACACCGTGTTTGAAGCTGCTTGCACTGAGCTGGTTGTGTGCAACTTCAACCAGAAGGTGTCAGGAGAGCGGGAAGAGCGTCAAGGTCCACCGGGGCGCAGTCTTGTTGTCGTGGACCACCTCTCGGCGGCGGCACGGCACAAGATTCCGCCCCGCGTGCGCTCGCAGTGACCACGCCTTCTGAGCGCGGCTTTTCCCCCGCTCCGTGACGACCTTCTCGGTGTCTTCGGCGATCCGACGGTGGTCACTGGCGGGAGGGACGGGACGATCTCCACGTACGGAATTGCAACTCTGCAATTTTTCGCATGACACGCTGCTGCCAGTGGGCCGCGGACGGGGCATGGGCCAGGCACAGACGGCTTCGATCAGGCCCCGGAGTCCCACCGCAGACATCAACCGCAAAGCAGGTCGCGGGGAGCCGGACGATCCCGGTTTCCCTCACCCGTGGCCTCGTCGTTCTGATCGAGGGATCGAGTGATCGAGGCCGAAGGGGCGGCGTGCGGCAAGAGGGGTCGTCAGAGGAGCTGTCGGCGAACTGGACGCTGGTGGACGGCGACTGGGACCTGGGGTGAACAAGAGCGGGGGCGATCCGGCTCCGAGCGGCCCCGGGGTCCGGCCGTCGACGGTTGCGGACGAGAAGGCGCTGGCCGAGTGGCCGGCCGTAGAGGTCTGTCCCGTAGTCACCTCGCCCCCGCACCCTCGCCGACGCCGCCGACCGATCGAGCACGGAGAACGCGTCGCGCGCCTGGGTTCGCTGTCGGATAACCGTTTGTCGAAGGCCCTCTTCCCGGTCGCGGTGAAGTGGTGTTCGCCCTTGCCTCCCGATCTCGAAGAAGTCGGCGGTCATGCCGCTGATCAGCGGTCTGCCGATGCCTCCGGAGCCGGTGACACCACCTCAGGTCATGCGCTCGGCAGGGGGACGCCATGCCAACTCCGTTGGCCGGGTGCCCGATTGCGGGGCCAGAAAAATGATAATGGGGGAGTGGGCGCCGGGCGCTGAGGGCGAAGCGCCGCAGGTGCCGTGTCAGATCTACAGATGATAATGATATACATTTACGATAGATCTCAGTTCATCGTGATTTTGGACATGAGCGGTGAGGTACGGGCCCGCTTCCCGGCGGTCCGGCGCTCACGGTCCGTGCTCGGCGGGCCGGTGCCTGCGGACACGTGGCCGACAGGCAGTGGACAAGATCGCTGAAATGCCGTACGGAGGCCCACGACGGTCCGAGTCGCCCCCCACCCCATCCAGCCCCGCCGCGCTGCGCGGCTTCTTCGCGTGGACCCGCGGGCCGAGCGCCGCCCCGTGGCACGGTCTCCTTCGACTTGATGTGAGTAGACGACATGACCGACGACACCCTCTGGAACGTGCTGCTGTCCGCCGCCCGGGAGGCCCCCGAGCAAGTGACAGTGCACGTGCGCGGTGACGGCAGCGAGCAGACCGTGACATACCGTCAGCTGCTGGCGGACGCGCTACGGGTCGCCGGGGGGTTGCGGGCTGCCGGGGTGGCGCCCGGCACCTGTGTTCCGCTGGTCGCCGACCGCAGTGAAGACTTCCAGGTGATGTTCTGGGGGCTGATCGGCGCTGGTCTGGTGCCGGTGCCGATCGCGGCGGACGCCCGCCGGGTGGTGCCCGTGTGGGAGCACCTGGGCCGGCCACCCCTGTTCGTGGACGCGGCAGGCGAAGAGGTGGCGCGGGACCTGCCCGCCGAGGCGGCCGTACTGCGGGTGGACGGGCTGCCGGACAGTGACACGCCGGACGCGGCCGTGCCGTGCGCCCCGGACGATCTGGCGTTCGTGCAGTTCTCCTCGGGCAGCACCGGGCAGCCCAAGGGCGTCGAACTCACCCACGCGGCGGTGACGGCCAACCTGCGCCAGATCTTGGCCGTGTCCGATCTCGGCGAAGCCGACGTGGCGGTCAGCTGGATGCCGTACTTCCACGACATGGGTCTGATCGGCACGCACCTCGCGCCGCTCGCCGCCCGTGCCAAGCAGGTCAAGATCGGGCCGCTGACGTTCGCCCGGCGGCCGGCGATCTGGTTCGAGACGGCCACCACGCACCGGGCCACCCACCTGGCAGCCGCCAACTTCGCGCTCGCGCTGGCCGTCCGGCGCATGTCCGACGCGGACCTGGCCCGCTTCGACCTGCGCAGCGTCCGCCGGGTGCTGGTCGGCGCCGAACCGATCTCCGCCGGCGTCTGGCGCGACTTCGTCACCCGTACGCGCCTCGCGGGGCTGGCGCCGCACGCCCTCCAGCCGGTCTACGGGCTGGCCGAGGCGACCCTCGCCGTAACGTTTCCGCCACCGGGCGAGGTGGCCGTGCCGCTGGCGGTGGAGCGGGACGCACTCAGCCGCGGCCGAGTGGTCGACGCCCCCGACGCGGGCGGCGGTGCCGTCGAACTCATGGACCTCGGCCACCCCGTGCCCGGCTGCTCCGTGCGGATCGTCGGTGACGCCGGACAGGTGCTCCCTGAGCGGCGCGTGGGGCATATCGAGGTGCGCGGGCCGCAACTCGCCCGCGGCTACCGGGGGCTGCCCGACGCCACCGCCGCCGCCTTCACCGCCGGGGGCTGGCTGCGCACCGGCGACCTGGGCTTCCTGCGGGACGGGCGGCTGTGCGTCAGCGGCCGGCACAAGGACGTGCTCTTCCTGAACGGGCTGAAGTACAACGCCGCCGACCTGGAGGAGGTTGCCGTCGGCACGCCCGGACTGCCGCCGGGACCGGCCGCGGTGGTCGGCTCCACCGACCCCGCCACCGGCCGCGAGCGCGTGGTGGTGTGCGTCGCCTGGGCTCGTCCGCCGCGCTCGGCCGACGAGGTGCTGCGCCGCGTCGCGGACCGGGTGGGCGAGGCCCTCTTCCACGACGACGTACGGATCGTCGCCCTGCCGCCCGGCCAGTTCCCCCGCACCACCAGCGGCAAGATACGCCGCCATGTGCTGCGCGACCGGTTCGAGGCGGGCCGCTTTCCTCGCGTTGTCGCCCGCGCACCCGGTGGACCCGGTGGACCCGGTGGACCTGGTGGACCTGGTGGGCCTGGTGGGCCCGGTGGTAAGCCGACCGCTCCCGGCGGGCACGGGACGGGCGAGCGCGGTGTGCCCCGGTCGCGGGCGGCGGCCGAGCGGGCGGTGCGTGAGGTGTGGGCCGGGGTGCTGGGGCTGCCCGTGGAGCGGATCGACTCACGTACGTCCTTCCGGGCCCTTGGCGGGACTTCGCTGAAGGCGATGGAGGTACTGGCCGCGCTGGAGGACGTCTTCGGCCGACGTCTGGAAGTGGCGGCGCTGCGCGCCGGGGCGGACACGGTGGCCGGGATCATCGACCACCTGCTCGACGGGGCGGAGACGGAGACGAAGTCGGAGGCGAGGCCGAGGGCAAAGTCTGAGTCTGAGTCGAAGT
Organism: Streptomyces sp. NPDC091377; assembly: GCF_044757045.1. Classification (NCBI taxonomy): domain Bacteria; kingdom Bacillati; phylum Actinomycetota; class Actinomycetes; order Kitasatosporales; family Streptomycetaceae; genus Streptomyces; species Streptomyces sp. NPDC091377. The sequence continues at coordinate 140,223 of NZ_JBIVUE010000013.1, read as the reverse complement.
CTGAGCCGAAGTCGCAGGCGGAGTCGGAGTCTGAGCCGAAGTCGGAGTCGGAGTCGGAGGAGGGTGACCCCCCAACGGAAGGCCCCCGCGCCCCTGGTCGGCGGGCGGACGACACGCTCGCCGTCGTCGGTCTCGCGTGCCGTTTCCCCGGTGCCGACAGCCCCGAGGAGTACTGGCGGCTGCTCGCCGAAGGGCGGGACCTCGTCACCCCGGTGCCGCCGCACCGGTGGGACGGCGACCCGGTGCCCGAGGCCCGGTGGGGAGCGTTCCTGAAGGACCCTGCGGGCTTCGACGCCGCTCGTTTCGGGATCGGCGACGCGGAGGCCCGCGCCCTCGACCCGCAGGCCCGGCTGCTGCTGGAACTGGCGCACGAAGCCCTGGAGCGGGCCGGATACGCCGGACCGCGCCGCCGCGCCCACCGCATCAGCGTGTTCACGACGGCCGGGGACAGCGGCTACCGGGAACTGCTGGAGCGAGCGGCACATGCGGACGGCACGGAACTGCCGCCTGCGGCGCTCACCGGGAACCTGCCCAACCTCCTCGCCGCCCGCATCGCACAGAGCTTCGACCTGGACGGCCCGGCCCTGGCCGTGGACACCGCCTGCTCCTCCGCCCTGGTGGCCCTGCACCTGGCCCGGCGCAGCCTCGCGGACGGCGAGTGCGACCTCGCCCTGGTCGGCGGCGTCAACCTGCACCTCACCCCGACCGCGCACCGCATGCTGCACGCCGCGCAGGCCCTGTCGCCGACCGGCCGCGGCCGTGCGTTCGGCGCCGACGCGGACGGCTTCGTGCCCGGCGAGGGCGGTGCGGTGCTCGTCCTGCGGCGGACGGCGGACGCCCGGCGGGCCGGCGACGAACTGCTCGCCGTGGTCCGCGGCACCGCCGTCAACAACGACGGCACCTCGCTGAGCCTGCTGGCACCCAATCCCGCCCGCCAGCGCGAGGTCATCACCGCCGCCCTCGCCGCCGCGTCCGTCGACCCGGCCGAGGTGACGTACGTCGAGGCGCACGGCACCGGCACGGCCCTCGGCGACCCGGTCGAACTGATGTCGCTCGCCCACGCCTTCCCACCCCTGCCCGGTGGACGACCCCGGCTGCTGGGCTCGGCCAAGACCAACATCGGCCACCTGCTGAACGCCGCCGCGCTGCCCGGCCTGGTGAAGGTGGTGCTGGCGCTGCGCCACGGTCAGGTGCCGCCCTCGCTGCACGCCGATCCGCCCGCCGCGCCGGTCGCCGGGTCCGGGTTCGAGGTGCCCGGCCGGCTCGTCGACTGGCCCGCGCCGCCCTCGGGGGGACCACGCGTCGCCGGCGTCAACGCCTTCGGCTTCGGCGGCACCAACGCCCACGCCGTACTGGAGCGGGCTCCCGTACCCGCCGGTCGTACGGCCCGCGCGGAGCGGCAGGCTGACGGGCCCCACCTCCTCGCGCTCTCCGCCGCCACACCGCCCGCGCTGCGCGCCCTGGTCCGGGACCTGTCCAACCACCTGGCCGCCCACCCGGAGATCACCGAGGCCGACCTGTGCCTGACCACGGGGACGGCCCGCGACGCCGACCGCCACCGCCTCGCTCTCGTCTGCGACGGCGACGTACGCCCACGGCTGGCCGCCCTCGCCGCAGCGGGCGGTGCCGGGGACCACCCGGCCACGGCATCGGATGCATCGATTGACACCACAGGCCACCCGCCCGCCGCGCCGGGCGGCGGGTCCGCCGGCACCGTCCTGGCGCGCCCTCGTCTCGTCTTCGTCTTCCCCGGCCAGGGCACCGAGCGTCCGGGCATGGCGGCGGAACTGCACGCCACCGCGCCCGTGTTCCGGGACACCCTGGACGAGGCATCCGCGCACCTCGGCCCGCTGCACGGCCGCACCCTGACCGACTGGTGCACCGACCCCGGCGTCGACCCGGCCGACCTGGCCCGCACCGAGATCACCCAGCCCGTCCTGGTCGCCTTCGGTGTCGCGCTCGCCCGGCAGTTGGGCGCCTGGGGCGTCGTACCGGACGCCGTCACCGGCCACAGCGTCGGGGAACTGGCCGCCGCCTGCGCGGCGGGCCTGCTGCCGCTGTCCGACACCGTCCGCTTCGCCGCCGAACGCGGCCGACTCATCGCCGAGCTGACCGAGCGGGGCGCGATGGCCGCCGTGCGCGGTGCGGACGACGCCGTGGACGCCCTGGTCGCCGCGTCGGACGGCGCGCTCGCCGTCGCGGTCCGCAACGCCCCCGGCCGGCTGGTGCTGTCCGGGACCGTGCGCGCGGTCGAGGACGCGATGGCCGAGCTGACCGCCCGCGGTGTCGCCGCGCGCCGGCTCCAGGTCACGCGGGCCTTCCACTCACCGCTGATGGAACCGGCCGCGCGGGCGCTGTACGACGCCGCCGGCGCTCTGTCGCCGGGGACCGCCACGGTGTCGCTGATGAGCACCCTCACCGGCGACTGGGCACCGGCCCCCGACGCCTCCCACTGGCGGGAACACGCCTTGCGGCCGGTGGCGTTCGGGGCCGCCGCGCGGAGGCTCGGTGAGGACGGCTTCGACACGTTCGTGGAGATCGGGCCCGGCACCGATCTGCCGGGAGCCGTGCGCCTGGCCGCCGCGGACCGGCCCGGACCCGCGCCGGTCACGTTCTCCGCCCTGCCGGCCACGCGGGAGGAGGACGGCCGGGGCCGGGACGCGCTGCTGCGTACCGTCGCCCGGCTGTGGACGCGCGGTGTCGCCGTCGACCACGCCGCGCTCGCGCCGACGGGACGCCGGGTGCCGCTGCCCACCTATCCCTTCCAGCGGCGGCCCTACTGGCCCGGCCCCGACGCCGACCGGCTGCTGCACCGGGTCGCCTGGACGCCCGCTTCCCTCCCCGAGCCCTCAGGTCCGGTTCCGGTCACGCTGGTCGCCGGGCCCGACGGCGAGGCGGTGCGGGAGCTGTCCCTGCGGCTCGCCGAGCGCGGGGTACCGGTGGTCGGCGCGGGCTCGGAGTCCGCGCACACCGTCGTCCACCTCGCGGGACGGGCGGACGACGAGACCGGCTCGGCCGCCGCAGCCGCCTTCCGGGACACGCTGCGGCAGTTCGACCGGGCCGGGGCGCAGCGCCTGCTGCTGCTCACCGAGGACGCCCACCGCACCGGCGCGGAGGGTGCGGCGGTGCCGCGTCCCGGGCAGGCCCTGCTCACCGGTCTCGCGCTCGCGTTCCCGGAGGAGACCGAGGGCGCGGGGCTGAGCTGTGTCGACCTGTCCTCCGAGGACACGCCGGAGCAGAGAATCGCCGGCGTCGTGGCCGAGTTGTCCGCGCCGGGCGAGACGGTGTCCGTGGCCGCCTGGCGCGCCGCTGCGCGGCTGCTGCGGGGGGTCGAGCCCTTGCCCCGCGACGCGACGGCGGACGTGACGGACCGGGCGGACCCGCTGCCCGCCAACGGCGTCTACCTCATCACCGGTGGCGCGAGCGGCCTCGGCGCCACGCTCGCCCGGGACCTCGCCGGGCGTGGCCGTCCCACCCTCGTCCTCACCGGCCGTTCCCCCCGGCCCCCGGCCGCGCTGCTCGCGGAACTCGGCGCACTCGGCGCCGACGCCCGCTACCAGCAGGCCGACGTCACCGACGAACGGCAACTCGACGCCCTGCTCACCCAGGCCCCGGCGCCCGATGTCGTGCTCCATCTGGCCGGGGTGGCGGTACCGGGCTCGTTGCGCGGCACCGGCCGGGACGACACCGGCCGGTCCCTGGCCGCCAAGACCCTCGGCACCCGGCTGCTGGCCCGCGCCCTGCACCGCCACGGACACCGCCCGGCGCTGTGCGTGGCCTTCTCCTCGGTGGCCTCCGTCCTGCCGGGCGCCTCGGGCGCGCTCGGCGACTACGCCGCCGCCAACGCCTACCTCGACGCCTTCGCGGCAGCCGAACGTGCCGCCGGCCGCCGCTGGCTGGCGCTGAACCTCGGCGCCGTCGCCCGCACGGGGCTCGCCGCCACGGTGGCGGAGGGCGTGCCTCTGCGCGCCGGGGGCACGCCCCTCGCTCCGGCCGATGCGCTACGTGCGCTGCGCACGGCCTGCGCCATCGACACCGCGCAGTTGGTGCTCGCCGATCTCGCCGATGTCGCCGATCTCGCCGATCTCCGTGGTCCCGGTCGTCCCGGTGGTCCCGGCCGCAGCGGCGCCAGCGGCGACAGCGGTGACACGGCACCGGTAAGCCATCCTCAGCGCCCGGCCCCCACTCCCGCCCCAGCCGCCGCCACGTCCGCCACGTCCGGCACCCGCACCCTCGTACGCACCCTGCTGGCAGAGGCCCTGCACCTGCCCGCCGAGGCGGTCGATGAGGACGTCGCCTTCCTCTCCCTCGGCCTGGACTCGCTCGCCGCGGTCGACTTGGTCCGGCGGCTGGAACGCGCCCTGGGCCGGGACCTGCCGACGACGCTGTTCTTCGAGTACCGGACGGTGCGGGAACTCGCCGCACACCTCGACACCGCCCCACCCGGTCAGAACGGGGACACCGGCCGGGCGACCGTCACGGAGAGCACCGTCATGCGGAGCGCCGTCACGCCGAGCGCCGTCACGGAGGGCGTGCCGTTCCCCCTCACCCCCGTGCAACTGGCCCTGCACACCAGCAGCGTCCTCTACCCCCGGACTCCCGCCCGCGGCTGGGTACGACAGACCGTCCACGGACCCCTCGACCCCGGTCTGCTGCGCCGCGCCCTCGTCGCGCTCGCCGAGCGGCACGGCATGCTGCGCCTGCGGATCAGAGCGGGCCACGGCCCCTCCCTCGTACCGCACCAGACGGTGACGGCGGGCGCCGACCCCGCCGTGTGGTTCGAGACCCGGCCGTGCCCCGAGGGCGAAGAGGCCCTCGAAGCGCTGGAGACGGAGCTGTCCAACCGGCCGCTGGACCTCACCGGAGAGCCTCCTCTACGGGCGCTGCTGCTGACCGGGGGCGGCGGAGTGGCCCATCTGGTGCTGTCCGTGCACCACGTCGCCGCCGACGGCTACAGCCTCAACGTCCTCTGCACGGAACTGTGGACGCGGTACACCGACCTCGCCCTGGGCCGCGTCCCGGCCCCGCTTCCGCCCGCCGCGGACTTCGCCGCCCTCGCCACCGGCGGGCGGCCCGCCGCACGCGCCGAGGACACCGCGTACTGGACGGCCCGTCTGGCGGACCGTTCCCCGATGTCACTGCCCTACGACGGCCGTCCGGACTCCGACGAGGGCCCCGGACCGCTCGTCGCCGAGCAGCGCGTCCTGGGCGAGGACCTCGTCGCCGTACTGCGCGAACGGGCCGCCCGCTGGAACGTCTCCCTCTTCCACCTCCTGCTCGCCGCCTACGCCCGCTGCCTGGCCCGGTGGAGTGGACAGCGCGACATCGCGGTCAACATCGCCCGCGCGGGCCGCGACGCCCGGCTGCCGGGGCTCGACCGGCTGGTCGGCCCCCTCGCCGACACCCTGCCGCTGCTGCTGGAGGCGGATCCGGACGAGCCGCTCCCTCGGCTCGCCGAACGGGTGCGGCTGGCCTGGCTGGACAGCGAGCGGCATGCCACGGTCAGCAGCCTCGACCTCGCCCGGCTGCTGCCCGGCGACGCCTCGGGGCCGCGGACGACGAGCCCCGCGAGCTTCAGCTTCGCCCGCTTCCGCGCGCCCCTGGACCCGGACTGCCCGGTCGAGGTACGGCCCACCGCGGCGGGCACCGGCTCGGCCGCCACCCGGCTGAGCCTGCTGTGCTGGGAGGACGGGCCCGCGCTGCGGCTGTCCTGGAATTTTCCCGAGCGCCTCTTCGCCCCGGCGACGGTCGCCCGTCTCGCCACCGCCTTCGAGCGGGAACTGCGCGCCCCGGACGCCGGTCCCGCGCCGGAACCGGCGGGCGGAAACCCGTCGACCGTCGTCGGCCGGCTGCTGGAACGGTTCCGGGCCGCTCCCGACGCGGTCGCCGTCGACGACGGCCGGCTCACCCTGACGTACCGGGACCTGGACGCGGCCACCGGAGCCCTCGCCCGGCGGCTGCGGGAGAACGGCGTACGGCGGGGCGACCTGGTGGGCATGCTCACCACGCCCGGCCCCGGCACCGTGGTCGCCGTCGTCGGCATCCTCCGGGCGGGCGCCGGTTGGGTGCCGCTGGACGCCGAGCACCCGGGGGCCCGGCTGGCCGAGCAGACCGGGCGGTGCGGGGTGCGCGTGGTCGTGCACGACCACGGCACCCGGGCCGCCGCGCGGGCGCTCACCGCCCTGACCGCCGTGCCCGTCACCCAGCCGGGCGACGGGACAGACACCGAGCCGGGCGACGGGACAGACACCGAGCCGGCCGACGGGACAGACACCGAGCCGGCCGACGGGAAAGGCACCGCACCGGCCGAGGACGGCCCCGATGAGACGGCCGACGCCGACGCGACGGCGTACGTCATCTTCACCTCCGGCTCCACCGGCAGTCCCAAGGCCGTGCCCATCACCTTCCGCGCCATGGAGAACTACCTCGACTGGGCGGCGACCACCTTCGCCTTCGGCCCCGGCGACCGCCTCGCCAACACCTCCTCACCCTGCTTCGACGCCTCCGTACGGCAGTTGCTTGCCCCGTTGCTGACCGGTGCGACCGTGATGACCGTCGACCGCGACCTGGTACGCGATCCGGAGCTGCTGCTGCACCATGTGGCGCGGGCCCGGATCACCGTGTGGAGTTCGGTGCCGTCACTGTGGGAGCGACTGCTGACCGCCGCCGAGAACCTCGTCCGGCGCGGTGAACCCCGGCCGGACCTGTCCGCGCTGCGCCTCGTCCACGTCGGCGGGGAGGTGCTGTGGGCGGACTGGGTGCGCCGCTGGTACGACCTGTTCGGCCCGGGGCAGACGATCGTCAACCTCTACGGGCCCACCGAGACGTCCATCAACGCCACCTTCCATGTCGTCACCGAGCGCCCGGACGAGGGGGTCGCGGCCCTGCCCATCGGCCGGGCCGTCACCGGGACCGAGCTGCTCGTCGTCGGCCCCGACGGTGCGCCGTCCGGTCCGGGCGCGACCGGCGAACTGCTGATCGGGGGCGTCGGACTGTCCGCCGGCTACCTCGGCGAACCCCGGCTGACCCGGGCCGCGTTCGTCGAGCGGGACGGGCGCCGCTGGTACCGCAGCGGCGACCGGGTGGAGGCGCTGCCCGACGGAGCGCTGCGGTTCGTCGGCCGCCTCGACGACCAGGTGAAGATACGGGGCTACCGGGTGGAGCCGGGCGAGGTGGAGGCCGTGCTGCGCACCCGTGCGGACGTCGCGCAGGCGGTCGTACTGGCCGACGAAGGGCGGCTGTCCGCGTTCGTCGTGCTCAGGCACGCGGATGCCGGCGAGGACGTGGACGCGGTGGCGCTGCGGCGCCATCTGGCGGCGTCGCTGCCGCCGTACATGGTGCCGGCCCGCATCACCCTCCTGGATGCCCTGCCGCTGACCGGCACCGGCAAGGTCGACCGGCGGGCCCTGTCGGCGGCCCGGGGCGAGACCCCGACGGCGGACGTACGGCCGTCCACCGGTACCACCGAGGAGCGGCTGGGACGCATCTGGTGCGAACTGCTCGGCGTCGACCGGGTCGGACCGGACGACGACTTCTTCGAGCTGGGCGGCGATTCGCTGCTGGCGCTCCAGGTGTTCGACCGGCTCGCCCGGCACGGCGGCGGTCCGCTGCCCAGGCCCACCGCCGTGTACCGGCACCGCACCCTGGCCGCGCTGGCCGAGGCCGTGGACCGGATGGCCGCCGAGGGGAAATCGGATGCCACCGGGCAGCCCGCCTCCGACGGCGGTCCGGCGGACCCGGCGGACCCAGCGGGTCCGGAAGTCCCGGAAGGCCCGGCGGCCTTCCCCGTCACCCCGAGCCAGCGCGGATTCCTGCTGGCCGAGGCCCTCGCCCCCGGGACCGGGGCGTCCTGGCTGGCCCGGCTGCGGCTGACCGGCCCGCTCGACCGGGAGCTGTTCCAGCGGGCCGTGGACACCCTGGTGGCCCGGCATCCGATGCTGCGCACGGTCTTCCCCGCCGGGGTACGGCCACCGGTGCAGCAGGAACTGCCCGCGTCGCTGCGGCTGCCGGTCGACTTCGCGACCGTGTCCGGGCCGGAAGAACTGGCGGAACGGATCGAGGACGAGCAGCGCCGCCGCTTCGAGCCGTGGGCCTGGCCCCTGCTGCGGCTGCGGGTGCTCACCCTGGCCCCGCACGAGCACGTACTCGTCGTGCACGCCCATCACGTGATCGGCGACGGTTACAGCGCCGCTCTGCTGCTCGGTGAACTGACCGCCGTGCACGACGCCCTGAGCGGCGGTGCGGCACCCGCGCTGCCCCAACTGGAACTCACCTTCCGCGAGTTCGCGCAGCACGTCGCCGGGCGGGCCACGGCTCCGCGGGCGGAGGCGGAGGGCGCGCGGCGACGACGGGCGGCGTTGTCCGCGCCCTACGCCAAACCGGTCCTGCGCGTCGCCGACCGGGACGGGACGGCGTTGTCACCGTCACCGTCACTGCCACCGTCGCCGGAGTTCCACTCCCGCGGCTTCGTCCTGGACGCCCTCGTCACAGGCGCGCTCCGCAAGATCGCCGCCGACGCGGGCGCCACCCTGTACGCGCCGCTCCTCACCGCCTACCACGGGGCGCTCGCCGCCCGCACCGGCCAGGAGGACCTGATCATCGGCGTGGCCGTGTCCGGCCGGGACCATCCCCTGCCCGGCATCCACCGCGTGTTCGGGCCGTTCGCCACCGCCGTCGCCGTCCGCCCCTTCGGGCCCGGTGCCGAAGCCACGTCCGGCGACTTCGCGGGGCGGGTGCGCCGGGTCGTCGAGGAGACGGTCTCCGCCCGCGTCCACGAGGACGTCGTACCGCGTGACACCAGCGGGCTGCCGCTGACGTCGCAGTTCTTCTTCACCTTCCTCGACTTCGGCGCGCTCGGCCCGCAGGACGGGGGCGTCCTGGCCGTGCGCTGGGACGAGGAGGAGGAGAGCGGCTTCACACCGCCCGCGGCCGGGACGGACGTGTTCCTCGCGGTACGGCCCGACGGCGACCGGCTACGGGTCACCGTGCGCGGCGCGGCGGCGGCCTTCGACCCGGCCGCGCTCGCCGCGCTCGCCGACGGGCTGCGCGACCGGCTCGTCCGTACCGTGCCGGCCACCGGCCACCGGCCCGTGGAACCCCGGCCCGTACGACGGGTCCCGAACCCCGCCGGGCAGGACGTGGACGCCGCGCTCGTCGGCTATCTGCCCGCTCCCGCCCACCTGGCCCGGCTCGCGGGGCTGCCGGACACCTCCTCGGCCCGCGAGGACATCCGCCGTCTGCTGTTCCCGGGCGGCGAGCCCCGGCTGCTGGAGACGACCTCCACCCCGCTGGGCCGGTCCGGCTTCGTCGCGCTGCCGCTGTTCGCCGACGAACTCGCCGACGACCGGGGCCTGTCCGGTCACACCGTGCGGGCCGTGCGGACGGCTGCCGCGCTCGGCGCCCGCTGTGTCTCGCTGGCCGGCATGATTCCCTCACTGACCGGCTACGGCTTCGACGTACTGCGCGCCGACCCGGCCGCGGCGGCGTCCGTCACCACCGGGCACGCGGCCACCGTCGTCTCCGTGGTCCGCACGGTGCGTGCCGCCCTGGCCGCGACCGGCCGCGACCTGGCCGACCTGGAGGTGGCCGTGCTGGGGCTCGGCTCGATCGGCGCCTCGTCGCTGGAGTTGCTGCTCACCCTGGCCGAACGGCCGCCCGCCCGGCTCGTGCTGTGCGATGCGCCGGGCAGCGGTCCGCGCCTGGAGGAGCTGGCCCGGACGCTGCGGGAACGCGGGCTGGCCGGGGACGTCGCCGTCCGCGTCTCCTCCCCGGATCTGCCCGATGCCGTGTACGGGGCCGGGCTGGTCGTCGCGGCGGTCAGCGGGCACCGCGCCCTCATCGACGTGGATCGACTGCGGCCCGGTGCCGTCGTCGTGGACGACAGTTTCCCGCACTGCTTCGACACCGGCCGCGCGCTCGCCCGGATGCGCGAGCGCGGGGACGTCCTCGTCGTCGGCGGCGGGCTGCTCACGGTCGGCGCCACCCGGCGCGCCTTGGCGGACGGGCTGCCCGACGCCGTCGCCGCCGCCGAGACGGCGGCCCAGTACGGGATTTCCGGCACGCTGGCGTCCTGCCGCGCCGAGTCCCTGCTGCACGCCTCCGGCGCGGACGTGCCGCTGGTGCGGGGACTGGTCGACGTCTCCACGGCCCTGGCCTACTGGCGGGCCGTGGAGGGGGCCGGGGTCACCGCCGGGCCGCTTCATCTGCTCGGCCACGTCCTGGAACCGCTCGCGGTGAACCTGCCCGGTCACATGACCGCCGACACGAACGGTGCCACGTGACCTGGGCGGCGCCCGCGGCTTCGATCGACCGCGGCCTGCCCGCGGTGTGGTCGTCCGCCCGCGCTCTGCGCCGCGGGGCCGGCCGGACGCGACCGGCCCCTGGCGGTGCCGCAGGAGAGGTCAGCTCCGGTACGCCACCAGCGTCATCATTCCCACCTCTCCGTGGTAGGCGTTGTGGCAGTGCAGCATCCACTGGCCGGGGTTGTCAGCGTCGAAGACAACGGACAGCTTCTGTCCCGGGAGCACGATGGAGGTGTCCTTGCGCGGGCCGCCGTCGCCGTGCTGGTAGGTGTGGCCGTGCAGATGTACCGGGTGCCACATCTCCGTGGAGTTGTCGAAGTCCAGCTGGACCCGCTGCCCCTCCTCGATCGTCAATGCGTTGGCCGTCGGATCGTCCATGTCGAACGCCTTGCCGTTGATGGACCAGTCGTAGTTGTCCATGCATCCGGTGAGTTTGACGCGGTGCACCTGATCCACCTTCCTGGACGGCAGGCGGACGTCGTCGGTGGCGCGCAGCTCGGATGCCGTCAGGATCCTGCCGTTCAGTTCCTTCGGACGGACGGTCGCCGCGGGTGTGCCGCCGGAGCCTGTACGGACCAGTGCCATGCCCGCGGCGTCCTTGCCCTCGGCCACCGCGACCAGGGGGAAGACGCCGTCGGCGAGGGTGACCAGGACGTCGTACCGCTCGCCCATACCGAGGAGGAGGGCGTCGACCTGCTCCTGCTCGACGGGAAATCCGTCGGTGTGAGTGATGGTCAGCCGGTGGCCGCCGAGGGCCACCCGGTACGCCGTGTCGCCGCCGGCGTTGATGATGCGCAGCCGGACGCGTCGGCCGGGTTTGCCCTGGTAGACGTCGGGGTCGGCGGGAACACGGCCGTTGATCAGGTGGTGCGGGTACCTCACGTCGCCGGCGTCGCCGCCGAGCAGTTCACTGTCGGAGCCCATCAGCATGAACCCCATCGACGCGCCGCCGGGCGAGGAGGTGACGGAGGGGGACGGGGAGCCAACCTCCATGTCCATGCCCCCCATGTCCATGCCCTCCATGCCCCCCATGTCCATGTCCCCCATGTCATGGCCGCCGGAGTCGGATTCGTCGTCCGAGTCGGATTCGTCGTCCGTGCCCTGGCGGAGCTGGGCGAGGACCTCGTCCGGGGTTCCGGTGACCCCGTCGACCCAGTCGTCCAGGACGACGACCCATTCGTCGTCGTACGACAACGGTTCCTTGGGATCTTCGACAATCAGCGGCGCGTACAGGCCGCGGTCGATCTGGACGCCGACATGAGGGTGGAAGAAGTACGTGCCGGGGGCGTCGGTGATGAAACGGTAGGTGTAGTTGGCGCCCGCCCGTACCATCTGCTGGGTCACCGGGGGCACGCCGTCCATGTCGTTGCGCATGGCGATGCCGTGCCAGTGGATGGACGTACTGGTCCTGTTCGGCAGCTGGTTGGAGAGTTCGGCGGCCAGCGTGTCACCGACGGACAGGCGGATCTCCTTGCCCGGGGCCCGGCCGCTGAAGGCCCAGGTCCGTGCCATGACCCCGGCGCCGAGGTCGAGCGTGGCGGGCGCGGCGGTGAGATTCACCTGCTGAGTCCTGCCGGTCTTCTTCCGCTTCTTCTCGGTTGCGGCGATGGCCCCACCGGAGGGGTCGACCAGAGGGGGCGTCCCGCTGGAGCCACTGGTGCAGGCGGCCAGCGCGCCCGCGCCCGCGACGCCGAGTCCGGCGAGCAGGGCGGAACGGCGGTTGATGCTGTTCATGGATGTCCTCGATCTCAGTACACGTATGCGGAACCGGGCGGTGACGGCTCCTCGGCACGGTGAAGGGTGCGAGGAAGCCGCTGGGCACGGCCTAAATACGCAGCTGAGCGAGTACGGACAGGTCCGGGGGTGCCCGTTCCACCGTTCCGGCGGCCTGGGAGCCCGCGGTGACGGTTCCGTAGGGGGTGAGAGCCCACGAAGTCGGGGTCCGCTCCGGTACCGGGAGCTTCACCGTCTCGACGAGGCTCCCGGTCGAGCAGTGCTCCATGGTCGTGCCGGAGCAGGGCGCCGTGTCGACGCTGATCATTCTCCGGGCGACCACGGTCGTCGGCCTCGGGTCCTGCACGCTGGTGATCGTGGGCCGGTCCCCGGACATGGCCGGTGCCTGAGCATGTCCGGGCATCGCCGTGCCGGGCGCCATGAGATGGGGGGTGGTCCAAGAGGTCGGGCCGATGGTGGCGGCGGCCGTCTCGTGGTGAATGAGCACGGCGAGTACCGCGGACAGAGCGATGACGGCGGCCCGCGCCCAGCGGACGGCGCCGTGCGAGGCGCGGGTCCGTGGGGCCCGGGCTCCCCGTGCTGTCATCGCTTCCCTCTGCGTCTCGGTGCGTTCGGTGAGATGCCGCTCAATGTATCCGGCGGGCGTAAACGCGCGGTGAGTGCCATCCGCGACCTCACAGCTGAGGCACAGGCACCGCGTCCGGCGCGCTTCGACTCTGCCGCACGGTCGACGCTCACTGTCACCACCCGCAATTTTTCTACGTCGCGTAGTAGATTTAGTTCTACGCACCGTAGTAATTTGACGGGGTGGACGCCGACCTTCGCGCCGCTGCGCTGCCGAGCACTGTCCGAACCTCTTCCGAACTGGATCACCCCACCACCCAGCTACGTATCGTGGCCGCCCTCGGTGATACGCCACCGGGTACCGGGGCGCCGGACGGCGGAGTGGTCACCGTCCGGTTCATGGACACGCAGCATCTGCCGTACGTAGTGGGTGAGCACCTCCGGTACTTTCCCGGCGGCTTCTTCGCCCGCCTCGGGCGCGGATTCCTGACCGCGTACACCCGCACTCACCTCACCAGCCCGCACGCCACCGGGTTCATCGCCGAGTTGGACGGGAAGCCTGTCGGCTACCTCGTCGGCGTCATCGACCCGGTACTGCACCGCCGTCACCTTCTGCGCAGCCACGGGCTCGGTCTGGCGCTGCGGGGCCTGGCCGCACTCGCCGTGCGTCCCACGGTCGCGGCACGCTTCGTACGGACGCGGCTGGGCCGGTACATACGTAAGCTGTTGCCCGGTCCGGGAGTTGTCCCCGACCAGGCACCGGGGGGCGACGCCGGCCCCGACACCGGTCTCGGCTCCGCCCTCGTACGCACCCGCCCGGTCCGTGGGGCGGTCCTCTCTTATGTCGCCGTGGCCGAACAGGCCCGCTCGCTCGGTATCGGGGGTGTGCTGATCGAGCGGTTCACCCACTTCGCCGTACTGGCCGGATGCGACCGGATCTCGCTGGTCACCGCGGCCGGTGCCGCCGGCGCCGGGCCCTACTACGAACAGCGCGGCTGGCACTCCGACGGTGACACCCACACCCCGGACGGCACCCGCTTCCTCCTCTACTCCAAGAACCTGCCCGGGCCCACCCTGCCCCGGCCGCGTCGCAGCGGTTCCTGAGCCGCCACCCCGGGGTGAACGGCGAGACGGCCGGGGCGCGGCCGGGTGAGGACTGGGCTTCGGCGACGAGAGTCTGATCGCGGTCCATCGGGAGCACGACCAAGCCAGGCTGCTCACCGGGGTGCCCCTGTGGGCAGTTAGGTGGCGGGGGTGATCCTGTACATCACGGTGCCGTGTGAGGGGACCGAGGCGCTGATGGTCCCGGTCGACGTGCTGATGTTCTTGGTCCAGAGGTCCTTGACCGTGTAGGAGGCGGCTCCGGGGACACCGGCGGCGGTGGCCGTGGTGGTGAGGGTCTGGGTGGTGTCGGTCTCGTTGGTGAGGCTCACGGCCCGGCTGCCGTCGTGGAGCGGCTTGCTCATGACGACGAGGCCGCCGCTGTTGGAGATCACGGTTCCCTGCTTGCCGAGGGGGTCCTGGTCGACGGCGATGACGTCGGTGTTCCTGAGGGTCTCCAGGGTCGCTGGGCCGGCCTTGCTCAGGTCGGTGCTGAAGAGCAAGGGGGCGGCCATCATGGACCAGAGGCTGAACTGTGTGCGGTACTCGGTGTCCGTCATGCGCCCCCGGCCGACCATCAGCATGTCCGGGTCGTTCCAGGCACCCGGGCCGGCGTACTGTGCGAGGCGTTGGTTGAGGTGGGCCCTGTTGATGACCTTCTGCCAGTAGTCGCCGATGTCGGTGGTGGTCCGCCACAAGTTGCCGACTCTCGGCGTCCACTTCCAGGGCTTGTTGGCGCCCCACTCGCAGATGCTGTAGACGATCGGGCGCCCCGTGGCCTTGAGCGCGTCCTCCATGGCCTTGTAGCGCTGATAGGCGTCGACGCCCTGGTTGCCGCAGTTGTCGTACTTGAGGTAGTCCACCCCCCAGGAGGCGAACAGATCGGCGTCCTGCTGCTCTTTGTTGAGGGAGGCGGGGAGGCCGCCGCAGGTGACGGTTCCGGCACTGGAGTAGATGCCGAACTTCATGCCCTTGGAGTGGACGTAGTCGGCGAGCGCCTTCATCCCGTTGGGGAAGCGGACAGGGTCGGGGACCAGGTTTCCGGAGCTGTCCCGTTCCGGCGACTGCCAGCAGTCGTCGAGGTTGACGTACTTGTAGCCGGCAGCGGTGAGACCTTGGGACACCATCAGGTCGGCGGTCTGTTTGATGTGTGCCTCGGTCAGGGTGCCCTTGCACAAGGTGACGTAGTAGTTGTTGTAGCCCATGGGTGGGGTGAGGGCCGGGCTGCTCTCGGCAGCAGCGGCGGCGTCGGCCGGGGAGGCCGTGGCAACGTCCGCTGCCACGCCTGCGCTGGCGGCCAGGGCGGTGCCGTAGGCGAGGAGGGACAGCGAGGTGGCCAGCGCGGCCGTTCTCTTTCTCGCGGCGCGAAGTCTGCGGTTCATGAAGTGCCTCCTTGGGGGCGCGTGGGGCGGACCCGGGTGGGTGTGGGGGCACCGCGGGTGCCGTCGTGTGCGTGATGCCACGGTCGGCCGGATGTGAACTCGGGAGTCGCCCCCGGGGAGACCGCATGTCAGGCCGCCTTGTTGCCCGTTGGTGAGGTGGACCATCCAGGTGGCGGCACGTCATTCGTAATGACATGGACGGTTCTACCAGTCTCAACATTTTCCAACAAGACCCACACCGGTAACGCCAGCTTCATTTATGCCCGGAAGAAGCCTCAGTGTGCGGTCAGGCGCCCTGCCCCTCAGTAATCGCCATGTATGAATCTGTTGATACGTGGGCCTTTTTGGTCATGGTGGGCGCTGTGTGACTTCCCCCGGCGTCGAGAAGCCGTCAGCGGGTCACCCGGGCGGACGCTTCGGCGGGCTCCGCGACCATCACCCTGGCAAAGGCCCCTCCTCGGAAGATGAGTTGGTCCCA
Source organism: Streptomyces sp. NPDC091377 (assembly GCF_044757045.1). Taxonomy (NCBI): domain Bacteria; kingdom Bacillati; phylum Actinomycetota; class Actinomycetes; order Kitasatosporales; family Streptomycetaceae; genus Streptomyces; species Streptomyces sp. NPDC091377. The sequence goes on along the minus strand of NZ_JBIVUE010000013.1, from coordinate 124,663 downwards.
GGTCCCTTCCTCGGCGATGCGCCCGTCGGCGAGCACCGCGATGCGCTCGGCCCGGCGGATCGTGGCGGGCCGGTGGGCGATCCAGATCGTGGTGCGGGTGGCGGACGCTGCCGCCAGCGCCGCGGCGAGTTCAGCGTCGCCGGCGGTGTCGAGATGAGCGGTGCATTCGTCGAGCACCAGTACCCGCGGACTGCCCAGCAGGGCGCGGGCGAGGGAGATACGTGCGCGCTGTCCTCCGGACAGAGTCCCGCCGCGCTCACCGACATGGATGTCCAGGCTCGGGGCGAAGCGGTCGATGCCGCAGCCGCGGGCCACCGCGGCGAGTTCGCTGTCCGTCGCCTCGGGGGCCGCGAGGCGCAGATTGTCGGCGAGAGTGCCGTGGAAGAGCGGTGTCTCCTGTCCGACCACGGCCACCGCCCGGCGTAGCTCCGATTCAGGCAGGTGACGCAGGTCGACCGGTGCCGAGCCGTCAGCGGGCACGAGTTCGATCGCTCCGTGCGAGGGATCCCAGAAGCGGGCGAGCAGGTGGGCACAGGTGGACTTGCCCGCTCCGGATGTTCCGACGAGAGCGACCGTCTCACCGGCCTGAACCGTGAGGTCCAGTCCGTCCAGGACGGTGGTCCCGCCGTAGTCGAAGCGCACGTCGCGCAGTCGCACGCCGAGCGGGCCTGCCGGGACGGGCTGCGGTGCGGGTGACTCCACCGTGCCCGCAGGTGCGGTGATGGCCGCACGGACGCGGGCGGCGGCCGGTCGCAGCCCGCCGGCTCGGCCGAGTGCCGCCGCGGATTCGGCGGCCGGTGCGAGGATGCCGAGGCCGAGGGCCATCGCGGCCGGAGCCCAGGCCCCGTCGAGCTGCCCGGCGGTGACGGCTCGGGCGGCGATCGCGACAACCCCGAGGACGGCTGCGACCACCAGCGCCTCACGGACGGCGGCTGCGGCGGCCTCCCACGACTGCTCGGCCCGTTGCGCCGCGGCGAGGTCCTCACCGGCGGCGGCGAGCCGGGAGCGACTGCGCCGCAGAGCGCCGAAGGCCAGAAGCTCCCGCAGCCCGTCGACGGTCTGCACCGCTTCCGCGGACAGCTCGGCAGCCGCCGCACGCGTCCGGGCTCCCCGGGCCGTCCTGCCTCGGCCTTCCACCAGCGGTGCGAGAACGAGGAGCACCGCGACCGGCAGCACGACGAGCAGCATCTGTGGCTCGATGACTGCCAAACCGACCGTGCCGACTCCGAACACTGTGGTGGCGGCCAGCAGTTGGGCTATCGCGTGAGCGTAGAAGAACTCCAGTGCTTCCACGTCCCCCATGGCCGTCGCCGCGAGATCACCGCTGTGCCGGCCGCCGATCCGTGCCGGGGCGCTCCGGGCGAGCCCGTCGAAGACCCGCACGCGCAACTCGGCCAGGACGCGGTAGGCGAGATCGTGCGAGAGGTCCATCTCCCGCCAGGTGGCCAGTGCTCGGACGAGTACGAGCGCCATCAGCGCGCCCACGACGGTGGTGGAGGGCGGCGTCCGTTCCATGACGGCGGCGCCCACCGTGTGGGCGGCGAGGGTGACCAGCGTGACGAGCGCGGCCTGCTCGGTGAGTGCGGCCGCGAAGGTACGCGCCACCATGACCCGGTGGGCGCCGAGGGCGGGCAGCAGAGCCCGCAGCGAGCCGCGTTCCGGGGTGTCGAATGGCTTCATGCTGCTGGTCGTCCCGCTTCCTTCGTGTGGCCGGCCTTGACCAGCGAGGCGTAGAGCCCTCCACCGGCCATGAGGGTGTCGTGGTCGCCGACGGCCTGTACCCGGCCGCCGTCGAGGACCACGATCCGATCGGCGTGACGCACCGAGTCGAGGCGGTGGGCCACGACGATGCGGGTGCGTCCGTCTGCGGCCCGGTACAGCTCCTGGCCGATACGGGCTTCGGCCCGCTCGTCCACCGCGCTGGTCGCCTCGTCCAGGACGAGCACGGGTGCGTCGGCGAGCAGGGCCCGTGCGAGGGCCAGGCGTTGGCGCTGACCACCCGACAGGGTGGCGCCGCGCTCTCCCAGCAGGGTCAGGTACCCCTCGGGCATGGCGGCTATCTCGTCGTGGATGCCTGCGGCGCCCGCGGCGCGGCGCAGGTCGTCGTCGGTGGCGTCCGGACGGGCGAGTCGGAGGTTGTCCGCGATGGAGGCGTGGAAGAGGTAGGTCTCCTGGGAGACGACGGCGATGCCCCGGCGGAGGGAGTCCAAGGTGTAGCGCCTCGTACCGGTGCCATTCGTGAGGATCTCGCCGTGTTGCGGGTCGTGGTGGCGGAGCAGCAGCGCGAGGAGGGTCGTTTTCCCGGCGCCGGAGGGCCCGACGACGGCCGTCGTGCGACCGGCCGCGGCGGTGAAGGTGACGCCCGCCAGCGCGGCACGCTCGGCACCCGGATAGGTGAAGGTCACCTCGGCGAAGGTCACCTCGGGCGCGGTGGGCCAGTCCACACGCCGCTGTCCTTCGTCCGCCACCCCGCACTGGGCTGTGCGCAGCGCGGTGATGCTGTCCGCCCCGGAGACTCCGAGGTATCCGGCGTGCCACTCCCTGGAGAGGTCACGCACAGGGCGGAAGCATTCCGAGGCCAGCATCAGCAGCAGATAGGTGCCCGTCTCCGTGGTGTTCCCGGAGAGCGCTGAGCCGCAGGCCACCAGCGCCGCTGCAGCCGTACCGCCCTGGATGGCGAGGTCGGTGAGGCCGGTGTCGATCAGGGAGACGCGGAGTTTGGCGACGGTGGCCCGGTGGAGAGCGGTCGAACGGCGCTCCAGCCGCTCGCGGGTCCGCCCGACCGCGCCGGCGGCCCGCAGGGCGGGCATGCCCTGGAGGGCTTCGAGATAGTCGGCAGCCAGGTTCTCGTAGGTGTCCCAGTGCTCGCGTCCGCGGCGTTCCAGGACCCGGTCCCACCAGCGGGGCGCGAGCAGCGCGAGAACGAGGGCCGGGACCAGCGCGAGCAACGCAGGCGGCGCGATCGTGGCCACAGCGATCAGCAGCAACGGTGGGACCACGCAGGTGATCAGAAGCTGAGGCAGATAGCGGGAGACATACGCGTCGACGCCTTCGACGGCGTCGACGAGCGTGGCGCGTACGGCGCCGGCCCGCGCGCCGACGGCATGGGACGGTTGGAGCTGCCCGAGGTGTTCCAGCAGGGAGTCGCGCAGGTGGCCCCGTACGCGTGAGCCGGCCTTGACCGCGGTGCGTCGCTGCCACCAGGTCAGGCCCGCGCGGGCGACGACTGCGGCGAGTACCGCGCCCAGGAGCGCAGGCACGTGCTGCGTCGCCCCCCGGGCCGTGGCGGAGAGAGCCAGCGCGAGCAGCACGGCCTGCGCCAGGTGTGTCACTGCCACGGCGCCGAGCAGGGCCGTCGCGCCGAGCAGCGCGCCACGGGCCGTGCGGGCGGCCCGTGTGAGTTCCGGATGAAGCATCACCGTTCATCGCCCCTTCCCAGGGCAAGTCCGTGCACGATCCAGTCGCGGCCCGGTGCTTCGCCGATCGCGGCGCCGAGGTCGGCATGCTGCCAGGAGCCGATCGGGCGCGATGCCAGACCCAGCCGGGTGGCGGTCAGCTGCGCCCGGCCTCCCGCGTATCCGGCGGCGAGGTGTTCCTTTCGGATGCGTGCGGCATCCGCGTGGCCGGGACATCCGTGGGCAAGGAGTACGGCCCCGGCCTCGGCGATCCACGCCTGGCCGGCCGCCCAGGCGGCGAGGGTGGGCCGGGTCTCGCCGGACGCGAGGGGCCGGAGAGCCGGGTCGGGCGGATGGCTTGCGGGCGGGGTGAGTTCAAGGAGCGCGGGATGCGTGCCGCCGACGGCCGCGCACCACCGCGGTCCGTCGGGCGATGCCTCTGCCGCGCAGGCCAGTACTCGGGCGAGGTCCGCGGGCGCCACAGGGCCGCGCAGTGGTGGCTGGGCGCTTCTCCGGGAGAGCGGCACCTCCTCGGAACCGCACGCTGCCACCGCGGTCCAGACCCCCGGGTGTCCGTCGGAAACGGCCACGCAGTCCAAGGCACGCCAGGTCTGCCGCAGCACAGGGGAGGTGACCTCGACACCGGGCTCACCTTGTGGAGCAGCTGCGAGAGGGCACGCGGCCCAGCGTTCGAAGACGTCGTGCGGCGTTGCGTACGGTGTGCCGAGGGCGACGGCGGCAAGGGGGTGCTGGGGTTCGGTGCCGGGCCAGGTGTGTTGCCATCGCGCGGAGTGGGGCAGACCGGCTGCCGCTGACAACAGGGCACCGTCCGCATCGAGGCACAGCTCGGTGGCTCCCGCCTCCACGAGTGCCGCGACAGCGTGTCCGGCGTCCAGGAGGAGCAGGGGCAGCGCGCGGTGGCCGTAGTGCGACACGGTGGGCCGGGCCCGGACCGTGAGAACGATGACGGTGCCTTCGGGCGGGTCGTCGGGAGCGGGACCTCGACGGTGCACCCGGTGGGTCAGCGCGTCGTACGCGTAGCGCCCGGCGGGAAGTGTCTCGGCGCCGCCGACCAGGAGGTGCGCGTCGACGGGATGCAGCGCGCCGGCCGAGGGCACGCGCCTGAGCCGACCGGCGCCTGCCCGGTCCGCCGCCAGGGAGCGGCGGAGTACGGCGTCGAGGGTGAGCCCGGCCCGGGCGGTGAGCGGCTGGGCCGGCACGGTCCATAGGGGGGCGCTTCCTGGAGAGGCGTCGGGGCCGGGCGTCTCCTGGGACCGGGCCCGCGCCAGGGCGGCGCGGGCGATGTCGTCTGTGGTGTTCGGTGCGGGCACGTCGCTCCCTCTTACATGTGCGGCGGCGGTGCGAGCGTGAAGTCCTGGGGTCCGGCCGGTGCCGTCGACCGCCATCCCCGGGACAGCGCGGCCTGCCCGAATCGCGGGTTGCCGAAGTACCCGAAGGCAGCCGGGGCGTTGGGGACGAGTCCGGACACCAGGACCCGTGCCACCCGCAGGGGCGTCGCCGTCACGTCTTCCGTGGTCAGGTCGAAGGTGATCACTCGGTGCCCGCCGGCGGTGAGGCGGCGGTCGAGAGCCGCACGGCTTCCGGTCCCGACGTCCCCGATCGGTACGACGCCGTGGGCCGGGTCGGTGAAGCGGGTCGCCAGCGGGGTGATGCGTTCGTCGAGCCACACCTGCACATGCGCGCCCAGGTCACGCACGGCGCCGAAGTCGGCGCCGCAGTCGTCCAGATAGCGCCGGTCCGCCCGGTGCTCCAGGTACAGGCCGCGGGCGAACATGCCGGCGTCGACTGCTTGGAAGACCCAGCCGTCGCGCTCGACCGCGCCCTGGGTGAAGACCCAGGTGTGCACGGCCTCCAGCACGGCCTTGCGCGCCGCTTCGGCCGGGTCGTAGCGGCAGGCGAACCCTGCGGCGTAGATGCCCCGCCGGGGATCATGCGCCAGTGCCGCCATGCACGGAGCGAACTCGGACGGCATCTCCACGATCCGGATGTCGAGGGCGCAGCCCTCCAGGTCGGCGGTGAGCCCGGGGACGCTGGCCGGGTCGATACCCCGGGTGGGCCCGTCGAGGTGCCACCACAGCTCCAGGGCGTCTCGCTCCACGATCTCCAGCAGCCCGCGTTCCACAGCGTCGTCGAGCCCCTGGCCGGTGGCGATGCCCGCGTAGTTGAGGTGGTGGGTGCGGGGCAGGGAACGCAGCTCTCCCTGGCGCCAGTTGAGATGGGTGAGGGAGACCGGCGCCCAGCATTCCGCTCCGTTCTCCGTCCCCCGGGCCCACAGCGCCGGTGTGTCCGCCTCGAAGGGCCGATAGGGGAACGCCGGGCGGGCATGCTGCCAGGAGGCGTACCGGGGGAGGTCGTCGGGCCCGTACAGGCGCCTGCCCTCCTTGTGGAGTTCGGCAGCCGTCGCGTGCCTCGGCGCGTCGCGATGCCCAGGGGGCGGAACGCGGTTTCCGCAGTACCGTTCGATGGCCTCCGCGATCGCGGCGACGCGGGCGCCCTCGGGGTCACCGAACGTGGTCCCCAGGGCGACGCGGTCGGCCGGCCAGGCCCCGAAGCGCCGGGCGTCGGCGACCTCCGCGGTCATGGCCGTATAGCGCGGTGGCGCGCCGGTGGGGTGCTCGACCGGTGCGACTGCTCGGATCAGCCCGCAGACGGGGTCGACGAGGTCGTCGAGCGTCAGGTCGGTGACCGGGGCGCTGCGGGTGGTCAACGGCATAGCTCCTGTACGGGATGGACACGCGCGAAGCGGTGTGGGGCCGGGGCGGCGGGCAGGGCGAGCGCACTGCCTTCGAATGTGACGGATCGGTGTGAGCGGAGCAGCCGGGTCGCGGTGACCGGGTCTTCCCCGGAGTGAGGGTTGCGGGCGTGGGCGGGAAAGTGGTGCCCGCCGATTTCGAGGCGCAGCCGGGTCCCGGCGGGCAGCCGCCGGGACAGGAAGCCCAGCGGTACGGAGATCCGGGCGGCCGTGTTCGGCCGGTCGGTACGCCGTACGACGCCGGTCGCCAGGTGGTCCGCCGATCCTCGCGGGTCGAGGGCGACGACCCGGACCACCCAGTCGGCGCTCGGTGTGTCCGCCAGCGCCACCATCCGGACCTCCGCGCTGCCGAGCAGGTCCAGGGGCCGGGGGAGGGGAGGTGAGATCAGCAGGCATCGGTCCGCACGACCGGCCCTGGGCACGCTCAAGTCATCCGAGCGAAAAGGCCGTTCGGGATCGGCTTCGAAGTCCGGTCCCACGACCGGGCGCAGCAGGGTGCCGAACGGATAGAGGGTGGGCCGCCTGGAGTCGTCCACGGAAGCCCACCAGGCGCTGCCTCCCAGCGCGGTGACTCCGGTCCTGCCCTTGCCGAGTCCGCCGGTGAGCGCGGCTCGGGCCCAGCGGACGTAGAGCCGGCCGAGGTTCAGCTGGTGGCCAGGGTGCGCTTCCGGCCCGGGCGATGCGGTCAACGCATGCCCCCATGGCCCGAGGAGGAGGCGGGCGGGCCCGCCCCAGTGTCGCCACAGGTCGACTGTGGCGTCACGGAAGGGGTCGCGGCTACCGCCGACGGCCAGAAGCGGCGGGCCCGCGGTCGCGGCACGTGCCCAGGTGTGGCCGTCGGGTTGGGCCTTCCACAGCAGGGGCCAGGAAGGCATGACGCGCCGAAGTCTGTGCGGGAGGTCGGTCACCGGCAGGTGTTCCAGCAGGTGGGGGTCGCTCGCGAGGGCTTGCTCCAGGACGTTCTCGTCGGACACGCCGCGGTCTCCGTGTGCGGCCCACCACCCGGCGCGCGCCAGCAGCCGCTCAGGGCCGGTCGGCTCCCGCGCGGTCTCGGCGGCCCCGACAGCGGGCACGGCGGCTATGACGGCGTCCGGCCGGTCGGCCGCCGAGGCTTCGAGCACCGATGCCAGGGCGCAGTGGGCGCCGTACGAGCTTCCGTACGCCACGACCTGCCCGGTGCTCCAGTGCTGTTCGCGTATCCAGCGCACGGTGGCGACGCCGTCCTCGGCTTCGTTCCGGTAGGGATGCCACCGACCGCACGAGCCGTAGCGCCCGCGCACGTCCTGCGCCAGGGCGGCGAAGCCAGCGGCTGCCCAGGAGAGCAGTTCGGGGCGGTGCCGACGGCGGTCGTACGGTGTGCGGATCAGGACGGCAGGAAACGGCCCGTCGCCGCGGGGCAGGCACAGGTCCGCTGCCAGCCGCGTCCCGTCGTCCATGCCGAGGTGAAGGGCGGCCGTGGCGGCTGCCGGAATCGCGTTCACCGGCTTGTGCCTCCGGAGGAGATGCCCGCCGCCCGGTGGGTGCGGGGCGGCGGCAGCGGAGCCACCCGCGGTACAGGAAGGACGGGGTGCTCACTGACGCTCAGGTCACGCAGGTCGACGCGGCGCAGACGGCGACGTACGGGCAACCGGCCGGTCCGAAGTCGCCCGTCGGCCCAGGCAAGGAGGTCTGCGGTGAGCAGTTCAGCGATCAACGCCGCCGACGCAGCGGTACCGGGTGCACCGCTTTCTGCTGTGCGCCTCCCTTCCCAGTAGGCCGCGAGTTCGCGGTGCGCGGGGGAGACGGCGAGCCGCCGCAGGCGCACGTCGGCAGAGGTGACATCACCGGGCCCGGCGGCCAGGGGTTCGAGCCATGCCTGGAATCCTTCGCGGTGGCAGCGCAGCCATCCGACGCCCTTGGCCGGCAGCGTGTCCGCCGCGTCCCACAGCCCGGGAGTGGCGGGTGAGTCGAGGCACCACACCACCACGGTGGGCATCCCCTCGGGTCCGTGGGTGGCCTGCTCCGCCAGTGCGTCGACATCGGCAGGGCACAGACGGGTGACGTCAGCACCCTCGGCAGCCACCCGGCGCGCGAAGTCACCGGCCAAGGGTTCGTCACCCAGCACGAGGACGGCCCTCCCCGCGAGGGCCTGCCCAGCAGGGGAACCAGCGCATCCGGCGTATCCGGCGTCCTCGAACGCCCTCACGAGGCTCTCCAGTTCCTGACTTCCCTCCGGGCCGCCTTCGAGCCGGGCCAGCAGGTCCTTGGCCGCGACCCCTCCCGTGTCGACGCGCAGGAACTCGCCGTCCGGCGTGCGCACAGCGAGACCCAGTCCTGCCACATCGACGATCTCCACGCCTGGGGCGAGTCGGCTGACGGCCACGAGTTGACTCCTCGGTTCGGGGGCTGCGGTGACGACGGAGCGGGCCTGCCCAGCGACTGGGCAGGCCCGCCCCCTTCGTTCTACTTGTCGGCCGTCACGGCCATGTCGTCGGCGACGTCGTCGAAGGGGTTCTCGACGAGGGCGTTGGAGTGGGTCGCCGACAGGTGAGCCAGCTGGCTCGGGTCGGCGATCGGGGTGAACACCTTGTTCTGCTCCATGGAAGGACTCCATTCGTTTCTGGACTGCGGCGACCGGGACCGGCGCCGCGTGAACGACATTAATGAATATGATTATCGTTCCGCAATACCTCTCGCGGGGGGAGAGGGTGATCTGGGTAACACACAGGCCAGCCGCCGTGCGGGTCCGTACCCACCCGCCCTGACACGCCCAGCACTTCGGCGAGCAGTTCGGGGGTGACGACACGGTCGGGTGGGCCGTCCGCGGCCACCCGCCCTCCGCGCAGCGCGACGATGCGGTCCGCGAAACGTGCGGCATGTCCCAGGTCGTGCAGCACCATGACGACGGTCAGGGCACGTTCCTCGCGCAGACGCACCACCGTTTGCAGCACCTCCAGCTGATGCCGCAGATCGAGATAGGTGGTGGGCTCGTCGAGGAGCAGTACGCCCGTGTCCTGCGCGAGGGACATGGCCAGCCGCACGCGCTGGCGTTCGCCTCCCGAGAGGGAGTCGACCAACCGCTCCGACCAGTCCGCCACGCCGACATCGGCCAGTGCCCGGGCGCATACGTCGTCGTCACCCTCGCGCAGCATGCCGAGGGGCCCACGGGACGCGTACCGTCCCTGCTTGACGAGTTGGCGTACGGTCATGCCGGGCACGGCGGGTGAGGACTGGTGCAGCAGCGCGACGTGTCGCGCGGTCGCCCGCCGGGACAGACCGGCGAGATCGGCGCCGTTCAGCAGGACCCGGCCGGCCGACGGCCGCAGCAGACCGGCGATCAGGCGCAGCAGCGTGCTCTTGCCACAGCCGTTGAGGCCGATCAGGGCGACCAGTTCGCCCGCGGTCACCCGCAGATCGACGCCGGTGAGGACACTGCGCCCCGGGTAGCCGAAGCTGACACCGTTCACGGACACCACCTCGGGTGCCGGACTCCGGATGCCGTGGTCCCCTGCCTCGGCGGGCGAGGTGCGGGTGGTCATCTTTCCTCCTGGAGGGTCATCTCTCGGCACGGTTCACACCTGTCCTGATCCCTGGCGTCGCGCCACCACGAGCAGAAGCACAGCGCCGACACACGTCGTCAGCGCCCCCACAGGCACGACCAACCGAGCGGTGGCCAGTCCTTCCGCCAGCACACGCGAGAACAGCTGAGCCGCCGCGTCGGCTCCGCACACCACGACCGCGCCGACCAACGCGGCGCCCGGCAGGGTGACGCGCAGGTCGGCACCGAAGACCGCGAGCGCCAGATGGGGCACGAGAAGCCCTACGAAACCGAGCGCCCCCACGGCGGACACCGCGCCGGCGGTCAGCGCCACCGCGCACACCAGTGCCGCCGCGCGCGCCCGGCCGACCGTGAGCCCTGCCGCCGTCGCCTGTTCGTCGCCGCAGCGCAGCAACGTCAGGGGGGCGGCAAGCAAGCATGCGGCGGCCGTCCACACCAAGGCCCAGGGCCACAGCAGCGTCCAGTGCTCCCAGACCCGTCCTTCGGTCGAGCCGATCAGCCACTGCACGATGCTCCCGATCTGCCCCGGAGCGACCAGCAGGACGATCGAGGTGAGTCCGGCAAGTACGGCGGAGACGAGCACCCCGTACACCGCGGTCTGCTCGGAGTCCCCTGTGTGACGTCCGGCAAGCAGCCACAGCAGCCCGGCTCCGGCGAATCCGCCCAGGCAGGCCGCCACGACCACCGCTGCCGGGGAGTCCCACCCGGCCAGTCCGAGACCGGTTGCGGTCACCGCCCCGAGCACGGCCCCGGGAGTGACGCCCGTGACCTCCGGCCCCGCCAGGGGGTTCCGAAGCGCCGACTGGAGCAGAAGTCCCGCCAGGCCGAGGCTCGCGCCGGCTCCGAGGGCCACCAAGGTCCGGGGGACGCGCAGGTGCAGCACGACGTGCCGGGCTGTCGGATCGCCCTCCCCCGTGAACACCTCCCACACCTCGCCGGCGGTCGGACTCCGGCCCGCGACGAGGTCGGCGCACGCGGCGACAGCCACGAGCACCACCAGCAGACCGAGCTTCGCCCCCGGCCCGAAGGCGGTCGGCTTTCGCCCCTCCCGACGGGGGCGCGCAGACGTGGTGGCGCTGACGGTCATCGGCTGACTCCCGGCCCGGAGTCGCGGCTCGTCGTCACTGCCCCCGGATTCGCGGCCGAGCGGCCCGGCTTCCGCGTTCCGCGCCTCGTCCTCAAGAGAGCGACCCCCACCGGCACCCCAAGCAGCGCCGTCCACGCGCCGACCGGTGTTTCGACCGGTGCCAGCGCCAGCCGGGCGGGCTGGTCCGCGCAGAGCACGATCAGCGCACCCCACACCACGGACCACGGGAGCCAACTCAGCGCGTCCCCTCTCGGACACAGGCGGCGCGCGAGTTGCGGCGCGAGGAACCCGACCCAGGCGACCGGCCCGCAGACCGCTACGACGGGGGCTATCAGGACGACGGCGATGGTCAGTGCCCCGAGCCGGGCCTGCCGCACCCGCACCCCCAAGGCCCGGGCATCGTCGTCCCCGAGACGCAGCACGCCCAGGACCGGGGCGCCCAGGACGAGCGCGGGCAGGGCGACGAGCAGCCAGGGCCACAGCCCCGTCACGTCGTCCCAGGTGCGGGCGGACAGACTGCCCAGCAGATAGCGGTAGATCAGCTGGAGGTCGAGCTGGTCGGCGAGGACCATCAGCACCAGGAGCCCAGCCTGGAGAGCCGCTGATACGGCGGCTCCGGTCAGCAGTACGGCGGACGGGCTCCGCCCGAACCCCGCTGCCGCCAGCGTGAGCGCACCGCCGCAGATCGCGCCGCCGAGAGCCAGCAGCGGCTGCACCGCCGCGGGCACCGACAGAGCCAGCACAAGCGGCGCCGCGACGCCGAGGGCGGCGCCCGAGGAGACTCCGATCATCTCGGGCACCGCAAGCAGATTGCGCAGCGACTCCTGGAGGACCAGACCGGCGGCGCCCAGACACGCTCCGGCGGCCAGGGCGAGCACCATGCGCGGAAGCCGCAGTTCGGTGAGGATCACTGCCTCAAGACCGTCTCCGCTGAACACGGCGTACAGCCGGTACGGTGCCACGAACGGAGTGCCCAGGCACAGCGCTGCGCCGACGCCGACCACCAGGAGGACGCCGGCACCCACCAGTTGACGTGTCACTTCAGAGCAGCCAGTGCCTCGTCGAGCACGATGCCGAGCGAACGGGTTCCGCGTCCCTTGGCCCAGACCTCGGAGTTCACCTCGACGACCTTGTCGTTCCTCACCGCCGGGATCCGGGCCCAGAGAGGGTTCTTGGCCAGCTTCTCGGACAGCTCGCCGTCTGATCCGCCGAAGGACAGCGTCTCGACGAAGAGGACATCGACATCGCGGCTGAGGATCTCCTCAAGGCTGTAGCTTCCTTCGACACCGCGCCCCTTCCACGGGTACGAGGAGATCTTCGGGAAGAGCCCGGCCGCTACGTCGTTCTTCGGCGTCGCGACTCCGAAGTTCTCGTCACTGCCGAAGATGATCAGGGACGTCTTGTCGCTCCTGTTCCGCTCCGCCGCCGCGAGTCTGGTGCGCAAGCGCCGCTCCGCGGCCTCCGCCTGTTCCGTACGCCCGGTCAGCGCCGCGAGGTCCCGCAGGTATCCGACGCTGTCCTCCCAGGTGGAGGGCTGGACCGGCCAGAACGTCGTCGCGCCCTTGAGCGCGGGGGAGAGCTTGCCGTGCGTGTCCTCCAAGCCGATCACCAGATCCGGCTTGTGTGCGAGCACCGCCTCCACCTCGGGACTGAGGAAGCCCCCAGGGATGACCGGGATCTGCTCCGCGCGTTCCTTGCCGAAGAACTTCGGGTGCGCCAGCAGCGCGGAGTTGGTGGCCGTCGGCTCCATACCGAGTTCCGCGAGCATGTCGTCGCACAACGAGACGAGGCAGACCACGCGCTTCGGGGGCGCTTCGGCCGTGATGGTGACACCCCGAGCGTCAGTGATCTTGTGCGATGCCTTGACGGGCCGGACGTCCACCGAGGTCTTCGGACCCGCGTCGTCAGGTCCGGCCTTGTCGGACGCGGGCTCCTCGGCCCCGCCGCATCCCACCAGCACTGTCCCCACCACGACGGCCGCCGCCCACCGACGGATCCTTCTCACTGCGTGCGACATGACATGCCCTCTGTCCTTCTCGATGTCCGGGCGCGGCTGACGGTGTGGTGGAGGACCGTCCCGGACCTGGCCCCTCCACCACGATTTAGACATGATAATCATTATCAAAGCAACCTCCGTCCCAGTTCCCTCATACCGGGAGACCACCTCATGCCCCTCGGACCCCGCCTGATCGTCGCCGACCAAGTCGCCGGAACCATCCGGATCCTGGATCTGGGTGACGGGCACACGACCGCTCGGCTCGATGGGCGCCATCTCGCCGAACACGCCGGCTTCCTCGCGCTGCCCGGCAACCGCCTCGCGTTCGTCGACGACCGGGCAGGCGAACTGCTGGTCCTCGATCCCTACGGTCCGGAGTCCGGCCGCCCGGTGGTCGAGCACCGCGTGCCCGTGGCCGTACCGGCGGAGCATCTGGCCGCCGGACCGTCCGGTCGTCGTATCGCCGTCACCACCGGACTCGGCCGCAACCCGTCCGCCTGGTGCGACCAGTTGACCGCCGTGGACCTGGCCGCTGAAGGGGGCCCGGGCGCGGTACGGGTCCGCACGCGTACCGGTGAACCGGGCGTCGCTCTCTGCGGCTCCCCCGACGATCCGCTGGTGGTGTTGCGCCATCGCGAGCCCGGCCAACTGACCGCCTACCGGCACACGGCACTGATGGATGCCGCCCCGTCGTGCCCGCCCGCGGAACCGGCCTTCTCCACTCCGCTTCCGGACGACGACGGGCACGGCGACGCGTACGACCCTGTCACGGGGTGGGTGTTCGCGGCGGCGCGCTCAGGGGTCCACCGGGTGCGCCCGGACGGCGACGCCCTGGCCTTCGGAAGCCTTCTGCCCTGGGCTGCCGGCGGGCGGACCGGAGGCCGCGGGTTCTACCTGCGGCTCGACGCCCGGCACCGGACCCTCTGGTCCTGCGTGAGGGGCGGGCCGAGCACACCGGAGAGGTGGCCGGACTGGACCAACGACGCATGGTGGCACCACCTGGACTCCGGCGACGTCGGGCGGCTGCATCTCGGGCCCGGCCTGATCTTCCGCCTGGCCGTGGCCGCCGATCACGTGGCCTTCTCCCGCGTGCACCCCGAGGGTGACGAACTGATCCTCGTTGCCACCTCACAGGCGGCACCGGTCGTGACGGCCCGCCTGCCGCTCCTGCCCATGGCGGCGGGCCCACGCCCCGGACACACCCCCTGGGACGGCGTGGAGCGCCGCGCGATAGCGGCATCCCCCGCTGCCTCACTGGTTGCCGTCTCCAGGGGCGGTCACGGGGAGATACACGTCTTCGACGCCGAAATGGCCCAGCAGACGGACCTGCTCACCGTACCCACCCCGCTCTGCGAGGGTGGTCACCTCGCGTTGCTGACCCCGGACGACCGATCCCATCTGGACCCGATCGGCCGCTGACCGAGGGACACCGGCTTCGCCGCCCACCCTCCTCGACGTTTGCGTACGCGCTCGCGCTGTTCCTGCGCTGTGTCTGCGCACTGAGCGGGGCTGGCGAACCTCAGCCCGGGACCTGGGCTTGTTCATGACGTGGCTGCGGCACGCGCCGAAGGACATGTCGGGGATCGAGCCGTTGCCGGGGCGGCGCTGATCGTCGGTCCGGGGCGTATCAGCAGTGGCAGAACGACCTGGTGACCGCGCGCGGAGCCGAAGTACGGGTCCACGGATCTCCGCGATTCACCCGGTGAGAGCCGCATCGTGGCCCGGCCGCCTCATGGAAGGTGAGCTGGAAGGACGACGGAACAGGACTGATGTGGGATGGCTTCTGACCCCGCAGCTCCAGCCCCTGGAACACGGCCTCCAGGGGCAACTGCTGGTCCGGGGTCAGCGCGGGCACCAGATGCGACTCACCGACTACGGCCAGACGGTGTCGCGCCGCCCAGCCGTACACCGGCCAACTCGCCGCCGAGGAGACCGGCCAAGAGGCGTCGGCCGTGCGGTCTTCACCGGCGAAGCGTCTCGATACCCCGCCAGGCCAGGGGCAGTGCGCCCGCCGCGACGGCAATCTTGAGGGCGTCTGTGACAAGGAACGGGGTGACTCCCTCGGCGACGGCGGTCTGGAGGCCGAGGTGGAGGTTCAGGGCCAGCCAGGTGGTTCCGACCAGGTAGACGACTGCGTTGCCGAGTGCCATCAGACCGATGGTGCCGACGACGCTGCGGTCGTTGCCGCGGCGGGCGAGTTCACCGACGAGGGCGGCGGCAAGGACGAAGCCGACCACGTAGCCGAAGGTGGGGCCGCCCAGGCCACTGGAGTGGTTGGTGAACCAGGGGACTCCCGCCGCTCCGGCGGCCAGATAGAGCAGCATCGACGCGGCTCCGCGGGCGGTGCCCAGGGCGGCGCCGGTCAGCAGGACGGCGAGGGTCTGGAGAGTGAAGGGGACGGGGCTGAGCGGGGTGTGCAGGAAGACCTGGGCTGCGAGACCGGTGAGTCCCGCGCCGCCGGCGATGAGCAGTGTGTCGCGCAGGAGGGCTGTGCCAGGGATTCGGTCGGCGAGGACGCCGGGGCGGGTGGTGGCGGGCCGGAGGGTGGCTGTGGTCATGGTGGTCGAACTCCGTTCGGGGGCGAGGGTGTTCAGGAGATCTCGGCGATCAGGGCGCCCTCTTCGAGGATGTCCCCCTCGCTGATGGCGAGTCTGGTGACGGTGCCGGCCGTGTCCGCCTCCACGGGGATCTCCATCTTCATGGATTCGAGGATGGCGAGAGTGTCTCCGGCGGATACCTCGGTACCCTCACTGACCAGGACTTTCCATACGTTCGCGGCGAGGTCCGCAGTGATCTGCTGGGGCATCGGAGGTGCTCCTATCGCATCTTGGCGACGATGCTGGTGGTGTAGGTGCCGTCGGTGAAGGTGGGTTCGTCGAGGAGTTCGGTGAAGAACGGCAGGTTGTTCTTGGGGCCGCTGACGGCGAAGGCCGCCAGTGCCTCGCGGGCCCGGGTGAGGGCCTCCTCGCGGGTGTCGGCGTGGACGATGAGCTTGGCCATGAGGGAGTCGTACGCCGGAGTGACCTTGGTGCCCTCCACGTAGCCGGAGTCGACGCGGACGCCGGGCAGACCAACGGGTTCCTCCCATCGCGTCACCGCGCCGGGTCCGGGCAGGAAGCGGATGGGGTCCTCGGCGTTGACGCGGAACTCGACGGCGTGGCCGTGCGGTTGGAGCCCGGTGAGGTCCGTGGACGGGGGCAGGCCGGAGGCGACGCGGAGCTGTTCCTCGACCAGGTCGATGCCGTACACCGCTTCGGTGACGGGGTGTTCGACCTGGAGGCGGGTGTTCATCTCCAGGAAGACGAAGTCCTGGGCGCCCTGTTCGCCGTGGACGAGGCACTCGACGGTGCCCGCGTTGCGGTACCCGACGGCCTTGCCCGCCTCGACGGCGGCGGTGAGCATGCGTGCGCGCAGGCCGGGGTCGAGATCCGGGGAAGGGCTCTCCTCGACGAGCTTCTGGTTGCGGCGCTGGACCGAGCAGTTGCGTTCGCCCAGGGCGACGACCGTGCCGTCGGCGAGGCCGAGGATCTGGACCTCGATGTGCCGGGCGGCGGGGTAGTAGCGCTCCAGGAGGATGCCGGGGTCGCCGAACATACGGGCGGCGAAGCCGGAGACGGCCCCGTACTGCTTGCGCAGCTCTGCCTCGTCGTGCGCGATGCCCATGCCCATGCCGCCGCCGCCCGCCGACGCCTTGACCATCAGCGGGTAGCCGACGGTGTCCGCGGCCTCGACGGCGGCGGCCTCGTCGGTGACCGGTTCGAGGGTGCCGGGGGCGACGGGCATGCCGGTGGCGGCGACCGCGTTGCGGGCGTTGATCTTGTCGCCCATCAGGTCGATGACGTCCGGGTCGGGGCCGACCCAGACCAGTCCCGCTTCCCGCACTCGGCGGGCGAATGCGGCGTTCTCGGAGAGGAAGCCGTAGCCGGGGTGGATGGCCGCGGCACCGGTCCTGACAGCCGCCGCGAGGACCCGTTCGGCGTTGCGGTACGACTCGGCGGGCGCCGCCGGTCCGATCTCCACCGCCTCGTCGGCCTCGGTCACGAAGGGCAGTCCGGCGTCGATGTCGCTGTGCACGGCGATCGTGCGGACGCCGAGGCGGCGGGCGGTGCGGATGATCCGGCGGGCGATCTCGCCCCGGTTCGCCACGAGAAGGGACTCGATCACGGGGCCACCTCCAACTCGGCCAGCGGGACGGTCCCGATGCCGTGCGCGGTGAGGGCCCGGTGCACGGCCGCGGCCGTGTCGACCGCGTTGGGCGCGTCGCCGTGCAGGCACAACGACACCGCTTCGATGTCGAGTTGGGTGCCGTCCTCGGCCTCGACCTTCTTCTCCAGCACCATGCGTACGGCCCGTCGGGCGACCAGCTCCGGGTCCCAGGCGCGCTTGACCGGCTCGATGACGAGGTGGCCGGAGCCGTCGTAGTGCAGGTCGGGGAAGGCTTCGGGGACCAGGGTGACGCCCTCGGCGGCAACCGCTTCCGTCGTGGACCGGTTGAGGAGCATCAGCGGCAGGGCGGGGTCGGTCTTGGCCACGGCGCGGGCGACGGCGGCGGCGAGCGCCGGGTCCTCGGAGGCCATGACGTACAGGGCGCCATGCGGTTTGACGTGGGCCATACGGCCGCCGGCGGAGCGTACGAAGGCGTCCAGAGCGCCGAGTTGGTAGAGGCAGTAGTCCTCCAGGTCCTCGGGCGGCACGGTCATCCGGCGTCGCCCGAAGCCCATCAGGTCGGGGAAGGCGAGGTGGGCGCCGATGGCCAGGCCGTGTTCGACGGCGGCGGTGACGGTACGGCGGATGGTGGGCGGGTCGCCGGCGTGGTAGCCGGTGGCGACATTGACCGAGGTGAGGTACGGCATCATGCCGAGGTCGTCGCCGAGGTTCCAGCGGCCGAAGCTCTCGCCCATGTCGCAGTTCAGGTCGATACGGGGCATGGTCAGAGTTCCTCGTAGTGGTGCGGGTCGGTGGTGTAGTCGGCGCGGGCGGCGAGCGAGAGTGCCTCGTCGAGGGAGACCTCGCGGAAGCGGATGGTGTCGCGGCCCGGTCGCAGCTGGCCGGTCTTCCACAGGCCGGCCTGGACGACGGTGCCGATGACGGTGAAGCCGCCCGCTGTCGGGCCGTCCGGGCCGAGGATGACGGGGACGTCGCCGTTGGTGTTGATGCCGCCGACCGGGTAGCTGCCGTCGAGGACGTTGGAGGGATGGCCGCCCGCCACACCTCCCGAGGTCCGGGCCCACTGGAAGCGGTGGGACTGGAGGCGGGTGCCGACGCGGTTGGCGTTGAGGTCGACCTTCCACTCGCGGCCGAGCAGGTCCTTCCAGTCCTGCTCGGTGAGGAAGTCGGGGTCGGCGTGCGGGCCGCGCATCACCTCGACCTCCCAGTCGTTGGCCAGGGCGGGGCGCAGAGCGGCGGGCACCCGGAGCCGGGCGGGATCCGGCACCGGCCGGGCGTGCAGGACGTCGCCCTTGGCCAGCGCGCGGCCCTCGACGCCGCCGATGCCGCCCATGGTGTAGGTGGCCCGGGAGCCGAGGACGACCGGGACGTCGATGCCCCCTGCCACGGCGAGGTACAGCCGGAAGCCGGGCCCCTTGACGATCGCGCACTTGATCTCGTCACCGGGCACGACCCGGACGGTCTCCCACAGCGGCAGCGGCTCACCGTTGAGGGTGATCCCTGAGCCCTCGGCGCCGGTCACGGCCACCGAGGTCTTGGCGAGCACCTTCAGTGTCAGCCGTCCCATGGGGATCTCCAGGGCGGCGGCTCCGACGGCGTTGCCCACGAGGGAGTTGGCGACCCGGAAGGACAGATGGTCCATGGGTCCCGCCGGGAAGAAGCCTTTGGACTGCAGGCCCCGGCGGCCCGGGTAGTCCTGCACCAGGGTCTGCAGTCCGGGCGCGACCACGTCGAACACGGGCAGGCTCATCACGGCACCTCCGTCCCGGCGGCTGCCGCCTCGCGGGCGGTGCGCAGCGCGTCGGCCTCGTCGCGCACTCCGGCGGCGCGCTCCAGATAGTCGGCGACCGAGAACGGGTCGTCCTCGATCATGTACTCGTAGCGGTTTTCCAGCACGTCCCGGCGGGCGGAGAGCAGCTGATCCTCGCCGACCCGCAGGAACCGCACCCGGTCGCCGGGGCGGATCAGGATCGGGTCGTCGCGGAAGACGTCGTGGCGAGCGAGGATGTCGTACACCGGCACGGTCCGCCCGAACAGCTGGTACCCGCCCGGGGATTCGACCGGGTAGATGGCCACGCAGGGCCCGCCGATGCCGACGGCGCCCTCCGCGGTCCAGGTGCGGGTCGGGTTGTACTTCGGCACGGTGATGGCGCCCCGCGCGTCGAGCGGGAACATGAACGGCAGACCGGGGAAGAAGCCGGTGTAGGCGTTCCACCACTCGGTGCCGGTCACCGTCGCGTACAGGTCCTCGGGGTCCTCGAGGCCGTTGTACTCCAGGATGTAGCCGATGTTGGAGTTGTCGCGGACGTTGGGGGCGTCCCGGCGGATGGTGGTGGCGTAGCGCCGTACGGCCTCTCGGCTCTCGGAGTCGTCGAAGGCGATCGGCAGGGTGATCAGCCGGCTGGGGATCGTCAGCGCGCGCACCGACTGCTGCGCGTCGTGCACCTCTTCGAGGGCCGCCACGAGGTCCTTGCGGTCGAGGGCGGCGGGCTCGTAGTGCAGCAGCAGGGAGCGGAAGCCGGGGGCGGCCTCCACCAGGCCGGGCACCGGGTGCTCGGTGAGCTGGGCGGAGACGGCGGTGACGAAGAAGTTCAGCTCCAGGTCGAGCGCCATCTCGCCGTACTCGACAAGCACATACCGGTCGCCGGCGGCGCGGTAGGTGATGGCCGGCCGCTCCCCGTCGGCGGAGCGGCTGTGGATGATCGCGGTCATGGTCCCTCTCTTCTAACGGCCGTCGGACGCGCAGGCGGAGCAGACGACCTTGTCCTGCGCGGTCCGGTCCATCTCGACGGCGACGTACGACCTGTCGCAGGCGTGGCAGAGGACACGGGCCTGCCAGATGTCCTCGACCTCGTCGCGCGGGTCACCGGCCCGCTCCCGTACGGCGTCCGGGGCGAACCGCAGGGCGAGCCAGTACAGTCCGGCCGCCAGGGCGACGGTGATGACCGGGGCGAGCTGGGCGAGTACGGCGTTCGCCGTCTGCTCGGTGAGGGTGATACCGACGGCGGACGCGGCGAGCCAGGCACCCGCGCCGGCGGTGACCGGGACGAGTCGCAGCGGCCGGAACTCCGGCAGTCCGTCGCGGTCGGCGCCGCGTACGGCGATGTGGACGAGTGCGATGGCGACCCACGCGGTGACGAAGACGCCCTGCCAGGCCAGGGCGCGCAGCAGGTAGGTCAGTACGTCGGTGAGCATCAGCAGGTAGGCGATGGCTCCGGCGACCGCGACCCACACGGTGCGCGGCAGCCGGAGCCGCAGGACGCGGGTGGCGAAGGCGTCCAGGTTGGTGGAGGCCAGGTAGTAGTTGGCGGTGTTGATGCGGGTCTGCGACACGAAGATCACCAGGACTCCGGCGAAGCCGAGGGTGTCGATGAACGCGTCCACCACACCCGTCTCGGAGCCCGCGATGTCCCAGGCGCGCAACAGGTAGATGCCGATCAGCCCGTTGACGGCGAAGGTGAACAGGTAGAACACCCAGCCGAAGGTGACCGTGCCGTGGAACTTCTGGTCCTCGGGCCTGCCGAAGCGGGCGTAGTCGATCGTGTACATCATCATGATCCACACGCCCATGTAGATCAGGTACGAGGTGACCCAGCCCGGCAGTGTGCCGCCAGCGGCGGCCGAGTGCAGCCAGGTGTCCGGGTAGCCCTGCTTGACGGTGGCCGTGACGACGACGGCGACCAGCCCGACGACGTACAGCGGCAGGAGCACCCCGTTGAGCTTGTCCAGCCAGGTCCGCACCCCGCCGATGACCAGCGGCAGCGCGTAGAGCACCACGGCCAGGTACCAGATCTTGATGTCGCCGCCGAAGTACTTCTGGAAGGCGACCGCGATGATCGAGCCCTCGAAGACGCCGTAGTAGAGGGCGGTCGCGGCGAAGATCAGGGGGGCGAGCGCCGAGCCGAGCGTGCCGAACAGCCGTCTGGACAGCAGGGCGACGGTCAGTCCGGTGCGGGCGGCGTAGCGGGACAGGACGAGGTTGACCACGCCGTACGTGACGACGGTCAGGCCCATGCCGACCAGGGTCGCCGGGGTGCCGACCGCGTCGGCCGAGGCCACCGCGACGTACAGCCAGAACATGGCCGAGAACATGGCCCACCAGGCCATCGTCAGCGACCACCGGCCGGACCGCCAGGAGAGGGGGACAACGTGGGTGGAGTAGTCCTCGGTGGCGGCCTCCTTGACGACTCTGGGGTCGTCGGTGAAGGAGACCTCCAGCGCGGGGCGCTCTGAAGTCGTGGACATGAACGTCTCCTGACGGGAGCGAGCGGGGCGGGGGGTGGCTCAAAGGTGAGGGGCGGCACCCCCGCTCACCAATGCGCGATCCGCGCAATCGCGTATTACGTTTGCGCCATCCGCGTACTGGCCTGGCGGCCGGCGTGCCGACGCTGCCGTTCGGCGTCAGCGCTCCAGCACGGTGAACGCCATCCACAGCTCGGCCCGCAGCCCCGGGTCGGAGAACGGCCGGCCCAGGAGCGTCTCGGCCCTGCCCAGGCGGTAGGTGAGCGTGCGGCGGTGGATGCCGAGCGCGGCAGAGGCGGCCTCGGAGTTGCCGTTGTGCGCGAGATAGGCCCGAACGGTGCCGAGCAGGTCGATGCGCCGGGCCTCCTCGCTCTCCAGTGGAGCGAGCGTGGCGAACGCCCAGCCCTCGGCCTCCGCCGGACTCACGTAGGACAGCAGGCCGATGTCCGCCACGTCCCTGGTCGTCAGCAGCCGTCCCGCGGCGGTGGCGGGAACGGTGTCGGCGAGCGCCGCGATCTTGGGCCAGATCCGGGCGAGGTCGGTCATCTCGACGGGTTCCCCGATGACGCCGTGGCTGCCGTTCACCGTGCTGATCACGTTCTGCACGACGCCGACGTCACCCTCGACGGCGGGCATCGTCACCACGACCCGCCCTCTGTCGTCCCCTGCCACCAGCGCCGAGACGATCTGCAGGCTGTTCTCGTTCTCCAGCGCTTCCAGCAGATCGGCCCGTCGTTCCGCGGGGGCGGTGAGGGCCGCGATGCGCACCGGCCCGTCGGGGAGCGCGATACCCAGGGACTCGGCCGCTTCCGCGGCGGCCTCACATCGGCCCGCGAGGATCATGGACAGCACGGTCGAGCGTTCCCGTCGTTCGCTGCCCAGCAGTTCGGCGGCCTGCGCGACGCCGAGCGAGAGCAGGTCCACGGCGACCTCGACCACCCCGCGCTCATGGCCGCGCAGCGGCGCGGACCGTCCGACGGCCAGCACGCCCGCCGCCCGGGCCCGCTCGCCCACCGGTAGCAGAGTGACCCGGTCGCCACCGACGTCGAACACCGCCGAATGCCACGACCGGGTGCGGGCGACCTCCAGCCGGACCCGCTCGGCGTGGCTGCGGGCCTGCTCCGGGGCCCCGGCCAGCAGGTGTCCCTCCCGCGACAGCAGCAACACCCATGCGTCGAGCTGTCCGGCCAGCCGGGTGACCACAGACCGGTGCGGAGGAGGCGTCAGCGCCGCCCGCACCAGCCCCCGGTACCGCTCCATGGCGGCGGTCCGCTCGGCACGCTCCTCCGCCACCAGACCGTCGGCCACCGCCCGCACCACCGCGCTGAACCGCGTCGGCTTGGGCACCTCGACCACACTCAGCCCACGCCGGGCCGCCTCCGCGAGCAGCGGCGGCGGAACCTCGGCGTGGCGCAGTCCCACCCCGAACCCGAGGACGGGGACACCAGCTCGGACCAGCCGGTCGACGTACTCCGGCCAGCGACGGCTGGTACGTCCGAGGCCGAGCCCGGTGGTCAGCAGCAGGGTGTCCCGGTCGACGTACGGCGTCGGATCGACCAGATCGCTGACATGCGCCCACCGCACGACGGCATCGGCGCGACCGGCCAGGAGCTTCAGGCTGAGGTCCCGGTGAGCGAGGAGACCCGCCAGGGTGAGGGGCATGCGGTCAGGCTAAGCGAGACCGGAGACCGGGGCCGTGACTCCGTCGCCGGTGGGAGCCGAACGCAGAGGCGTGGGCTGCCCGGTGGTGAACCAGATCGGGTCACTCGGGGCGGCCATCGGGACGCCCATCTCCCCGATGTGCCCGCGTGGCAGTTCGTTCAGGACGACGTGGACGTGGCGCCGTTCGACGCCGAGCACGTCCTGGACGACATCGGTGAAACGCGCCGGAAGAAGTCCACACCCGCGGCCGAGGTGTGTGCCGATGCGCTGCGGATGCTGGGACGCGTGCGGATAGCCACGGTCCGGCAGATGGCACAGGTGATCACGGAGGAAGACGCAGACGGCCGGTCGTACGTGCGCGGGGCGATGAACAAGCTGGCGGAGCGCGGGCCGGCAGAGACGAACGGCAAGGACGGCAAGCACCAGATCTGGAACCTGACCCGGCGGGACAGAAGGCTCTGGCCGACGGCGACGAGCCGCCTCCCCGCCCGAAGGCCGGCACAGGAGCGAAGGCCGTTCGCGCCGGGCTCGGTCCGCACGGCGTCGCGGTGACGGACATGATCCTCGCCTACGGCGGCCGTAAGCATCTGACCGACTGGCAGGTGGAGGTTCGGCGACTCCTGGCAGCTTGTCGTCCCCGGCCCCCGCACCTGCGCGGACACCGAGGGCGACACCACGCGCTGAGCTGGTCGACCTGGCGCCGCCGACGCCAAGCAGTCGCCCGCCGCTGTCACTGCCTGCGGCCTTGTCGCACCTTCGAGGGGCGGTCTCCGTGCGACCGCCCTTGCACCTCCGGAGTCCGGCCACACTCCCGCCACCCGGTGAAAGCCCAGGTCAGACTGCGAAATTCTGCTGGAGTACCAGGCGTCCTAGGGAGCCGGTGCGGTGCCGTCTCCCGTCGTTGCCGACGGTGCGGCGCCGGGTCCGCCGTACGGCTTCGACGGGTACCCCGTGTCGAAGTGCATGTAGTCCGGCACATCGATGTTCTGCCAGATCCAGCCCTCGTCGATGAACGTCCGCCAGACCAGTCCGCCTTCGAGGATCTTGCCCTTGCCCTCGGTGCGCCCGCTATTCTCGGCGGTCGGCTGCCAGCACTTGCAGCGCAGGTCCTGCCAGGGGTTTTCGAGGGGGTTGATGTCGACGGACCGGCCGTTGGCGTGCGGGGACTCCATCGCGGGGGCGTTGATCTGGTCCGCACGGCGACAGTTGAAGGCAGCCGTGTTGTCGGCCGCCAGGCTGGCGGTGCTGTCACCGTCGTACGCCTCCAGAGGCTTCATCCGCCGGATGGGGAACTCGGCGTCGAAGAGTGCGGTGAAGATCCGGACGAAACTCTCGGCGGTGTCGGCATTGACGACGAGTTCCCCGCGCTGGATCTTCCCCTCGAAGTCGAAGTGGTTGATCTCCACGCGGCGCAACTGGTCCGGGGAGGTGACGGGGCAGCCCGCCCGGACCATCCCCGCCTTCCGTATCTCCCGCCACTGCTCGTCGGGGACGGTCCGCACGACGGCATCCGCCGAGGGCGTCGGCGGAGGCGTCGGGCTCTGGGCCCGGGTGAGGCTCTTGCTCTCGCTCGATGTCGAGCCGGTGTCCTCCGCGGCCGAGCAGGCCGTGACGAGCAGGAGCGCCGCCGTCACGAGCGACGGTCCTGTGCGGGCGAAACGGATCACTGCGCTGTTCCTCAAGGGTGAAGGGGCGGTCATCACCCATGAAACTACTACAGGCGATAGAATATCTATGGGGGGTAGAATTTTTACGAGAGGTGGAAGTCCGACGGAGGATAGAGTCTCCCGGCGGGAGCGGGAGCGGGAGCGGGAGCGGAAGAGGACGCGGACGCGAGAGCGCGGGCGCGGGCGGCGCACGAGAAGGGGCGGTAGGGGAAGATGCGGCCATTCGGCGAACTGGAAGCCGACATCATGCGGGTGCTGTGGGCGGCGGAGGCCGAAGAACCTCTCACGATCCACACCATCACAGACACCCTCAACGCCGAGGGACGCAACCTGGCGTACACCACCGTCATGACGGTGACCGAACGCCTGCGCACCAAAGGATGGCTGACCCGGGAGAAGGTCAGCCGCTCCTTCCGCTACAGCGCGATGCGGACCGCCGACGACTATTCCGCCCAACTCATGACGCAGGCCCTCGACTCCTCCGCGGATCGCACCGGCGCCCTGCTGCGGTTCGCGGGGCAGCTCGACGCCTCCGAGGCCACGGCGCTGCGCCAGGCCCTGGACGCACTGCCCGGGGACGACACCGCCACACGTCCGGAGTCGGAGCGCTGAGAGCCGTGCTCATCATCGCCGCACTGCTCGGCCACGCCCTGCTGCTCGGTGGCCCCGTCCCTCGCCGACTCGCCGGCGCCCGCTGGGCGAACCGCTTCCCGCAGGCGGCCCTGCACGCCTGGCACACCTGCGCGGCCGGACTGCTCATCGCGCTGACCGGCGCCCTCATCCTCACCGCCCACGACCTGTGGGAGCACATCATGGTGTGGGTCTTCCGCGCCGACCTGCACCAGGTCCACGCCGCCTACGGAGGCACCTGGCAGGCCACCGGCATCGCCGAGGCGGCCCTCCTCGTCCTCGCGCTCGGCACCGGCACCCTGTCCGCCCTCACCCTGCGCCGCTCCCTGCGCCTGCGGCACGACCGCGACCGCCACCGCCTGACCGCGGACGCCCAGCCGGGACACGGAGCGTACGGAGCCTACCCGGGACTCGGCGAGTCCCCGGTC
Source organism: Streptomyces sp. NPDC091377 (assembly GCF_044757045.1). Classification (NCBI taxonomy): domain Bacteria; kingdom Bacillati; phylum Actinomycetota; class Actinomycetes; order Kitasatosporales; family Streptomycetaceae; genus Streptomyces; species Streptomyces sp. NPDC091377. The sequence continues at coordinate 99,078 of NZ_JBIVUE010000013.1, read as the reverse complement.
CACCCTGCCCCGCACGACAGACGCGCGGCCGAGCCACCGGTCCGGGTGCTGCGCCACCACGCCCCGGCGGCCTTCTGCATCCCCGGCTCGCGCCGCGACTCGCGCATCGTCGTGACCAGCGCCGCCCTCGAACTGCTCTCCGGCGACGAACTCGACGCCACCCTCGAACACGAACGGGCCCATCTACGCCTGCGCCACCACCGCTCGATCCTCGCCGCCGACATCCTCACGGCCGCCCTCGGCTGGACGGGCCTGCTGCGCGGGTACGCGGACCAGGTGCGGCGGCTGGCCGAGATGGCCGCCGACGACCAGGCGGCCCACCGACACGGCAGCCGCACGGTCGCCAAGGCCCTGCTGGAGATGTCCTCGGTGTCAGATCCCGGCGGGAGCGCCGGTCGGGGCGGCAGCGGGATCGGCGAGGGTCTTCCCGCAATGACGGGCCCCGACCCGGCCGGCCGGATCCGGCGGTTGATCAGTGCGACGCCGCGCCGCACGAGCCGGCCGGTCGCCGTGCTGATCGTGTCCGCGGCCCTCGCCGCGACCGTGCTGCCGGTGGCGGTGGCGATAGCACCGGCGGCGCTGCTCGCGGACACCGCGCATCCCGTTTCCGTGGGGCACTGACGCTCCCGGACGCCTCTCATCACGAGAGGCACGCCCAAGAACACGACGACGTGCGGTGTCACCCTGTCCACCGGTGCTGTCCAAGTGACCGCCGAAGAAGGGCCCGTCCGGCGGCAACGACCATCGAGGAACGGGCGACGTCATGGTGGCGAGCGACGACGTTGTTCAAGACCATCCCCATCGGCGGATTGTGCGGATCGGTGACACCATCCGAAGGCCGGTCCAGCTCTGGACGACGACGGCCCTTTCGCTCCTTCGGCACCTGGAAAACGGTGGGCTTCCCTTATGCGCCCCGAGTGTTGGGGTTCGACGAGGGGGCCGCGAGGTTCTGACCTTCCTCGAAGGAGAGTCCGGGCCGTCGCCGGAGGTGGCGGACCCGTCGAGGGCGAGGTGATCTGCCACGGGGACCTCGGTCCTTGGCGCGTTGTGTGGCGGGGCCCGCCGGCCCGTGGGGACCATCGACTGGGACTTCGCCCGCCCGGCTACGACGCCCGCTCGGCTGCGCCGCCCGCCGCTTCGAGCACCAGGAGCAGGGCGCCGGCGCGCCCGCCTCCAGAAGATCGCGGCCGAAGCCTCCAAGGAACCGACACCAAGGGGCACGGTTCCTCTCACCCAGGTCCAGCAGTCGGCTGCCGGATGTGCGGAGCCGCGTACACACGACTGTCAAACAGCCGTCACACAAGAACGGGAATGCGTGTCCGACCGACGCTCGTTCTCGCTGACATGACTACAGGAGTAGCGCTCGACGCGACCGGTGCCGACAACCAGATCGATGCCTCCGTGCGGCTGGCCCACGAGGCCGCGGCTGCGGGGCTGCGGTCGGCCTGGTTCGGGCAGACCTTCGGCGCGGACTCGCCCCTGCTCGCTGCGGTCGTCGGGCGAGAAGTACCCGGCCTGCACGTCGGCACGTCGGCGATTCCGGTTTTCGGCCGCCACCCGCTGCTCGTCTCCAGCCAGGCCCAGACCGCCCAGGCGGCCACCCACGGCCGTTACCATCTCGGACTGGCGCTCGGCACCAAACTCCTGACCGAGGCTGGCTTCGGCATCCCCTTCGAACGGCCCATCGCGCGTCTGCGTGAATTCCTCACCGCGCTACGGCAGTTGACCGAAACCGGTACCGTCGACTTCCACGGCGAACTGCTCACCGCGACGACACCGATCCCCGCCCGTGTGCCGGGTGCCGAAAGCGGCGTGCCGTTGCTCGTCGCCGCGATGGGCCCCCAGGCGCTACGTGTCAGCGGTGAGTTGGCAGATGGGATCCTGCCCTATCTGGCGGGGCCGCGCGCACTGAGCGAGCACATCGTTCCGGCGGTCACCGCGGCGGCAGAGGACGCCGGTCGTCCCGCGCCCCGGATCGTCGCCTTGGTGCACGGCGTGGTCACCGACGATGTCGACTCCGTACGGGAGAAGGTCACCGAGCAGCTCGCGTTCTACGAGCAGTTCCCGTCCTACGCACGAGCCATCGAACTCTCCGGGGGCCGGCGAGCCGTGGATGTGGCTGTGATCGGCGACGAGCGGACGGTCGCCGCCGAGGTGCGACGCTACCGGGACGCCGGGGTGACGGAGGTGGTGTTCTCGGGGACGGAGATCGCCGGAGAATCCGACCGGAGCCGTACCTGGGCACTCCTCGGAGAGCTGGCCGACTGAGCACACCGCACGGCCACTTGCGCGCCACCCACCAGGAGGACCAGCCGATCGACGTGGTTCAGGGACTTAGTCAGGAAGCGCGAGCGGCGGGAAGCACGCCGGTGGACCACGACTGTTCGCATGAGCCCGGTCGTGATCCTGTTCGTGGTCGCCACCTTGGTCGCCACCTTGGTCGTCGCGACATCGACGGCGAACCAGGCACGCCGGTGCCATAGCCTCTCAGGTATGGGCCGAGGCCGGCTTCCCGGGCCGGCGGGACAGACTCCTGCGCCGCCCGAACCCCCGCCACGCGCACCATCAGCCCTGACGAAGGGGTGCAAGCAAGGAGTACGCGCTGTACATCGCGACGGAGTCCATGAGCGGCCCGTGAACAGAGCCGGCTCCCTGTGCGGACGACAACAAAGGGCTCCTCTGCCTCTTCTTTGCCACCGACATCACGTCGGTGTTTTCCGGCCAACCAACCGTTCTGATGCCTCTCCACCTGCGCTGAGGCTGTGCGATCCTCCGGAGGTTTTCGCCCCGAAGCGGGCCTCGACCCTCAGGAACGAGAGTGCACATGACCGACCCGACCCTGGGCCGCCGCCGACTGCTGAAGATGTTCGGAGTGAGCGCGACCGCGTCGACGGCCGCAGTCCTCCAGGCCGATCCGGTACTCGCCGCGACCCTCGGCCACGACGAGATGACCGGCGTGTACGCCGCCGAGTACCGCGCGCCGACTGGCTTGGCGGGCAACACCGACGCCAAGCGGACGGCGCTCGCCTGGATAGATACGAACCGGGCCGCCCTGACGGGGCTGAGCGACGCCGTATGGCGCCACGCCGAACTGTCGCTGCGCGAGTGGAGATCGTCCCTCGCGACGGCGGCGTTACTGAAGGCCAACGGCTTCACGATCGAATGGGGTGCAGCGGGCTTCCCCACCGCCTTCGTCGCCACCTACGGCAGCGGCGGCCCGGTCATCGGATTCAATGCCGAGTACGACGCGCTGCCCGGCTTGTCCCAGAGGAAGGGCGGCACCACACACGACCCACTCGTATACAACTACGACGCTTATGGGCCAACCTACGGGCCGGGACACGGCGATGCCCACAACGCGCTCGGCGCGGGCGGGGCGGGCGCGGCCATCGCCGTTGCCCGTGCCATCCGCGACCACCGGCTCAAGGCCACCGTCAAGCTCTTCGGCAGCGCGGGCGAGGAACAACTCGTCGGCAAGGCGTACGCGGTGAAGGCCGGGGTGTACGACGGACTGGACGCGTTCTTGGACTGGCACCCCTTCAACGTCACCGTCCCGTTCTGGAACACCACCAGTTCCCTGATATCGGCCACCTTCACCTTTCTCGGGGCCTCGGGCCACGGCGGCACCCCGCTCGGCAACAAGAGTGGTCTGGACGGCGCGCTGCTGATGGCGACGATGTCGGAGTACCTGCGGGAGAAGAACGTCGCCCCCTCCGGCCGTTTCCACTACGCGGTCATCAACGGCGGCGGCGCCCCCAATGTGACCCCGGACCTGTGCTCCATATGGTTCTTCGTACGGGAGGGCAGCCCGGCGCGCGCCAAGGTGCTCTACGACAAGATCGTGGAGTGCGCGAGGGCGGCGGCACAGGCCAGCCAGACCCGGCTGGTCCACAAACTCCATGCCGGTACCTGGAATCTGCTCGCCAGCAAGTCGGGCGCGGAACTCCTCAACGACAACATGCGTCAGATAGGCGCCCCGAGCTTCACCGAGGCGGACCACACTCTGGCGAAGGCCGTCCAGAAGGCCCTCGGCCGCCCGGAGACCGGAATGCCGACGGACCTCACCCCCCTCGCCCCGCCCGCCGCCACCTACACCGGGGGCCTGTCCACCGACACCGCCGACGTGAGCTGGCAGGCACCCACGGCGGTACTGCTGGCCGCGGCCTACCCGCCCGGTCTGCCCAATCACAACTGGGCGGTGACGTCCACCGCCGCGACCAACATCGGCCACCAGGCCCTGCTGTCCGCCGCGCGCTATCTGTCGGCCACTGCCATCGACCTCATCGAGCAACCCGACCGGCTGGCGGCGATGACGGACGAGTTCCATGCCCGTACCGAGGGCGTGACCTGGGCGTCGATGATCCCGGACGGCATCCAGCCCCCGCTCTACGAGCCCCCCGAGGACTTCCTGACCCGCACAGGCCAGACCTGGCCCCCGCAGGGCATCACCTGGCCGGTGCCGCCGATCCTGGCGACGGAGCAACTGGGGACGGCGGGGCCGGCGATGCCACCGGTGGAGTAGCGGGGGAGGGGGGGAACTCCGCGTACGGCCCGCCCCCTTGCTGCTGTCTGCCAGGTCCGCGCGGCGGCAGACCTCCGCGACCTGGTCGGGTTGGTGCGGCGTTCAGCCAGGCGTCGGGGCCGAGTCGGCCGGCAGGTCGCGTCGGTCGACCACCCGGCGCACCACGCACCCCGTCACGGTCACCTACTCGCCGCACACGGTCAGGCTCGGGCACCGAGTGCGTTGTCGACCCGGTCCGCCGCCGCGCCGCCGATGGATCAACGGGCGGACCAGAGGAAGGTGCCCGCGACCTGGAGTCCGACCAGGTAGACGGTCGCGGTCTCTTCGTAGGTGGTGGAGCGATGCCACGCCACTGCTGAGCACGAACGCCGACGGCCGGAACCGGCGGTCGCCGACAAGGCGGAACGTCGTGGTCGGTCCGCCGCGAGACCTGCCGATGGCGTGATCGTACGGCTCGCCGGCCGGTTTCCTTGTGACGGGACCCGGCAGCGTGCTGGTGGGGGCCGGCCTCGTTCGGCGACGGGTCAGAACGGCAACGGCACTGGTACGGCGAACCGGTGAAGGGGAGGCCCGTCGCGGACCCTCCCCTTCCTTCAAGCCGGCCCTCCCCTCCCTCGAACCGTGTGGTCAGACGGAGACTACGTGTCCGCCGTCCACCCGGACGACGGTTCCGTTGATGAAGTCCGCGAGTGAGCCCGCCAGATACGCGACCGCCCCGGCGACCTCCTCGACCGTGCCGAAACGGCCGATGTCATTGGGCGCCCAGCTCTCACTGGCCTTCGCCTCGATCTCGGACAGCTCGCTGCCCCACCCCTGGGCGGGCCCCACTTCGAGCAGCCACTCCCGGACGTGCTCCACCCGAATCGGCCCGGGTGACACCACGTTGGAGGTCACACCGGACCCCTTGAGATCACGCGCGAGCGACACCGCGAGGTTGTGCCTGGCCGCGAGCGTGGCGGAATACTGCGGCTGAACCGGCATGGGCTGCATGGCCAGACCACCGCCGATCTGAATGACACGCCCCCACCTCCGCTCCCGCATGCCGGGCACGAACGCCCGGATCATCCGGACCGCCGAGACCACATTGACCTGGTAAGCCTTCGACCACAGCTCCGGCGTGGTATCGCTCCACGGCACGAGATTGGTGCCACCGGCGTTGTTGACCAGGATGTCCACATCGCCGCCCGCCGTGGCCGCGCGGACGACCTCCGCCGCTCCGGCGTCGGTCGAGAGGTCACCGACGGCGATGTCGACCCGGCGGTTGTGGCCACGTATCTTGTCGGCCACGGCCTCGGCCCGGTCGCGGTCACGACCGTGGATGACGACATCAGCGCCCTCGGCGGCCAGCAGATCGGCCGCGGCCGATCCGATGCCCGAGGTGGAGCCCGTCACTAACGCTCGCTTGCCTGCAAGGTTCAAATCCACAGTAATCCTTAGGAAGTAGGGCCCCATAGTGGTCGATCGGCATGCCCCAGGAGGAGGGCGGGCCGCTCATCGGGCGGCAAAGGCCCGCAGAAAGGTCTCCACTCCGCTGGTCACGGTCGAGTCCACGACGGACTGCGACAGCGGGCGGGTTCCCATCGCTGCCAGCAAGGCCAGACGGTCGGAGATCAGCGCCATGAACTGACTCGCGGCGCGTGTCGGATCCGGGAGATCCAGCAGCCCACCGTTGGCCACCAGCGCCAGGCGCCCCGCGAGCGTGTCCAGCACCTCGGCGGAGCCGCGCAGCTGCACCTCTTCGTACAGCTCAGGGAAGCGTGCCACCTCGGAGTCGAGCAGTCGGCGCATCTTCCAGGCGTGCTCGCTGCGCATGCACTCCACCAACTGGTAGCCGATGCGCAGCAGTTCGGCCTGGAGGTCGCCCGGCTTCGCCGGCAGGGAGCGGACCGCCGCCAGTGGTTTGGTGTGCCAGTCGGCGGCTGCGTCGAGCATGACGGCGCGGAACAGGTTCTCCTTGCCGCCCAGATGGTTGTAGATCGTCGGTTTGGCGACACCCGCCTCGGCGGCAATCGCATCGATGGTCGCGCCGGCGTAGCCGACTTCGCCGAAGACGCGGAGGGCCGCGTCCAGGATGGCCCGACGTTTGTCGAGCCTGCCACGCGATGACGTGACCTGAGTCTCCGTGAAGGCCATGCCGTGATGCTACCAGTGCGATGCATAAAATGAACTCATGAGTTCAAGTCAGTTGATGAAGCAGGAAGCTAGGTGTGACCCTTCAGTCAGAACTTCTTGCGATGTGCCGGTTTGGCCTCAGCGGATGGATGACAGTGAGATGGCATGTCAGGTCGGGTTGGCGGCTGGTCGAGTACGGAGAGCTGAGGTAGAACGTGAGCAACGGCGATCAAGGAATCCGGTGCCTTCGCGCCGGCCGGCTCCGGCGCCACGTCAGGAACAGGGGGTGGAGGAGCGTTGGCGCAGAGTGCGGGCACCCGGGCGGACGTCGTTCTCAAGTGGGCGAGGGAAACCTGTGACCCGGAGATACGCAGATGGATCGCCGCCCTCGGCGGACACATGGGGGAGGTGGCCTCCTATCAGATCGGTTGGACCGGTGGCAGCGGCCCGAGTGAGCGGCACACCGGCAAGTACGTCCGCTCGGCCCTGACCCTGCTGTGTACGCGGGCTGTCGGAGGGGACGCCGCTCGGGCCGCGCCTGCTGCGGCTGCCATGGAGATGGTGCACAACCTGTCGCTCCTGTACGACGATGTACTCGACGGGGACACCGTCCGCCGTCACCGCGCCTCCGCCTGGCAGGTGTTCGGGCCGGCTTCCGCGACGCGAGCGGCTGACGCCCTGTTGGTCGTGGCCTTCGAGGAACTCTCCGGTGTCCGTGACGGGCCGCAGATCGCCGAAGATGCCTCAGCGGCCGTGCTCGACACGCTGATCCAGCTGGCCGTCGGAGAGAGTCTCGACGTGCTGTTCGAGGGGAGGTCTCGCGTCGAGCCGGCCGAGTGCCTGGAGATGGTCTCCGGCAAGACCGCGTCCCTCTTCGCCTGCGCCTGCCGCCTGGGCGCCCTGTACGGGCGGGCGGGTACGGCGGACACCGCCCGGTTCGCCGCCTTCGGCCATGACCTGGGCATGGCCTTTCAGCTGGTGGACGACCTGCTGGCCATCTGGGGAGACCCTCGCCTCACGGGCAAGCCGGTGTTCGGGGACCTTCACGCCCGCAAGTTGTCCGTACCCGTGGTGGCGGCACTGGCCTCCGACACCCCCGCCGCACGGGAACTGGCCATCCGCTACGCCCGCCCGCCCGGCAACGACCCGGACGGCGAGGGGGCGGGGCTCGCCCAACTCGTGGAGGAGGCCGGTGGCCGACAATGGACCCAGAAACGGGCGTCCGCGTATTGCGGCGCCGCCCACCAGTGGCTTGCGGAACTGCGCGGACGGACCGGCGCGACACACGGACCCCAGGCCCAGGCGGTCGCGGACCTCGAAGCCGTGTGCGACCTCATCGTGGCGCGCTCGCCGTGACCGCACTCCTCTCTGCCCAGGGCGCCGGAGTGTCGAGGATGTGGGCGCGTCCCTGCCGGTAGAGCTCGGCGTCGACCTCCTTGAGCCGGCGCAGTTCCTCCGGTTCGTACAGGGCGTGCACCACAGCCGGGTCGGCCGGATCCCCGGCCGCCGCGAGCAGCGCGTTCACCGCAGCGCGCGCGCTCTGGTTCGCGGCTTCCATGGTCGCCAGGTTCACCGGGCACCGCACGTAGTCGCCGGCCATGAACAGGTTCGCCGCGGCGGTGGCGGCCTGGGGCCGCAGCTTCCAGGAGTCCTTGGTATTGATCATGAGCGGCTCGTCGTTATGAGCGGGACCCGGCCCGTCCAGTCCCTTCACGGCCGGGTCCAGATGCCAGGAATGCAGCAGCCCGCGGTGCAGAAGCGGGGTGCGGCCGTCGTCGAGGGCGTCGCACAACTGCGCCCACACCTCCGCGGCGACCTCGGCGCGGGTGCACTCCCGGGCGGGCTTCCCGTAGAGGATGCCGGGAGTGTCCCATGCCGAGATGTCGACCGAGAGGCAGTCGGCCACCGTCCCGTCGCCGTAGGTGGCACGGAAGTCGACGTCCCAGAACTGTGCCTGGCTCACCGAGGTCAGCGCCCAGGGCGAGTCCAGGTAGATGACATGGCCGCAGGTGATCGCAGTGGGCTCGGTGAGATAGAACTGCATGCCGACCATCCAGTCCGTGTTCAACGACGCCACGCCGGCCAGTGCGGGGTCGGCGGCGGCCAGGCCACGGTCGAGCAGCGCACCGACACGGTCGACCGGCAACGCGCAGACGAACCAGTCGGCCGTCAGATCACTGCGCCGGCCGTCCGGTCCACGCAGGGACGCCGCCACGACGCGCCCGCCGCGGACCGACAGACGTTCGACCCGCCACCCCAGCTCCAACCGGACCCCACGAGCGCCCAGATGATCGACCCACGGATCGATCCACGCCGTGCTCGTCGGGGCGTTCAACACCCGGTCGGCCGCCTCGGACGCGCCTCGGCCCAGGAAGCCGTAGGCGAAAGCCTCCATGAAGCTCCCCACCGTGTGCGTGCTGCTCACCTCGGCCCGGGCCGCGACCACCGTACGGGTCGCCCCGACCACACAGACTTTCCGGTACTCCTCCGATGCCCCGGCCGCGCTGGTGAAGTCCCACCACGAGGTGCCCTCCCACTGCCCCAGCCGCCGCTCCTGACTGCTGGTCATGTACACCATCATGCGATTGGCGAAGTACAGCAGTTCCTCGCTCAGCTCCTGGCCGGTGCCGGGATCGAGCCCTCTGGCCCGCAGTATCTGCAACGGAGTCCGCGGGCCCGACAGCGACGACACATCCGTGACCCTCTCGTTCACCCGGCCGGACCGCGCCGAGAGCATCTGCGGCACCTCACGCAGATTGCCGTGGACTCCGTCGGGCTGCCGCCCGAACGGAATCCGGCGCATCGTGTCCGGGAGGCTGCGGTAGAACCCGGGGAAGAACCGGAACCCGTGCTCAGCGGGAAGATCGAGCCTGCCGGCCGTACCCGTCCCAGGAACCGAACTGCTGCGGGCCTTGCCTCCCCAGCCGGTCGGCTCGACCACGGTCACCTCGTAGCCACGCTCGGCCAGCTCCATCGCCGCGGTGAGACCGGCGACGCCCCCGCCCAGCACCGCCGCCGTCCCACCCGCGTTCTTCCGCCCACCCAAGACTGTCCCCACTCACGTGTCGAAAGTGCCGAGCGTCGGACCCCGGTTCGCGACCCCGACGTGATCGTCCCTGCCCGAGGAAGATCACCCCCGCCGACCACGATGTCGGCTCGGCGAACGACGCATCGAACTCCTGAACAAGGATGTCTCATGACTCCAGCCCCAGGTGAGGACTTTGATCAACTCGTCTGTCGCCCGGAGCTTGGAAGAGCGTCCGCCCGGTTCGGAGGGGCCTGGGGGCCGAGCGAGGTGACGCCTGGCCGACGGCCCGTCACGGAGTTCGTGGGCGTCGACCAGCGGCTCATCGGCCGACACCAGACTCGCCGCCGGCAGATCGGGGCAGCGGGGTCCGTCCACGAAGATGGGCAGGGACACCCGCCGGGGGAGCGGATCGCCTACCCGGGCGCCCTACCGAGGCCCAGCACGAGCAGCAGGTCTCCCGCCCGGTCCGGCCGTCACGGTGAGGGCGGCGTGATGCGCGGGAGCACGAGGGTGGCCGGCGCCCAGGCCGCCCCACCGAGCCTCCGGAATGACGGATGGCGTCAACCAGAACTCGAACGGTGTCGCGGCGGGCGAGTTGCAGCGGGAGATCATCTCCAAGAACCTCCCGGACGCCCAGCTCTTGCTCACCACGCGCTGCCCCTCGCGGGTGTCCGGTCCCCCCCCCACACACACCGGACACCCGCACTTCCTCGCCTCGCGAGCAGGGGGCGCAGCAGGAGAAGGGGGTCGGTTCGACGCGGAGCGGGAAGAGGTCCGGCTGCGTTGTCCTGACCGCCCCAGAGGCGAGTTGCCGCTGCTGCTGCACTGTGCGGGCGACCCCCTCTGATCGCTGCTCGCAGGACGGGTGAGTGCCCGGATGGCCGGTTCGCTGTCGGAGCACCGCCCGGTCCATGTCCGCGGAGGAGGCCGGGGGTTGTGGAGTACCGGGTTCCGGGGAGTTCGCGGTCCAATGCCGCTATGCCTTCTCTGCCTCCCTCGCGTCCGCGTCGATTAACCCGCACTCGTCGCACTGCCAGGGCCGTCACGTCCAGGCCCAGGTACGGCCGTTCCGGGGAGGCCGTCCGGACGGGCCGACGGGGCGACGCAGCCCGCCCGATCCCGCCCGGGCCGGGCGGGCTGGACTGGGCACGGCGGATCGAGCTGGTGTCGGTCCTGCTGGCCTCTGTCGCCGCAGTCGCGGGCCTGTGGTACTCGGCTGATCAGACGCGTGATGCGAACGAGCAGGCCCGGCAGGAGCGGGCACTGACGAAGGAAGGGCAGATCACCGACCGGTACACCGCCGCGGTGGAGAACCTCGGTGCTGACAAGATGGACCTACGCCTCGGCGGTATCTACGCCCTTCAGCGGATCATGAAGGACTCCCCACGCGACCATCCGACCATCTGCAACGTCCTGGCCGCCTACGTCCGCTCTCACGCCGCCGCGAAAGAGGGGGAACTCCCTGAGGTCCACGACCTCTCCTGGCCGATCGAGCTCCAGAACGTCCCGGCCGACGTCCACGCGGCCCTGACCGTCCTGGTCTTCCGTGACTCCGCACACGACGGAGATTTCCGTCTGGACCTGCGCGGCACCCGGCTCGACAGCGTCGAACTCGACGCTTCGGACCCGTCGCAGAGGGCCGTCCTGAGAGGAGCGAAGCTCTCCGGCATGACACTGATCCATGCGAACCTGCCCCGCGCGGATCTGTCTGGTGCGAACCTGCACGGTTCGACCCTGTCCGGAGCGGACCTGACCGGTGTGAAGCTGACCGGCGCGCGACTGTCCCACGCTGCCCTGCGATACACGGACATGGCCGGACTGACCCTGACCGATGTGAGCATGACCGGCACGCAACTGACTGGTGCCGACCTGACAGGCGTCACCTTCCACGACACGGACCTGAGGTTCGCGCTCCTGGATCGTACGGAGCTGGACGGCGCGACCCTACGCGGGACGGACTTGTCCCACGCGAACCTGAAGGGCGCGAGCCTGCGGGGCGCGGATCTGCGGGGTGCGGACCTGTCGGGTGTCACGAACCTGACGAGGGAGCAGATCGGCTCTGCTCGTATCGACGGAACGACGATTCTCCCCGCCGGGCTTTCCTGAAGCGGTATGCGGACGTGCACGCCCTCGGCGGAGCCAGAACGGGTCCCCGGCGGGCTCAAGCGGTTGCCGGGCCGGGGGGTTGTGCGGCGATGCCCCAATGCCACGAGTCAAGGGCCCTGAGGTGACGCCAAGAGGTCGTGAAATGCCGTGGGGCCTTTGCCGTCCAGGGGATCGAACAGGATCTCCCCCGAGAGGAGAGATCCTCTGGTGCGGTCCGTCATGAGCCCATGAACCGTCCGGGGAGCCGCTCGCGGGCATCGTGCCGGAAGCCGGGCGGCGAGGGCAAAGGCACCGGTCCTGCCGTGCGTGTCAGGCAACCAGGATCGGCCCGGTCCCTCGGTTGTCGACCGACGTGGCCGGGACCGGTCACCTCGGTTGACGACCGACCTGGCCGGGACCGGTCACTGCGGCGGCGGCAAACTCCCGGCCCGGGCCCGGCGGGTGGCTCGTACGAAGAGCGGCAGGGCCAGCAACAGCAGAACCCCTTCGACGGCCAGACTGACCAAGCCGAGCGTTTCGGTCCAGTTGCCGATGTCACCGGAGTAATAGGGCAGCCCAGGGCCCCTGGAGAGGACGTACCCCAGGATCGGACCGACGGCCACCCCCACCGCCAGCAGCCAGCCCGCCCGGATCACACCGAGGAGGAGCAGCAGGGCGGCCACCACGGCCGCGATCTCCAGGACGTGATACGCGATGCCGATGTAGTAGGGGTCCCGCGTCACCGTGATACCGCCCTGGTCCACCACATGGATGACCGCCACCGCCAGACAGAGCAGGATGCCCGACGATCTGGCCACCCAGTTGTACTCCGGCCCCGCCGTGTGGTGCGGCATCTGGATACACCCTGACCCTTCTGCGGCAGCGTGAAGCCGTCCGCCCGAGGGCTCCGGAGCGACGGCGCTCGTTCCGTGTGTCGCCACCAGCCTCACCGGGCGGTGCCTCCGCGTCGCCCCCGACAGGGCGGACGGGTGAAGGCCGGCTGTCCCCTCGGAGGTGCCCCCGCGACCAGCCCGATCAGCCTGCCGCACGCAGAGGAGGCCCCATGGACCCCCTGTGACTCCATGGCCTTGCGCTTCAGGGCCCGCGCCCGCCGTGGGGACGAGCGGGGGGCGGCTGCAGGACGCGGGCGAAGCCGGTCCGGTAGGCGAGGGCTACGAGCTGCGCTCGGTGGTGGGCACCGAGCTTGTGCATGATGCGCTGGACGAAGGTGCGGACGGTCAGCGGGCTGACATACAGGCGCTCGGCGATCTCGTCGTTGGTGAGCCCTTCTGCCACGCGGAGCAGGACTTCCTGTTCGCGGGGGGTGAGGTGGTCCATCTCGCGGGGGGTGGCGTGGGGCCGGTCGAGGCTGGAGGCGACGAGGTAGCGGCTGACCACGGCATGGGTGGCCAGCGGGGAGAGCACCATGTCGCCGGCCGCGACGGTACGGATGGCGGCGAGGAACTCGGCGGGCCCGACGCCCTTGCCGAGGAAGCCGCTGACGCCCGCGCGCAGGGCCCGGGTGATGGAGTCGTCGGTCTCGAAGGTGGTCAGGATGAGGACGCGGGTGCCGTGGAGCTGGGGATCGGCGGTGATCTGCGCGCTGGCGGACAGGCCGTCCCGGTGGGGCATGCGGATGTCCATGACCACGACGTCCGGTGCGGTGGAGCGGGTCAGCCGTACGGCCTGGTCGCCGTCGGCCGCCGTGGCGATGACCTCAAGGTCGTCGGTGGCATCGATGAGCACCTGGAAGGTCGCGGCGAGGAGAGCCTGGTCGTCGGCGAGGAGCACGCGAATGGTCATGAGGTGTCCTTGTCGTGGGCGGACGCGCGGCCGGCCGGCGTGTACGCGAGGGTGGGAAGCTCGGCCCTCACCTCGAATCCGGCGTCGTCGCGAGGACGGGCGTGCAGCTGTCCGCCGACTGCGTGGGCCCGCTCACGCATGCCGATGAGGCCGTATCCGGCGGCGTCGCGGACCGGTACGGGCGGGCCGTCGTCGGTGACCGTCAGGGTCAGCAGGCTGTCGGTGAAGCGAAGGCGGACGGCGGCGCTGGTGGTCAGCGCGTGCTTGGAGACATTGGTGAGTGCTTCCTGCGTGATGCGGTAGGCGGTGAGGTCGACGCCGGGTGACAGCGGCTGCGCGACGCCGTCCCGGGTGAGGGTGATGCTGAGGCCGACCTGGTCGAACGAGGCGATCAGCTCCGGTAGTTTCGCCAGCCCGGGGGAGGGCTCGCTCGAAGGGCCGTACGGTTCGTCGCGTTCACGCAACAGGCCCACGGTCGCCTTGAGTTCACCCAGCGCCGAGTTGAGGGTGGCGGTGAGGTTGTGCATGACCTGCTGCGCCCTGTCGGGCCGGCTGGCCATCAGGTAGTCGGCGGTGGCGGCCTGGGCGTGGGCGAGCGTGATGCCGTGGGCCACGACGTCGTGCAGTTCGCGGGCGATACGCATCCGTTCGGCGCCCACGCGTCGGTGGGCCTCTTCCTCGCGGGTGCGTTCGGCCATCTCCGCGCGCGCTTCCACCGCGGCGACATAGTCGCGACGGCTGCGCAGGGAGTCGGCCACGGCCGGGGCGACGAGGATGAAGGCGGCCAGTCCCACCTGTTCGGGCCGCAGCCGCGCGCCGCCCGGCTGCCACAGGGCCGAGGCGGCCAGCAGAGCCAGGGCCGCGGCGGCGGAGTAGCGGGCGGCGGTGCGGCTGTCGGTCCGCCAGGCCAGTGAGGCGAGCGCCGCCATCACGGGGCCGGTGAGGGTGGAGCCGAACTCGTAGCCGAAAGTGGGGCCCATGGCGCCGAGGACAGCGGTGCACGCGGTGGTGGTGACCACGGTCAGGCGCGGGCGGCTGCGACGCAGCAGCAGCGCCGCGCAGGCCAGGACGGCAACGCCGGCGACGGCCGGTGGCGGCCAGCGCACGATGCGGGGCGGCTGCGCCATGGTGGTGCAGAGCACCGCGAGGGCGCACAGGGAGGCCGCCGTCGCTGCGTCGAAGCCGCGGGGGTGGCGGCGGGCCCACGACCGGATGTCGGCGATCACGCGCTCCTCCTTCACGGGTGTGCGGGGTGGTTGTGGTCGGTGGACGATCAGGGCGGGCGGACCCCGCGTATGCGGGATCGCCCCGGAGGCCCGCGGGTCGGCGGGTCCCCGGGGCGGTGGTGGGTCAGGCGTTCACCGACTCCTCCCGTGACGAGGGTGCCGCCGGGGCGAGAAGCTCGGCCGCGAGTGTGCGGGTGAGCTTCTCGCCTTCGATGTCCAGATCGGGCAGCAGCCGGTCCAGCCACCTGGGCAGCCACCACGCCGCCTGCCCCAAGAGGGCGAGAGTGGCGGGGACGATGGTCATGCGGACGATGAACGCGTCGAAGAAGACGGCGGCGGCCAGCCCCAGACCGAGCATCTTGATCATGGAGTCGGTCATGCCGATGAATCCGGCGAAGACGGCGATCATGATGACGGCGGCTGCCACGACGACGCGGGCGCTGTGCCGGAAGCCGGTGACGATGGCCCGCGTGGGCGATTCGCCGTGGACGTGGGCTTCGCGGATGCGGGTCACGAGGAAGACTTCGTAGTCCATGGCCAGACCGAAGACCACGCCGATCAGGAAGATCGGCATCATGCTCATCACCGGTCCGGTCTGGGCGACGCCGAGCAGGTCGGCGAGCCAGCCCCACTGGAAGACCGCGACGATCGCGCCGAAGGCCCCGGCGACCGAGAGCAGAAAGCCGAGGGCCGCCTTGAGCGGGACGAGGACCGAACGGAAGACGATCATCAGGAGCAGGACGGCGAGTCCCACCACGACCGCGAGGTAGGGGATGAGGGCGGCGGTGACCTTGTTCGAGACGTCGATGTTCATCGCGGTCTGACCGGTCACCAGCAGGGAGGCGCCGGACGTGGCCTTGAGGTCGGCGGCCTCGGAGCGGATCGTCTTGACGAGGTCCTTGGTCGCGCCGGCGCTCGGGCCGGTGCTGGGCACAGCGGCGATGATCGCGGTGTCGCCGGCCTTGTTGAAGGTGGCCGGTGAGACGTCCACGACGCCGTCGGTGGCAGTCAAGGCCGTGCGGGCCCGCGCGGCGGCGGCCTTCGCGTCATCGGCGGCGCCGGCGTCGATGACGATGGTCAGGGGTCCGTTGAAGCCGGGGCCGAAGCCGTCGGCGAGCGCGTCGTAGGCGCGGCGCTGAGTGGTCGAGGTGGGCTGCGCCTCGTCACCGGGCAGGCTGAGCTGGAGATCCAGTGCCGGGATGGCGACGACGCCGAGGCCCGCCACACTCAGCAGCAGCGTCGCCAGAGGCCGGCGGACGACGAAGCGGGCCCACCGGCTGCCCGCGGGCTCCTTCGCGCGTACGGCGGTGGTGATGCCGCGGCGCTGGGCGCGCGGCAGGACGGCCCGAGGGAAGAAGCCGAGCAGGGCGGGCAGCAGCGTCAGGGCGACCAGCACGGCGATGACGACGGTTCCGGCGGCGGCAAGCCCCATGTCGGTGAGCATCGGCACACCCGCCACGGACAGCCCGGCCAGTGCGATGACGACGGTGGCGCCGGCGAAGACGACAGCGGATCCGGCGGTGCCCACCGCCCGGCCCACGGCCTCCTCCGGAGTGTGCCCCTCGGCCCGTTCCGCGCGGTAGCGGGAGACGATGAACAGGGCGTAGTCGATGCCCACGGCCAGGCCCAGCATCAGAGCCAGAGTGATCGTCGTGGTGGACATGCCCGCGGCGATGATGGCGCAGACTCCCGCGCCCAGGCCGATGAGGGCGGTGACCAGAGGAAGTCCGGCGGCGACCATCGCGCGGAAGGTGATGAACAGCACGAGCGCGGCGACGGCGATGCCGATCAGTTCGGTGATGCCGCCGAGTTCGGGACCGCCGTCGACGGCCGAGCCTCCGACTTCCACCGTCAGCCCCGCCGCGCGCCCGTCTTCGACAGCGTCCATGAGGGCGGCGGACGTGGACTCGCTCAGGTCGTCGCCGGCGACGGTGTAGGTGACGGTCGCGAACGCGGTCGTGGCGTCCTTGCTGACGGCCTCCGGCGCGAAGGGGTTCGAGGCGTCCTTCACCTGCGAGCCGCGCGCGACGGTGTCCACGACCTTCTCGACAGCCGCCCGGTTCTCGCGAGCGGTCACCTTCTGCCCGTCGGGCGCGGCGAAGACGATACGTGCGTCCGCGCCCTCCGCGTTGTCCCCGGGGAAGCGCTCGTCGAGCAGGTCGAACGCCTTCTGCGACTCGGTGCCCGGCATGGAGAACCCGTCCTCCTCCGCGGCCGGGGCACGGAGAGCGGCGAAGGAACACGCCGCCAGGATCGCCACCCACAGGAGAGCGAAAGAGCGGCGCTGCCGGAAGGACAACCGGCCGAGCCGATAGAGCAAGGAAGCCATGACGAGGCGCTCCAGTCGAAGAGGAGAGGGATGGTGCCGCGGCCCTGCCGTACGCACTGGACGCGCTGACGGTCCGCGGCTTCGTCCCCATGGTTGGCAACATCGGCCGCCGCGTCGTCCCGCGTCTGCGGACACCCGCCCGTACTGCAACTGCAGTACGGGCGCGGCGAGGACCGTCCCCGAGGGGCAGGACACCTGGTGGCCTCCCGCCCGCTGACCGGCCCGCGTCACACCTGCGGCCCGCGCCCCCCGGGCTGCGCGGTGCGGCTCAGACGGCGTGCGCGTCGGTGTAGGCCGGCAGCCGCCAGTCGCCGCCGCGGTCCTTCCTGGAGAACCTCGCGACCAGGTCGGGGATGTGGAAGAAGCAGGCCAGCGCGGTGGCGTTCTGGAAGGCACGGATGGCGTGCTTGTTCATGGGCATGCCCACGCGCAGGATGCGGGGATCGACCCCGCCCTGGATCTCCTCGACGAAGGGCCGCAGGACACGGTCGTAGTTCGCCAGGGCGGCCGGCAGGTCGTACGCGTGCCGGTTGACCTCCCCGGCCAGGACGTAAGCGCCGACCAGGCCGCCGGAGATCCCCATGCCGCTGTAGGGGGAGGCGCAGTGCGCGGCGTCCCCGGCCAGGACCACCCGGCCCTTGGACCAGCTGTCGATGCGTACTTGGGCGATCTCCTGGGAGTAGAAGAACGGGCTGTCCTTCATGCCCTCGATGAACCGGTCGGTCTGCCATCCGGCGTCCCGGAACCGGTCGGCCCAGAACTTCTGCTGCCGCTCGACGGGAGCGCGGTGGATCGCGGACGCTTCCGCCGACTCCTCACGCATCACGAAGTACACCTGGGTCTCGGTCGCGTTGTGGCTGCGCCGCATGATCTGCCGGCCGCGCGGGACCATGTAGGTGTCGCGGATGTTGCTGTCGGAGGCAATGCGCGGCACGAACCAGTAGGCCATGTGGATGCCCACGCGCCAGTACGGGTCGAAGCCCTCCGGCAGCAGCGCCCTACGGATGCGCGAGCCCTGCCCGTCGGCGCCGATCAGCAGGTCGTACTCGCCGGAGGTCCCGTCCGAGAAATGTGCGGTGACCCGGTCCGCGTCCTGGTCGAAGCCGTCGACGCTCTTGCCGAAGACGTACTCGGTGTCGTCCTTGGTCGCCTCGTGCAGGATGCGGACCAGGTCGCCACGCATGATCTCGTACTCCGAGGTCAGGGTCTGACGGCCCGTGCCGGAGGTGTTCGCCATGATCGTCGCCTTCGGCTTGCCCCGGGAGTCGACGAAGGCCACACCCGCCTCGTCCACCAGCCGGCTGCGCACCGTCTCCAGCAGGCCCATGCGCTCGACCGCCTCGATGCCCTGTCCACGCAGGTCGACCTGCGCACTCGACGCGCGCAACGTCGGGAAACGCTCGACGACTGTCACCTGGTGACCGCCGAGGGTGAGCCAGAAAGCCAGCGCGGGTCCGGTGACGCCGCCGCCGGCGACAAGGATCCGCAGCGAACGCTTCGCGATCCCGTCCGTCATGCCCGACCACCCCAAAATCTATCGGTGATTGATTTCTTCTCACCGTCCTCTATCAGCGATAGATTGTCAACGTGACCAAGATGAACCGTGAGTCCGTCGTCGCGGAGGCGCTGGACCTGCTGGACGATGTCGGCCTGGACACGGTCAGCACCCGTCGGCTGGCCAAGCGCCTGGGCGTCGAGCAGCCGTCGCTCTACTACCACTTCCGGACCAAGAGGGACCTCCTCGCCGCCATGGCGCAGGCAGCCATGGCCCCGCACGCCGACGCCCCGCTGCCCTCCTCCGAGGACGACTGGCGCGTGTGGTTCCTGGAGAACTCCCGCAGCTTCCGCCGCACGCTGCTGATGCGACGTGACGGCGCCCGGCTGCACGCCGGCAGCACTCCGACCGGCGACCTCGACCGGATCCGCCGCAAGATGGCCTTCCTGGTCACCTCAGGCGTGCCCGAGCGGGAGGCGCAGATGGCGATGCTGGCCGCCGGCCGCTACACGGTCGGCTGCGTGCTGGAGGAGCAGGCAGACGTAGCTCAGCCGGGGAGTGAGGACCTGCCCGACGACATCCCCACGCTCGATCACGAAGCGGCCTTCGAGGCGGGCCTCGCGCTCATCCTCGGCGGCCTCGAACAACGCATCACGGCATCCGGCCCGGCCACCGTCGCGCCGCCGGCGATCTGACCGGCTGCGGGCCGGGAGAACGCCCGCCGAGGACGTTCGCCGCTGGCCAGGCGTTCCGGACAGCCCCGACAGGCCGGTCGGCTACGAGCAGCCACACCACCCCGGCAGCGGGGGCAGCTTCCCGCTGGGGGAGCCGGTGAGCGGGGCTTCAGGCAGCGGGGGCAGTGAGTGCACGAGCAGGCCGCCCCAGCGCAGCGCCTCACCAGCGCCGACATACCGAAGGTGACCCCGTCACCGGATCACGGTGATCTCCGGAAGGATCCGAGGCCAAGCACCCAGTTCCGGGAGGAGAACCTGACGGGCCACACACCGGGCCCGGACCCACGCCTCGTCCGTGAACAACCCGTCCCTCGCCCATCGATCGGCATGCTCGCCCTCGCTCATACCGCTGAGAACTACGTCGATCTCCCGGAGGCCGGCCATGACCACACTG
Source organism: Streptomyces sp. NPDC091377 (assembly GCF_044757045.1). Classification (NCBI taxonomy): domain Bacteria; kingdom Bacillati; phylum Actinomycetota; class Actinomycetes; order Kitasatosporales; family Streptomycetaceae; genus Streptomyces; species Streptomyces sp. NPDC091377. The sequence continues at coordinate 79,350 of NZ_JBIVUE010000013.1, read as the reverse complement.
GCGAGCCGCCCCTCGGCCACCAGGGGTTCAGCCATGCGAAACGCGTGATCGAAGTCCAGGGCGATCTCGTCTGTCGCCACCCCGTGCCTGGCCAGCCAGGCCATCTGGACTTCGGCGTCGGCCGCCAGCACGATCAGCGACTCGATCAGCAGACGCCGCCGGAACGAAGCAGTAGGGACCCTCACACCGCGATCGTCCCATGCCCTGACTCTCGCGAGCACACAGAAATCACTCAGACTGAGCGGCCCCGAGCGGCAGCCCCGCGGCGTCGGTTGAGGCAGAGCCGAGGCTGTTCGGACACGACAGGAGGTTTTCAGCAGGGCGGAGCAGGCGGCGAACTCGCGGGTGGCGCAGGGAGACCCGCTCATGGATGTGGAGATCCCCCCGGACGTACGTGACACCGCTGTGCGGCTTGGATCGGGTGCTGCCCTCGCGTTGAGGGCGGTGGTCGGCCGGTCGGCCGACGATCCCGACATGGGGCGCCCCTCGTCCGTGCCTGGTGTGGTCAGCGTTGCTGTCGACGGCGACATGTTCGAGGACTGCCCGGATCTGACGGTCGGCTACATCCACGAGCCCGACCGGATCGAGATCCGCCTCCTGAATGTGCCCCGCCATCGAGCCCCCAGCGGCGCACACTGCCAGAAGGCGAAGGAGGGGAACTCGGGGCGCGGGCTTGGTCTGCCGGGCCGACCGCCGCAGTCGCGGTGCCTGAGATCGCCGACGCCTGGCACCGCATCACCGATTGGCTTCAGCATCGTGCCCCCGACTCCTACGCCGGCCTTCGCACGGGAGCCGGTCCAGCGGCCATCGCCACGGTGGAGGGCGCCCTCGGCCTGCGGATACTTGTCGAGCTGCACGTCCTCTGGCTGATGACCGCAGGCGACGACGGGGCCGACGGCTGGGGATGCCTGCCCGGCAGTGAGGCACTGATGCCGCTGGAGACCGTAGCCGACACTAACCAGCGCAAAATGAGATTCCAGGCCGAACAGGTCCTCCGGAACGCGGACCTGCCCGAGGAGGAGCGGATCCACACGTGGAAGCCGTCATGGATCCCGCTCGTCGGTCTCGGGCCGGACGACCGGACCTCGGGTCGGTACCTGGACACACAGACCGGCTATCCGGGCCGCTGGTCCCGCTACAACGAACCTTCTGGCGAGGAACTCGACACTCCGATCACTTACCTGGAGGCGGCGGCGGACATGCTGGAGTCGCCGGCCCTGGCCACGCGCGATAGGCCCGGCCTGCTGGGAGGGACGCCGGTGTGGTGGAGCAGTATCGACCTCGTGCGCGAGGATCGATGGCGACCGGTGACGGAATGACCGCAACCCATGAGGCGTCGGACCGCACGGAGCTGGCCCCTCCTGCTTCCTTGCGCCACCGCCCAGCTCACGTCAGCCGATGTCGCGCCAGGTGCAGGTGGTGGCGGCCGAGGTGCAGTGCTCGAACCTCGGCCCGGTCACGAAGAATCCGTCACCGTCCAGCATCCGCAACGACGGCACCGGAAACTTGCGGACGCGTTCTGGTTCGCGTTCCGAGGGGTCGCCGTCCGACCGCAACGCTCCGTGCCGCGCGACCCGTTCGCCACGGCGCGAGTGTCCGCCAAGAGGCCATAGGGCCCCGAGAGATCGCCCATCCGGTCCATGAACAACTGGGCGCACTTGGTTCCCGAAGTCACCAGGTTGACGCTCTTCGGGTAACCGCCGGACCCGTGCCGAGGCCCTCGCGAACTCGCGGCAGACGACCCGTCCGACGAGCGGATCGGTTCACCCTGACCGACGGCATCACCGCGCAGTGGCCGAACTTGGCGCCCGGATCGAAGCCCACCCCCGCCAGCACCCGGAGCCGAGGCGCATGGTGCCCACCACCGGCGCCGCGTCAACGTCTTCTGGGCCGGGCCTTAGCTTGTCGTTTATCCCGTAGAAGACTTCGGTTCTTGGCTCGCATACTGGTCAGATGAGTCCGATCTCCCCGCACCGTCGCTTCCGGGACCCGCGCTGCACGAAGTACGACTTCCTCGCGTCGGTCCTCGTGCGCTGTCCCGGCTGCGAAAAGGTCGCGCATGTTGTGGCAGGACCGGGGGCGGCCGGAGTGCACGGTCCGGATCTTTTTGCATTAAGGCGTCTCGTATGCCCGAATTGCGGGGTGGCAAAGGAACGCAGCCGTGCAGGTGTGGTCCTGCATCGGGATCGCCACGAGCCCGCCACGGACCCGTACTTCGGTGTCCGTCTGTGGCTGCAGAGCGAGACTCGGCACGGGTGGGTTTGGGCCTACAGCCTGGAACACCTGGACCTGATCAAGCGATTCGTGCAGGCGTCGCTGCGTGAAGGGATTCCCTGGCACGACCACGGTCGGAAGATGACCGTGGTGGCCCGCCTGCCCGCATGGATGCAGCAAGCCAAGAATCGCGACGAGGTGCTTCGGGCCATCGCCCGTATCCACGCTTCACCGCTCCGCACCTGATCCGGGAACCGTGCGCTTGCCAACGGTCATAGAGATGCCCAGGTGGGTGGCCGTTAGGTGTCCAGGCTGGTGGCCAGCAGAAACCCAGATGTGTGGCCAGTGGTGTTCCTGGGGGTGGGGGTCAGTTCAAGGGGACCACTCCCTTCCCGGCGAGTGCCTCGGCGAGGCGGTGCGAGTCGCCGGTGGTGGTGACGAGGTGAGCGTGGTGCATGAGGCGGTCGGTGCTGGCGCCCGCGAGGGTCTTCGGCATGATCGTGTCGAAGCCTGAAGGGCGGATGTTGCTGGTCACCGCGATGGAGCGACGCTCGTAGGCGGCATCGATGATGCGGTAGAACGCCTCGGCGGCGTCCTCGCCGACCCGCAGCAGGCCGATGTCATCAATGACGATCAAATCGGCCCGGCAGATCCGGGCGACGGTGCGGGCGGTGGATCCGTCGACCTTCGACTTCCCGATGGCGGCGCTGAGCGTCTCCAGGGTGAACCAGGCCACCCGCAGGTTCTTCTCGATCGCGGCCTGGGCGAGTCCCTCGGTGAAGTGACTTTTCCCTGTGCCCGACGGGCCGGCGATCACCAAGTTCTCGGCGCGGCCGATCCATTACAGGGTGATCAGGGAGTTCTGGGTGGGCTCGGGGATGGTGGAATCCTCGGCCCGCCAGGAGCCCAGGGTCTTGCCGGTGGGGAAGTTCGCCGAGTGCCGTCGCAGCCGCCGGGTGGCCGCGTCGCGGCCGGTGACCTCCTCGGCGATGAGCAGTCGCAGTACCTCGGCCGGGTCCCAGCGTTGCGCGCGGGCGCTGGCCAGCATGTCGGGGGCTGCTTTGCGCATATAGGGCAGGCGCATGCGGTGCATGAGCTTGTCGAGTTCCTCGGGGATGGCGGGCGGGTTGGGAAAGCTCATGGAGGCGCAGTTCTTGTGGGTGATGTGCAGTCAGAAGGTGTTGTGGGGCGGGGAGTTGGTCACTTCCCCCGAAGCCTGCCAGCCGATGGTTCGGTTCTGGACGGAGGGGGCCTCGTCGGCGCGGACGGGCTTGCTGTCCGCGATGTGTCCCAGAATCGAGAGCAGGTCTCCGTCGGCGAAGCGTCCGGCCGCGGCCGCAAGTCCCAGGGCCTGGTCGACTCGGTCGTTGCCCAGGACGGTGGCCAGCTCGACCGCGCGGGCCATCTTGGCGCGGATGCGGGTGGCGCCGGCGGGTCCGGCTTCCTTGAGCCAGCGTGCCGCGCCGGGGCCGATGCCCACGAACGCGATCTCGGCCTCCGAGCGCGGTTGCAGTCTGGGCTGGTGGACGCTGCTGCCGTCAGGGTGGTCGGGGTAGTGCTCGTGGATGATCTGCGGAACACCCGGGGTGGAGAGCTGATGGCGTCAAATCTCCGACAGGTCACCCGGAGTTGGTGCGGGCGGTGATGGACAGTTCCTCGCCGACCACCCGGCACCACACGCTCACGCCGGTGTAGCCGGGCGGGGTCGAGTAACGCACCGAGTTGAGCTGATGGTGCGATCGGAGCCGACCAGTCTCTCTTCGCCCAGCGCGGGCGCGAGCGGCTCGATGGGCAGGACGTGCAAGGTCGTGCGTTCGATGTCCAGGCGGTCGGCGGGTATCTGCCCCGTCGCCCGGTGGCGGCGGGAGTTCACCGTGTCGCACCAGGTCCGGCAGGCATCGGCGAGCTCGGCGAACGAGTCGTAGGCGGGAAGAAGATTCGCGTCCGTGGGCACCAGGTCGGCCTTCGCGATGCGGACCGTGGCTTCCGCGCCGCCCTTCGATTCGGGGTCGTAGGGCACGCAACTGACCACCTGGCAGCCGTAATGCCGACCGGCGGCGACCATCTGCGGGTGTCGCACCGGGATCCCGGCGATGTGCTCGACGGTGACCGTTTTCGCGTTGTCCGTCAGTACGTATGTCGGTGCCCCGCCGATCCGGCGCAACGGTGTGTCCAGGCAGGCCACCAGCGTGCCCAGGGTGCAGTCCCAGACCGGGATCACCACCCGGAACCGGGACCAGGACAGCCATGCACAGAACAGCCAGGTCCGCCGGCCGCCGATGCGCGGACCCTCGCCCCAGTCGAACTGCAGCCACCGACCCGGCTCGGGAATCCACGGTCGGTAGGTGCGGCGCTTGCCCGCCTTCCAGGCCGTCTTCGCCGCGTTCACCGCCCGCCTCGTCGAGCGCGCGCTGCCCCGGTAGCCCATCCTCACCAGCTTGTCGTGGACCACGTCGGCGCGGATCGTCGCCTTCGACTGCTCGACCCACTCCTCGACCTCCTCCAGGAACGCGTCGATCACCTTCGGCCGCGGCTCTCGTTCATAAGGATTTCGCCCGCCGGCGCGGGCCTCGACATACCGCTTGACCGTCTTCGGATCGTGTCCCGCCAAGGTCGCCGCCGACCAGACCGTCCCGGTCAGGTCGTACGCCTCAAGGATTTCCATGATCTCTCTGTCGGACTTCGTCACAGGACCTCTCCGACCGACTGCTGATGCTCGCAGACAACAGCAAACCGGACGGAGGGGTCTCCCTCAGATAAGGAAGCTCCCAGGGGCGGCGGAGATCAGTGACCAGGCCACGGACGAGGCAGAGTTGGGTGTGAGCGGCGATGGTCAGCCAGGCCCACCGGTCGGCGTCCTCGGGGTCGCGGAGCTTCCGTCGGGTCCAGTCAAGCGTCTGCTTGATCATTCTGAAGGTGTGCTCCAGGTCGAACCTGCGCAGGAACGCGTGCCATAGCCGGTCGACCGTCTCGCCCGCCCCGGTGCCCGACCACCACAGCCAGAGGGGCTTGGGGTCCGCGCCGTTGGGCAGGCGGTCGACCGCCTCGCGCAGGTTGCGTTCGCCGGCCCCCACGAGGGCGAGCACATGACGAACGACGCGTGCCGGTGCACGTCACGGAGATGACATAGACCGGCACTCGTCCGTGAGGCAGCCGGGAAGGGGCGGGGCGCTCGGGACTTCCCTCACTGTTCAGGCCGCTGCTGTTGAACGGGTCGCCCGGGTTGGGCGCAGCGAGTCAAGTCGCGGGGAGCTGGACGGCGGTTCGGCCGGCGATCGCGTCGACCTGCCGCTTGTACTTGTCGAGAAAGAGACGCTCTTCAGGGCTCAGCCCCGGGTCGAGGTCGAAGCCGAGCAGGTCGTCCGCGTGCTCCTCTTCGTACTTCCGTAAGATCTCCTTGCTCAGCGGCCACCGGTGAAGCCAATCCGCACGACGACTCGTTCCGGCGGCAATGCTCAAGACGTTCGCTGCTCTGCGAGAGCCCTTGGCGGGGTGGTGGCAAAGGTCAGGCTGCTTGGTCGTAGACGGGGCCGTTCTCCGGGGATGCGCCGTCGGCGCCCTCGGGCTGAGCGATCTGGCGGAGGCGTTGCTTCTGCGAGGTGCGCAGGATGGCCCAGACGATGAGCAGGGCCCCGGTCGTTGACCAGGCAGTGCTCCATGTGATGGGCCACCAGTCGGCTGATGGCCGGAGCAGGACCTCGGTGGCGGTGAGGAGCATGGCGGTCGCGTGTGTCCAGCAGAGCACGGTGCCGGCCCAGCGGGTGGCGCGGTTGATTCTGCGGAAGCCAGGTCTCGCCCGCGGTCCGTCCTGTTCCATGATCCCCCGTTTCATCGTGTGCTTCTTTGCCCGACTTTGACTGTTCATGCGTTCGATCGCGAGGAACGGTGGTTCGGGCGGTCGATTTTCAGCCCCGATTTGGTTGACGTCGAAAAGTTGTCACAAGGCAATAGAGGCTTCGGCAAGCCCTCTTAAGAGGCATATCGGTCGTTGAAGTCGGCTTGGTCTGCCACGTTTACGGATTTCCGGTCGAGAACCTGTTCGTGTTGCATGAAGAAGCCGTGGCAGCGTGTGGACCTCCGGTGGCCGCTTCAGCCGTCACCATGTCTACGTAGTCCCATGGGGGGATCGCATGGTTTTGCGTGCTTCCGGCACGCCGTCTCGGCGTGCCCGCTTACAGCGCAGAAGCGCTCTGACAGCGGCCTTGGTCGTGGGCGCCCTGGGCGCCTCCGCACTCCCGGCAGTGGCCGTGCCGGGCCAGGACCCTGTGCCGGTCTCGGCGTGGGGCCGGGTGGGCCGAGGGCGGAGATCCCGCCGGTGAAGGTCGGCTCCAACAAGCCGGTCGGCAATGAGGTCGAGGCGGCGCCCTCGGCGGAGAAGGCTGCCTGGCTGGAGGCCGAGAAGAGGCGCGCGACAACGGGCACGCCACCCGCACCGCTCGCCGGGAAGACGGCGCGTGGAGCGGCGGCGGCCTCGTATGTTCCGGAGGGGCAGGGGGCGGTGCCGTGGCATCAGATCTCCGATTTCCGAGTCACCGATTCGCTGGTGGCGCGGGTGAACTACTCCAACGGCAACCTGATGTTGGCGGGGACGGACTTCGAGGTCGCGGGGGTGGGGCAGAAGCTGCGCCTGGCCCGGACGTACAACTCGCTGGACACCCCCTGGGGCAAGGTGTCGCAGCGGTGGTGGCAGGAGTACGAGCGCTACCTGCACCTGTCGGACGCGGGCGAGGTAGTCCTGTACGACGCCACCGGAGCCGCGGTCCGCTTCACCAAGGAGGCCGGCGGGTCGCTCACGACGCCGAAGGGGTACTCCAAGGACCTCAAGAAAAACGCGGACGGCACGTACACGCTGACCGACCGCAAGTCCGGCTCGAAGGACACCTACAACGAGCACGGCACGCTTACCAAGGTCACGGACAAGAACAACGGCGCCATCACCGTCACCCAGCACACCGCGGGCGGGGAGCACAAGGGTTTCAAGCTCACCGAGACCCGCTCCGGGCGGTGGGTCGACCTTGTGAAGACCAACGCGTCGCAATGGCAGGCCAAGGACCACACCGGGCGCACCGCCGTGTTCGACCTCAACCCCGCCGGCGACCTGGCGAGGACGACAGACACCGAAGGTAAGCACACGGTCTTCGACTACGACTCCTCGCGCCGCCTCACGAAGATCACCACCCCCAAGGGCCGGGTGACGGTCTTCACCTACGACAACCAGAACCGTGTCACCTCCATGCTCAGGGCCACCGAGTTCAACGGCTCCGGCCACACCGGCCCGACCTGGACCTACACTTACTCCGCCACCTCGCCCTCGGCGGCCGGCCGGACGACGGGCACCGACCCGGAGCAGCAGTCCACGAAGTACGACCACGACGCCGACGGCCAGGTCACCAAGGTCACCGACGCGCTGGAGCAGAGTCGTTCACGGACCTTCGACGCGAACCGCAACATCGACACCGCGACCGACGCCATGGGCGTGGGCGGCGCGTCCGGAAACGTCACCAAGTACGGGTGGGACTCTCGCAACAACCCCACCTCGTCCGAGCTGCCCACCGGCGCGACGGCCACGATGGGCGGCTACCAGACGATCGCGGGCGCGGACTTGCCCGAGACGCTGACCACGGCGGACGACGAGAAGACGAAGTACACCTACGACACGGCGGGCAACACCAAGTCCGTCGCCGTCCAGGGCACCGGCGGTGGCAACCAGTCCTTCGACTACAACCCCGCCACCCCGACCTGGGGTGGCTTCGAAGGCCAGGTCTGCAAGGTCACCACAAAGATGACGGAGTCCAAGTCGGTCTCCACCACCTTCATCTACGACGCCCAAGGCAACCTCAAGACGGTCAAGGCCCCGGCGCCGCTCGGCACCACCACCTACACCTACGACAACCTGGGCCGTCCTGAGACCGTGAAGGACGCCCGCGGTGTCACAGTCGTCTACACCTACGACCACCGCGACCGTGTCAAGAAGGTCGACTCCACCAACGCCCTTGCCGTCACCTACGAATACGACGGTGACGGCAACCTCACCCAGCGCTCCGACGGTACAGGCGTCACCAAGTACGAGTTCGACCCGCTCTCCCGTGAGACGGTCCGCACCCTGCAAAACGGCTCCCAGACGGTCCTGGCCTACACTCCGGCAGGAAACGTCGACACGTACAAAGACCCGGCAGGTCTGACCGACTACACCTGGAACAAGGTCAACAAGCTCGCCGAGCTGAAGGACCCCCAGAGCAAGATCACGAAGTATGAGTACAACAGGAACGACGTCCGCACCAAGACCACCTACGCTGGCAATACCATCCAGGAAGTCACCCCGGACAAGTCCGGCCGCCCCGAGAAGATCAAGGCCACCAGCCCGAAGGGCACCCTGGTCGACCTCGCCTACACCTACGCACGCCCGGACGGTAAGGACGGCGGCAAGATCGGTACCACGACGGACGCGGTCGCCGGTACGAAGACCAGCTACGAGTACGACAAGGCGGGCCGGTTCGCGTACGCGGCGGAGAACAAGGGCGGCACGCTGAACGCGTCGTGGCAGTACTGCTACGACCTGGCCGGGAACCTCACCTCGCAGGGCGTGGACAAGGGCTGTCCGCGCGGCACCACCTATACGGTCAACGACGCCCAGCAGATCACCGCGAAGGACGGCTCGACCGCGAACTGGTCCTACGATCAGATCGGCAATGAGACCGTCGGCGCCTCCACTCCCGAGTCCACCCGTACCGGGGTCAAGTGGTCGGACTACTCGCAGATGACGTCGATCACCACCGGCGGTAAGACATACGCGGGACAGTACGGTTCCACCGACCAGTCCGAGCGCATCAAGCTCGGCGACACCTTCTTCCACAACGGGCCCCTGGGCCTCTCCGCCACCTCAACGGCCGGAGTGGACACGGGATTCAACCGCGAACCCGGGGGCACGTTGAACTCCATGACCCGCGGGGGGAAGAACCACTACTACCTGACCGACGCACTCGGCAGCGTCGTCGCCCTGGCCGACGAAGCCGGCACGAAGGTCAACACGTACTCCTACAGCCCGCGCGGCGTCCAGCGCGCCGGCACCACCGAGCAGATCCCCCAGCCCTACCGCTTCACCGGTGGCTACCAGGACCCCACCGGGCTCTACCACTTCGCGGCCCGCTACTACGACCCCAACATCGGCCGCTTCACCACCCCCGACCCTTCCGGCCAGGAGAAGAACCCCTACCTCTACGCCGAAGGCGACCCTGTCAACCGCATCGACCCCACTGGACTCCTCAGCCTGGGCGACATCGCGGAAGCGGTGACGCCCCTGGGAGACGTCAAGACCGCCCTTGAATTTGGAAGCGCAATAGGAAATGGGGAATATGGGCAGGCCGCATCCATTAATTTCGGGTGGGCGATAGGCGGAGCAGTCACCGGCGCCTGTACAGCAGGGGCGATGATGGCAGTTGGGCCCGCCGGAGCAGCCGCCGCGCCAGGATGCGCCCTCGTTGGTGATGCCGTAGGAAACTTCGCCGAGGATCAGACTACGCAAGCCTGGTCGTAAGAATTCGTTCGGAGTCGGTGGAGGTGGTGAAATTCCTTCACCGACCCCATGATATCGACATGCGGAGGTCCAGTGTTTCACATCGCAGAAAACCAGGGGAAAGGGTCCTGGATTCCTGACGGCATGGAACTTCCAGTTGCTTTGGTAGGTCTAATTTTCGTCGCGCTTGTCATCGCTTTCATCAAGTGGCGCCAAAAGTGACCCCTGCAGCAATTAAAGTGTGGGAGTGTTAAATGGATCGCGGTACAGCGAAAGCCGTCAAGGTTATCGGGCTAGTCATTCTCGGCCTGACCTTGATCATGGTTATGTCGGTGGCTGTAATGCTGGCCGCAGGGGCAAAGTTTGTTCCCATAATGACCGCTCCCGTCTTTTTTCTGGGTGCAGGAATTGCGGTATGCAAAGCTGGAAGTAAATCTGCAAGGAAAGGATAGGAACTGGCCAGCAGCTCAACACTCCGATCCGCGGACCGTCGGATGCCGAACAGCGCGGAGGCGTAGAGGGCACGCTGGAGCCTCCAGGTGCATCGCTGAGGGCGCCGCAGGTTGCCGCTGATCATTCCGGAGTCGGGCGGGACCAGTGCGGCGCCGCCGAAACCGGCGAGGTGGTCGGGGGTGCCGAAGACGGTCATGTCGCCGCCGGTGGCGGCCGGGCATCGGCTGGGCGCAACGGGGAAGCGCGACGCTCAGAGGTCGTTCTCGTCCGATGTTTCATCCCGAGATGGCATGTTCTGCGTTCGTCTTCGGGTCACGCTAGGAGATGGTGTTCTCACTGGTGAGGCGGCGGGCCATCAGGTCGGGCACGACAATGGGATGACAGCTTCGGAGCGGGTGGGCAGGGGTTCGTAGTCGCGGGCCAGACGGCGGTGGAGCATGAGTCAGGCGGTTGGGTCGGCCGCGCGGCGAGGTGCTCACCATGAGGGCGAGTCCTGTTCCGCGCGGCCGACCCAACCTCGTGGCTCACCGCCCACCGGTGCCTTGCCCGGGACTACGAACCAGCCCGACCCGCTCCGAGACCATGATTCGTTGGGCAATGATCGGAATCATGGTCCGCCGCCTGACTCGGACCGGGCCGACTGGGCGGGTCGACGCCCGTTGGCCCGAACTTCTGCCTGATAGTGAGGCGTGGGCAGCAACATCAGTCCGGCTCCCAAGCCCACGGCGGAGAACTCGGCCACCTCGACTTCCTCCAAGTTCTCTGCCAGGACGAAATCACCCTCCGAGAGACCGTCGCCTTCCAACGCCGCCTGCAGCAAGCCAAGTTCGGGCAGCAGATCACTCTGGAGGAGTTCGACTTCACCGCCTCCTCGAAACTGCCCGCCGCCCAGATCCGCGACCTGGGAGCCCTGCGCTGGCTCCACGCCGGCGAGTCGGTCATCGTCTTCGGCCCGGTCGGCGTCGGCAAGACCCACATCGCCCAAGCCCTCGGCCACCTCGTCCTCCGCCAGGGCGCCCACGTCCGCTTCGCCAAGACCAGCGGCGTCCTTGCTGACCTTGCCGGCGGACTCGCGGACCGCACCTGGGAGAACCGGATCCGCGAGCTCGTCCGCCCCGACGTCCTCATCCTCGCCGACTTCGCGATGCGGCAGCTATCCGCGGCTCAACCCGACGACTTCTACGAGCTGGTCTCCGAGCGGCAGGGCCGATCGCTGATCATCACGAGGGACCGGGCGCCCAGTGACTGGTATCCCCTCTTCCCTAATCCCGTTGTCGCCGAGTTTCTCCTTGACCGGCTCATCAACACCAGCCACCAGGTCATCATGAACGGCCCGAGCTATCGCCCCAACAAGCGAACCGAGGAACCCCACCGACAAGACCAAGTAGGGAAAACCGGTGGACGTCGTGGGGATACTGCCGTCACGGCCGTCACTCAGCAGTTTGCTCGCATCCCGGCGGAGTATCTCGACTCCTGCCGCCAGTCAGCCGAAGCATCACCGGATGGAGATCCCCACTGGGATCCACCGTCCGCGGACGTCCTCGACCTGGACTGGGCCCCGTTCTCATTCGAACTGGCCTGTGAGCTGGGAGGTCTCGATGACGTCCAGCGCAATGCTCTCCGACAGACTCTCGGCGGTGACACCGCCATCGACCTCGCCTTCCTCAACACGCATCCGCATGCCATTGGACCCTTCAGGTCAGACCCCACGGCCCTCTCCGCGGCTCAAGAGGCTTGCCGTCGCGGAACTGCTCGGGCAGATCGACTTTCCGGCTCTCCTGGCCGCCCGACGCTGGCCGCGAGTGTATAGAGGCGGAGGAGGTCGCGCCTGCGGAGGCGTGGAGGAAGGCGGTGCCGCTGCCGCTCGGACCGTCACTACCTCTCCTCTGCTCCTGTCTCTCAAGGAAATGAAGGGAATATCAGGGGAGGAACGCATCAGGTTCGGGGTCCGGTGCCCTTTGCGGACTGGGCCAGCGGGGGTTGGTCCGGAGGACGATATCGAGCAGCACTCCCGGATCACTCCACGCTTTTGAGTGTGTCTTCTTGTCCAAGAGGCATCGAAGGCGGAGGGGGTGAGGGGTTCTCTTCCAGCGGTTGCATGGGAGATGGCACGGCTGGTGGTGGCGTTGTGTGCAGGGACCTCTCGATGCGTTCGCTTCCCCGGATGATGGTGGCGCTATTCCCAACTGCCACCACTCCTGCACGAGGATTGAGGACTGAGGGTGTAGTGAGATGGTCTTGAGCCTGACACCAGGTGCTGTCGAGGGAGAAGCCTGGGCGCGGGCACATGAAGGTGCCAGCAGGAAGCGGGTACCTCCGGGCCGTCATGCGGGGGCCAGATGCGGCTTCTCGTACGTCGTGTCGGGTGTTGCCTGAAATGCCATCGGGGCCGTGGAAGACGGCGAGGCCAAGGCTGCACGAGACGATCTACCGGCGGGTGGATTTCATCCCTGACCAGTCGATGGCTAGTTCTGTTGATGCACACTTTCGGTCACCTTTTGATCACTGTATCTGCGCATCGCCAGCCCACTGTTCACCCGAGTGTCACAACGGGTTCCAGGGGTTGGCAGGCGAGCTGGGTGTTTGCGGTGGAGGGGGCGCGGTGGGCGGTTTCGAGTCATTCGCGGAAACCACTCTTGATCATCTTTGTTGACGTGTGTCTAACATGACAGCCATGCCGGGCCGGATTTGACCCATCCGCCCTCGGCACACGGCGACCAGGCCGGGGGACATCGTTGTCGTGGGGGGAGCGCCGCCACTTCCCGGGGTATCCGGCTGGGGCCGTCTGCGCACACTGACCTGTCTTCGGGTGTTCCCTAGCCGGTCGGACGTGCCGACTTCTGTCGTGGGGGCAGGAGTCTTGACCATGACGCAAAGGGGGACCACGCACGGAGGCACAGAGACCAGATACCCGTCGGAGTGCTTACCGCGGCGCTGACCGGCACCGTCGCTATCGCGAGCGCGGACGGTGCCGCGCCGGTGAGCGACGACGCGCACATCTTCAACCCCAACGAGGAGGGGCTGTTCGAGCTGCAGGCCCCGGACGAGGGCAACGGGGGAGCGTGGGCCCGTAACTTCACCAGTGAGCTGAAGGGCTGGGGGTCTGGCTCGCATGAGTCGCGTCACTGGGCGGACAACGACTACACCGAGATCCAGTTCACCACCTGCGAGATGATCGGCGCGGCGGGCAAGTCCGTCGGGGTGAAGCTGTGGCAGGCCATCCCGTTCAACCAGGACAAGGACATGGGAGTAAAGACGTTCACGAACTGCTTCACGGGCCCGGGCAAGACGTCGAAGGGCGAGTGGAACGCGCACTACAGCAGTGGTGACAACCGCTACTTCACCATCGATCACCTCAACGGATCCCAGACCGCCCGTCTCGTGATCAACGTGAAGAAGGTCTACGTGGACACCTCGAAGGCCGATTGACCGTCTTCATCAGCGCAACGTCGTTGAGGCCGGGAGGCACCGTGCGGTGCCCCCGGCTTGCCCTGTTTCCAGAATGGTGTTCCTGCCAGTGAATCTACGAGCCCGCCTGCGCACCACCCCAGCGGTGTGGACCGCACCACTATGGGTTGGAATCGTTGTCTTCTACTTCTTCCACGCCCTTCACCTCGAAGACCCCTATGAAGAGGTCATCGCCGGTCCCCTGTGGGCGCCGGAGCAGGTAGCGCAGTCCCTCTTCTACTTCTACGCCTTCGCCTACGCCATCACCTGCGGACTGGCGGTGTGGGAAGGCGGGCGCCTCAAACGGGACGGGGTGTGGGCCCTCGCTCCCGGGCGGTCCCGCTACCGGGTCGCTGCCGACACCCTCCTCCCGGTCGTGTGCGCCGGCTGGCTCATCCTGGGCCTGCCGGTCGTGATGCGCCTGATCGAGACCCGGCTGGTCCCGACGCCGCAGGCCCTCGCTCCACTCCTGCTCGGCATGGGCCTTGTGGTGGCGTGGGCCGTGATCGGCTGCGCGGTCGGCCAGTTCACCCCACGGCTGATCTCCGCACCCTTGTCTTCCGTCGCCGTCTACTACCTGATCACCAAAACCGGGCAGTCGGACCCGCTGTGGCTCCGTCATGTCTCAGGCGCCCCGGACACGTCGCTGGCCTTCGGCGAGCAGTACCGGGCACTGACACTGCTCGTCCCGTTCCTTTTCACGGCCGCCTTGGCCCTGGCCATGGCCGTGTGGTGGCTGCCCGCCGCCCCCGCTGTACGGCACAGCACCCGTGCCGCGACCGCAGTCGCCGCGGTCGTCGTCATGACCCTCTGTGCCGACGCCGCCTCCGGCTGGGGCTACGGCAACGGCCCGGTCAGCGCCGGCCACGCCCCCGCCCGATGCGCCGGGACCGCACCGAAGGTCTGCATCGCCGCCAGTGGCGGTGCCCAGGACAGGCTGGAGGAGGTCCGCAGCGAGATCACCCGGTCGATCACCACGCTCCACCGAGCCGGAGTAGAGGTCACCGTTCCCACGGCCGTCTCGGACAACCTGCTCAACGGCCGCCATAAGGTCCGTTCCACCCAGAGCGAGTGGTGGCTGCTGCTCTCCAGCCAGGCATCGGACAACGGCCCGGGAATGACCGGAATCCGCTACGGAGTCCTGCTCACCGCAGTGCGGTTCCCCTGCTCCTTCCCTCAGTCCTTCCAGGACGGCCAGTCCGCGGACTGGGTGGTCAACCGCGACGCGGCCATTCTGTGGGCCGCGCAGGTGATCGACGCCGACGAGCCCTACCTGGCCTGGCGGCGAGGTGAGTACGGCGGCACATTCCAGAACGCCGGCCAGGTACTGGAGAAGGTCGAACAGCGAGCGAGCGACGCCCGCAGGCTCCCCGCCCGCGAGCAGAGCGCCTGGTTCGACGCGGAGCAGCAGAAGGCCTGCGACCTCCTGGAAGAGGGCAGGCGATGACCCTCTGGCTCAAGGTCCGCCGCGCCCAGGCCGTCCTCGTACCGGCCCTGGTCACCTTCATCGTGATCGTTGCGGTGGCCCACGACCAGTACGTGCAGTTGCCGAGCCTGCTCTCCGCAGGCGGAAACCGGATATTCCTCCTGCAACTGGTGCCGCTGGTCGTGACCTCCGCGCTTGCCCACAGCCTCGCCCAGGCCGTGACTGACGTCGAGGCCACAGCACGCCGCAACATCCGCGCTCTGGACACGGCCTTGGTCGTCGCCGTCATCACGGCTGCGGTTCTGGCCTGTCTGATGGTCGGGGCACTCACCGGTTCGCAGGAGGCGACCATGGCGGGACGCAACGCCGCGTTCCTCACCGGTCTCATGCTCCTGGGACGAACGGTCCGGGAGCAGGCTGCCACCGCCCTACCGGTGGCCTGGGTGTTCGCAGTCATGTTCGTCGGCTACCGGGACTTCGACCGCCCCTGGCCCTGGGCTGTCACGCTCCACCCCGGCGACTTCCTGCCCACATCCGGCTTCTGCATTCTGATCCTTGCCGCCGGGCTCGCCCTTCACACACGCGCCCACCGCATCTGAAAGGCCATCACCATGCCGATCCGCCTGGAGTCCTGCACCTTCGGGTACGGACGCACCAACCGGCCGATCCTCAACGACCTCACCTACACTCTTCCCGACGGCTTCACCGTCCTGCTGGGCCCCAACGGTGCAGGCAAGTCCACCCTGCTGAAGCTTGCCAGCGGCCTTCATCAGCCCAGGACGGGCTCCGTCCGCATGGGCGACCTGACCTCCCGCGACTCCGCCTACCTCAAGCAGGTCGCGTGGATGCCGCAGACCATCACCCCCATGACCGGGCTCACCGCCCGCGAGCAAGTCGCCTACACCGGCTGGCTCAAGGGCATGGGCAAGTCGGCCGCCTGGGATGCCGCACTCACCGCGCTGAGCCGTGTCGACATGACAGAACGAGCCGACGTCAAAACGAAGCAGCTCTCCGGAGGCCAGCTCCGCCGCGTCGGGGTCGCCTCCGCTCTCGTCCACGGCGCAGGGGTCCTCCTCCTTGACGAACCGACCGCCGGCATGGACCCCACCCAACGGCGTGTGTTTCGCGACCTGATCGTCAGCCTCGCAACAGTCGAGGTCAGCGTACTGATGTCCACCCACGACATCGCAGACCTTGCCGAAGAAGCACACCAGGTCACCGTCCTGCAGAAGGGAACGATCGCCTTCACCGGCCCCACCCGGGAGTTCCTGGCCCATGCCCCGCACGACATCCCCCAGGCCCGCCGCGCCGAGACGGCGTACGCCGCCGTCTCCGACCCCGCCACCCTGCAGGAGCCTCGCTAACCGTGCGATCGATACTTTCCGACCGGCTGTCGAGCCCACCGGTCGCCGCCTGCCTGGCCATCGCCGGAGTCGTCGGCGGCGTCCTGGTAGGCGAGGGCGGCCTTGACACCGTGGTGGGCTGCGGGATGAACAGCGACTACTACCCGTCCCAGACCGCGAAGGACTGGGTCGACAACGCCGACCACGTCGTCGTGGCCACGCCGATCCGGGAGCAGGACACCAACCGACGCGACTTCACCGAAGGCCCCACCCACTACACCACCGATCGCCTTGTCACCTTCCGAGCCGACGACGTCCTCTGGTCCGCCGACCGCCCCAAGAGCCCCTTGGGTGACAACTTCGACATGGTGACTGACGGCTGGCGGGCCAAAAGGGACAGCGGCCGGCGCCTCAAGAGAACGACCCCAGAAGCCCCCCGTCTGGAGCCCGGCCACAGCTACATCCTCGCCCTGCGCTGGGCCGAGGACCAGTGGGTCGTCCTCGGAGAAGGTGCCGCGGTTCCTTACGACGACAACATCGCGGGCCAGGGCGAATGGTGCGGCCGCACGCTGAGCAAGGAGGACATAGCGAGCGCCGAACGTTTCTCCCGCCAAGACGACAACAGTCTCGAAAAGACCGTCCTTGGCCAGGACAAACAGGCCGTCATCCGTGAACTGAAGCAGGCTGGCGGATAGGCACCTGGTGTTCCCCTGATCCCAGGTCGGAGCCCGTTGAAAACGGTGTGAGCACCGATGCGGCGCCAGATGACGTGCGAGGGGGGCTTCTCTGCACTACGACTGCACGGGTACTCGCGGCAGGATGGGTTCCTGCGGGTCCAGTCACCGCGGTGGCCGGGCCCGTGGTCGTGTCGGGAGGGTGTCCCGGGCGGGTCTTGCCGGTCAGGGGTGTGCGCTGGGGCTGAGGGTGTGCCGTACCCAGATGTTGGGTTCGACGTAGACGGCGTATCCGTGTTCGGGTTCGCAGTGGACGGGGACGAGGGCGCCCGGGACTTCCACGGGACCCGGTGTGTCGAAG
Organism: Streptomyces sp. NPDC091377; assembly: GCF_044757045.1. Classification (NCBI taxonomy): domain Bacteria; kingdom Bacillati; phylum Actinomycetota; class Actinomycetes; order Kitasatosporales; family Streptomycetaceae; genus Streptomyces; species Streptomyces sp. NPDC091377. The sequence continues at coordinate 61,919 of NZ_JBIVUE010000013.1, read as the reverse complement.
GGGAGTCCCGTCCAGGCACGCCATTGGTCCAGGGTTCCGGGGATGGTCATGGAGGCGGGAGCGACCGTTTCCACGGTGGCGCCGAGGCGGGCGTGGACCCTGAGCCAGGGGTCGTGCGGCAGGCCGTCCGGGCGGGTGCGGAAGGCGTACTCGTGCATGGAGCAGCCGGTCTCAAGGTGTTTCGCTGTGGGCCTGACCGGCGCGACGAGAGTCGTGATGCCGAGCCGGCGGACGTTCTCCCGCAGCGCGGTGACCATACGGCCGGAGATGCCCTGGTTCTGGCGGCCCGTCGCCACCGTGATGTCCAGCGCGCTGACCGTGTCCGGCTGCTCGCCGCTGCGCAGGTCGGCAAAGGCCCACAACAGGACCTGGTCCCAGCCCGAGCCCGGCAGCTTGCCGCGGCCCGGCGCGTGCAGACGGAAAGGGGCGCTGAACGCGTGCGCGACGACCTCGTCGCCGTCGGTGGCGATCAGTACGTGGTCAGGGAACTCCGCGGGGACATGGGCATAGCAGGCCCAGCCGACCGGGTCCTCGGCCATGAACGCGGGCCAGGTGTCGGGCATCTGCAGCATCGGCTCGTGAAGCTCGGGCCGCTCGCTGAGGGTGGTGATCGTGAGAGCCATGAGCCGAACGCTAGCTGCGGACATGCCCGAGACCACCCCATTTTTACGACGGGAGCAGCGGCTGGTCCACACGCGAGGAAGGTGCGGACTGGATGCGGAGGGTGCCGTAGGTTCTCTGAAAGGGGCAGGGAGAATGTATCTTCGTCGACAGTGATCGTCAGAGTCATCCTCACATCTCCTTTTCCGTCGGCGTATCCTCCTTCGAATATCATCACGATGAACCCGTCCGTGTGCGCTGCCACATGCTGAATACCGTAGCTGTCAAGTCCGTTGTGGATATCTCTCGGTTGCTGGAAGAGCGATACCGGCCCGGATACCCCTGTCAATCCGTCCACTGTGAGGTTCGTGAGTGAGGCAGGGGCAGCTGTCAGACTGAGCTTGGCTTTGAGATCGTCTGCTTCAAGTGTGCCGTTGATGGTGGCGCCGGACGCGGTCAGGCTGCCGGCGTTCACGGTTCCGGTGGCGCTGAGTGTGGCTGGGCGGCATTGATGGATGAGGTGGGGGTGGTGATGCGGTAATGGGTGCCGTTGCCTTCCCACTGGAGGGGGATGGCCTTGCCTTTGGCGAAGTCGGTGCGGGGGACTGTGGGGCTGTTCGGGTCGGTGGCGATGAAGTTTCGGACGTAGAAGTCGGCGGGGTGGGGAATGCGCACGATGGGTCGCTCCCGTCGGCGACTGCCACGCAGCGACCGATACTCACCTCCACTTGTCCGCCGCCGGGCTCGGCCAGTGGCGCAGCTATGAGGGACTGTTCATGGACGAGCCGCTGTGCCCGTCGCTTGCTGCCTGTCTGGGGAGCGCCAACCGGACACGTGCCGACATCCAGCACAGCGCCGTGCCAGCTCATTCGAAGAGAGCACGGGGCATCACACCGGACCGCGGAACGGGCCTGGGTGGCGCATCGCTCCCGAGACCGCCGGGAGAACCTCCACCGCAGTCCTCATGGAGGGACAGCGTGTCTCCTACTTCGCTGTACCCACGGGCAGCGGAACGCGCGCTCACGATGTCCGGCCCCAGGGCGAGTCCCAGGCCCGCCCCCACCTCCGTACCGGACCACGACAACACCTCTCATCGAGGCAGCTGAAACCACCGGTGTCGCTCCGCCGGAGAATCCCCGGCATGGCTTCCTGCCGGATGGGAAGCGGGGTGTGGCTGCCGTGTCCGGCGGTGAGAGGAGCGTACGGTGGCGGAACCGTTGCGGACCAGGATGGACGGGTGCGAGGCCGTTGTCCCCAACAGTGCCGCGTCGATCCGGGAGGCCCCTGCCGGAGGAACGCCGAGCCGACTTCGTTGGCGCCATCAACACTGCGGGCGGGCATGAGATCCGTGGCGTGCTGCGGCCTTGCGTGTTCGAGGCAGTCCCGGCTCCGCGCGGGGTCGATCACGGGCTGCTCGCACAGGAAGAGGCGGAGGGTCGGGTGAACTACCTGCCTGCGAGTCGGCGGTTCCAGAGATGCGTGCGGCATCGCCCCGCCGGGGAGGTCGGCTTGCGTTTCCGTCTGACGGGCATGGCCTTGGCCGGTCCGCCGGCGATACCTGTTCACGGGCACGAGGCATCGGGCTCTCCCGTCCTGTCCGTCTCCCGGGATACGGACAAGCCCTGTCGGGCAGTGGGCACGGTCTCTCCCCGATGCCGGCCGTCACGAATGGAGTTGCCATGTCCGCCGCTTCTTCCCCGTTGCTGTTCGTTCACGGCTACTGGCACGGTTCCTGGTGCTGGAGCGAAGTCATCGCGGGGGTGGCGGGTCTTGGCCGTCCGGCTGTCGCGGTGGACTTGGCCGGGCACGGGCTGCGCGCCCGTCGGCCCGACTGCCTGACCAGGATTCCGTTCGATCCTGAGGCGCTGGCCACCGAAGTGTCGCCGGTGGCGGACGTGGACCTCGATCAGGCAGGCGATCTGCTGGTCTCGCAGATCAGGCAGCTGGGGCGGGGTGGCCCGGTCACGGTGGTGGCCCACAGCATGGGCGGCACCGTGCTGACGCGGGTGGTGCAGCAGGCGCCCGCCCTGGTGGCTCACGCGGTGTACCTGGCCGCTCTGATGCCTGCCTCGGATGTGACGGCGATCGACTGTGTCCGGATGCCCGAGAACGCGGGCGAGCTCGTCGGGCCGTCCGTCCGGGCGGATCCTGCCGTGATCGGCGCGTTGCGGCTCGACCTTACCTCCCACGATGCCGCCTACCGGTGCCAGTTGCGGAACGCGTTCTTCGGTGACGTCGCGCCGGCCGTCGCCGATGCTGCCCTCGGACTGCTGACGCCCGACGCCCCAGCCGGTATCGCGCTCGGTGCCACCACTCTTACCCGCGACGGCTGGGGCTCCGTTCCCCGTACCTCCATCACCTGCACACGAGACATGGTCATCCGCCCGGCCCTCCAGCAGAAGTTCATCACCGACGCCGATACCACCTTCCCGGACAATCCGACCTCCGTCGTGGCCCTGGACTCCTCCCACTCGCCGTTCCTGTCGATGCCCGGCCGGGTAGCCGACATCGTCGCGGAGCGGGGCTGACCTGCGCCGAAGCACCTGACAGGACAGCATTTTGCTCCGCACCGGGGCCACTTCCGCGAACGCTCCGACACCAGGCGCCTCACTCCGTCCGCCGCGCAATCGGCGCAACAGCAGACAGAGCCGATTCCCCCACTCAGGCGCCCAGTACTCCCGCAGGAGACCGGCATACCCGAGGCGCAGGGAGGGGAGCTTCAGGACCGCGCCGTGTCCGATTCTGGGGGACAGCTCCGTGCCGGTCCGGGGCGACGGCCTCAACAGGGTGGTGGCGATCTCAGCCGGCCTCAACCACAGCATCGCGCTCCGCGAGGACGGCACCGTCCGGGCCTGAGGCCACAACATAAGGGGCCGGCTCGGCGACGGAATCTCGGCCAGCCGCAAGGTGCCGGCCTTCGTCGGCGGTCTGACCGGGGTGACTCGGATCGCCGCCTGCGGGGACCACAACGTCGCTCTCGTCGGAGAGCCCGGCGCAAGCGGCAATACGGTGAGGGCCTGCGGCTACAACGCCTCAGGCCAGCTCAGTAACGGCACCACCACCGACAGCACCACCCCGGTCACCCCGCTCACCGCCTTGACGGGCATCGACAAGATCGCCGCCCCCGTGGGCGGCGACTTCAGCATGGCCAACTGAGCCACCCTCAGCCTGGCCCCGACAGCAGGCCGCTGCCAGACACCCGGTGAGACGGACCGCGCGACAGAGGGCTCGGGCACCCCGCCGTGCCTCGGCGGCACTCCGCGAGACGATCCCTGAACTGCATCTCTGCGTCGGCCCCGATGCTCTCGCGGTCCTCGGCCAGGGTCTCCACGATCGCGCCGGGGAGACCCTCCCGCCTTTCGCCCTGCTGACTCGCCGTCTCCTCCGCACAGCCGTCCACCCCGACGACTCCTTCCTTCGGCACCTTGCCGGTGCCCCGCGGCTTGCGTCCCGGGCGGGGACGGTGCCGGTGCGGGAGGGGTCAGAGGGCGGCGAGGACCGCTGCCGCGATGAAGAGCAGTTGAAGTGCGGTGCGGGGGAGGAGCGGATCGCCCTGGGCAGCCTTACGCCGGGCGGCGGAGACATTCGCCGGGTACATCGCGACCATCAGCAGGGCGAGACAGAGCGCGGCCCAGGGTGCGGTGGCCGGGATCAGCAGTCCGATCGCGCCCGCGAACTCCAGCAGGCCGGTGGCGGTGACCGCGAGGTCGGGCCGGGGCAGGGCCGGGGGCACCATGCCGATGAGTTCGGCCCGGAGCCGGGGCTGAAAGTGGGCGAACGCGGTGAGAAGAAACATCAGCGCGAGACCGACGCGCAGCGACGTCTGCCAGTTGTCGAGTGCGTCCACTCCGGCGAGTCCGGCCAGCCGGGCGGCTCCGAAGCCGACGATCAGGGCGATCAGGGGTTCCATACGACGCTCCGTCGCGGAAGTTGTAGTGGACCCGGACCTGCCTCACGGAGGCCGGGAGCCCACCCCTGCGAGGGCGGGGGCACCCGGAAGGGGATGGCTTCGCGGGCGTTGCCGCACGGTCGCACGGGCTACTGGGGCATCAATGGTTGCCGGGCGAACCGGGCGTGCAGAAACACGGCGGCAGTGGCCGCAGCAACGGCCACGACCAGGATGGTCAGCGCGAGCCCGGTGGCACCGTCCGGGGAAGTGAAGGGCTGCCCGCGATGGGCCTGCCAGGTGAGAATCCCCGTCAGGCCGAGACAGCCGGCCGCTGCGATCCAGATCAGGACGGTCCGGTGCCGGAGCCCCAGCATCCGGGGGCCGAGGGTGAGGAGCAGCCCCAGCAGGGCGAGGAACTGGAGGGAGTGGACGCCGACGAAGTGCGGGATACGCCAGTCGCCGCCGACGGTGCTGAAGTTGGTGACGGGCCACCCGGGCCCGCCGTCGGGCGGTCCCACGGTGTGTGCCCCGATGTCCGGCATCCCGTACCCCCGGTCCGCGGCGGCCTCCTGCGCGGGCGTGGACTGGACCATCAGGTGGACGACGACCATGCTGAGGGTGGTCACGGTCATCCCCAGTCGAAGGGACCAGGCCAGCGCGGGCGGCTCGACCCGCCCCCGCAGGACCAGGAACACGGTCACCAGCCCGATCACCAGCAGCACCAGCGAGGCCACCAGCATGGGAACGATCCTGGTGACGCTGACGAGCGTACTGAAGTTGAAGTGACTCGTCGTCCCCTCAGCCGCCGCCCAGGAACCCCCCACCCCCTCCACGGCCACGCACACCACCACCGTCCAGGACATCACCGTCACCAGACGGCCGTGCCCCCGGACGAAAGACATCAACCAGATGAGCGTGACGCCGAACAGCCCGAAAGAGAAAGCGAACCGGGCGGGCTTCGCCCACGCGGGCTGCCCGGTGATCACCCGCGGATCGACCAACAACCCCACCAGAGCACCCATCAGGAACAGCCCCGCGACCACCACCGTCGCGCTCATCGGCCCATTGACCACCCACACACTGCGTTGCGGGTTCCGCGCCCCTGAATCCTCCATCGCAGTTCCCATCCCTCTCGGCACCGAGACCGCCGCCGATGCTCCTGGCAGCACCACGCCACAGCACACCCACTCGGCCGATCGATCACCCGACCGTCCGCGAACCTCCACCCACCCGGCCCACCGACCAGACGGGTGGAGGCCGCGGCTGGAAGGGCGGTCGCGCTGTCGTCCTCCCGGAGGCGAATCGGACAAGGAGAACGGCTTCTCCGGTGAACCCGGAGGGGACGGGGCACGGTCCAGAGCCCGGGACCGCCATCCCCCCCGGGGCAGATTCAGGGCTGACAGGAACAGGGCGCGGCCCGCCGCGTTCGGCCCGCTCACCTCACCGTTGGCCGAGAGACCCGAGGAAATCACCCTGCCCCCGCCAGGTCGGCTACGCCCATGCCAGCCGCGGCCCCGCCTTTCAGTCCACGGCAAGATCCGCCGGGCGATGCAGGGCCGGGGAGCACACGGCGAAGGCCGGCTTGGCGACGGCACCACCACCCACGCCGGCTTCGCGCCCATGACCGCCCTTGACGACTTCCGGCAGGTGGCCGCGTCCCTCACTGGCGACACCAGCGACGCGTATCACTCCGGCCGGCAGATCCGCAGGACAACCAGCGCCCTTCGACTTCTCTCGCACGGCAACGTGAACGACCGACAGACCACTGATCGCGCAATGAGGCTCCAACGACCGTGGTGGCGACCCGGGCTCGTCGCGCTGAGCGACCACGTGGGGCTCCGGAGCCGGAGTTCACAGATCTGGTTGGTGCACAGGCCCGTCTCCGACGTCGGAGACTGAGTCTGCGATGGCCGACCCCGCCCCTCCACGATGCAGGCGGCCAGGGCGGTGGCAGCGCGCACTGATGCGAGTACGCACGTCTCTCCGATGTGTCGGTGGAGCCGACCGCCCCCGGTCGGTCATACACAACACGTCGTCAGCGAGGTCGACCCGGAGAGCCCGGACGCGGCTGCTCGCAGGATCCTGAGGGCCGGGGCCCGGAAGTCCGGCTGCCCGCCTCCTCGTTGGCGGTGCGCGGACCCGCGGCGTAGGTCAGTCGAACCGATGAGCATCGGCGGTAGAGGCTCCCACCGGCCCCCTCTCGCATCCAGAAGCAGATTCTCATCGGTACCGGGTCAGGGTGCGGATGCCGTAGAGGGCGCCCGCGATTGTCTGGATGATGGCTCGGCGAATGCCGGGATGGGCTTCTTCGATCCGTTCCAGCGCCAGGTGCATGAGCTTCTCCTCGTTCCGCAGGACGGCTTCGATGCCGGGTGAAGGGTCTCGGTGCGGGTTCCAGTCCGGGGCCTGAACGATCCTGGCGGCGTTGGTGCAGCGTTTTCCGTCGGAGGTCTGGCGTGACTTCCACGTCAGGATCAGGTCGACGCAGAGCGCGAAGTACTTGACGCAGTGTTCGAGAGCATTCTGGACGGGGTCGCTGTAGAACTGATCGGTGTCGAACTGTGCGTCCTGGCCGAGCAGGTCCAGAAGCACGGTCAGGTCCGCTCCGATCTCGAACCTGCGGATGTCCAGGTAGTCCTCGATCGCGGGTGGGCGGCCCGTGGCCTCGATGTCGATGATCTGCTGCACGCCGTGGACGTACTTCGCGAACTCCTCCGCGAACACGCTCCGCTGCTCAGGGCGGACCATCCGGTCGACGGAGTCCACGAAGGGGGCGAACCGCTCGTCGTCGGAGCCGTTGCCCCGGATCACTTGGAGTAGTTCCGCCAGGATGTACCGCGCCTGTCCGGGGTCGGTGAAGCTGTCCACCAGGTCATCGAGAATCGCCCAATAGACCATGAAGTCCGAGATCCCCGTCGCGTGAGTCGTCGGCACATCGGGAGCCATCGCGGCCCACAGCGCGCCGGCCTCGGCGGTGTAACCGCGTTCGTGGGGGTCGTACACGGGACTGGTCATCGGTTCGGACGTCGCGAACCGTGACAGCCATTCGGACACCGGGAACCGAGACAGCCACGCTTCGGTGTCCGCGATGATCTGTTCGTGGTCGGGGTGGAGGGTGACCGGCCATGGCCAGCCGATGACGGTGCCCGTCGGGCCGTCGAACTGGATGGGGTACCTCTGGGTTTTCACGGATCACCTCGTACTTCGTCCTCGGGCTTGTGCATGGTCCGCAGGGTGGGGTCTTACGGATCACCTCTACCTCTGTCTTCCGATGGCGGTCTGTCGGCGAGGTGGCGCGGGGCATCGGCGGCCAGGGCGGAGGTGTGCTGCGGTGAGAGTCGGAGTGGTCACGACCTGTCCTCCATCGATGCTGCTTCCGTGTGCTGGGGGCGGAACCGGTCGGCCCAGCGGCGGAACGCACCGATGGGGCCGTCGCCTCGTGCGAGACGGGGCGGGGGGTGCGAAACGGCGGTGGTTCCAGACGTCGGCGTCCTGGTGGAGGAACATGAAGAACAGCGATCTCTGGGGACCTGCCGGTCGTACGGCGTGCCGGTGCAGGTCCCGTCGGTGTCGAAGGTGAAGTGGTGCAAGGGGCACCGCAGTTCCTTCCCTCGGACCCTCGGACCCTCCCGCCCCCCAGATGTGCCCCCAGGTGGGGGCAGTAGGGACGGGTCGCGCGCACGGTGCCCTTGCGTGTCCGGTACGGGACGACGTCCTGGCCCGCGAGTTGCCGGGTGATCACCTGTCCGCGGCGGACCTCCTGGCTGAAGGCCGGGCAGAACCAGCCCACGGGGTACGGCAACTGCGGCGGACAGGCGTCAGCGGCGCTGGCCCCCGGGATACCCTGGTACCGAGACGGCCTCTTCGACATCGACAGACCTCCATGGCCCGAAGGTGACACGGCTCCCATGGAGAGAGGTCCCAGTGCGGCAATGGATCCCACCAGCTTGGTACGTCCTCCCAGGCGCCGCGGACCCGCACGGCCCGGCGCGCGGTTCCAGCACCACCGCCGGCCGCCTCTGGCCAGTACACGCCTATGCGGACGGTCCCGGAAGGGGGATGGCCCATTCAATGCGTGCACGCGTTGAACGCTTGACTGATGGTGAACAGCCGCAGGTCCGTACTTGCTCTGATGCTCACCACCTGCTGTGGTGATACAGGTCGTTCCTCCACCCCGCCACATCTTGTGCACGACTTCGCAAGCGTTCAACGCGTGAACGGCTCAGTTCTGGCCACGGGGTTCCGTCCGGCTGCCCGAGGCGGGTAATACGGAAGGGTCCGTCAGTACGTTCGGGTCCGTCAGGCCGCCCGGCCCGATACCACGGTGCCGCGGCTTCTGAGCGCGCTGACACGTAGGCGAGTGCCCTGCCCCCTGTGCGGATTCCTGGGGTGCGGACTGCCCGGCCGCGGTGTGGCCCGGCCGGGCGAAGAACAGCGAGGTGGTGCCATGGCGCCCGATCTTCCTGACCTATCCGATTCCTACTCCCGTCCGAAGCTGCCGAATCCTCAGGCGTCACGTCAGCTGCCGAATCCTCAGGCGTTGAGTCAGCTACCGAATCTTCAGACATTACGTCGTCTACCGGCCGGGGATCTGGTGTCCCTGGCCGAGGACATCCGTGCCTTCCTCGTCGAGCGTGTGTGCGCGGTGGGCGGGCATCTGGGCCCGAACCTCGGGGCGGTGGAACTGACCCTGGCGCTGCACCGGGTGTTCGACTCGCCCCGGGACACGCTCGTGTTCGACATCGGGCATCAGGCGTATGTGCACAAGCTCCTCACGGGCCGAGCCGGTCGTTTCGGGTCGTTGCGCGCAGCGGAGGGCCTGTCCGGGTACCCGTCCCGGTCGGAGTCGCCGCACGATCTGGTGGAGAACTCCCACTCCTCCACCGCTCTCGCCTACGCGGACGGGCTGGCCAAAGCCCGCCGGCTCACGTCCGACTCCGACCGGGCAGTGGTCGCCGTCATCGGGGACGGCGCTCTGACCGGCGGTATGGCCTGGGAGGGGCTCAACAACCTCGGTGCCGCCCCCGAGCGGCCGGTGATCGTCGTCGTCAACGACAACGGCCGCTCCTACGCACCCACCACGGGAGCCCTCGCCGCCCACCTGAGTGAGCTGCGGCGGGCCGGCGCGACACCGCCCCGCCGGAACTTCTTCACCGAGCTGGGGTTCGACTATCTCGGCCCGGTCGACGGCCACGATGTCGGTGCGGTCGAGGAAGCGTTGCGCCGGGCGCGGGCGTTGGGCCGTCCGGCGGTGGTCCACGCCGTGACGGTCAAGGGCAAGGGGTACGGCCTGGCGGAAGCGGACGAGGCGGACCGGCTGCACGCGGTCGGTGCGGTGGACCCGGCCACCGGCCGTCCTGCCGCGCCCACCTCACCAGCCGGGTCACCCGTGACGTCCGGACGTTCGTGGACGAGTGCGTTCGGCGCCGAACTCGCGACGCTGGCCGCCGACCGCGACGACGTCGTCGCCGTCACCGCCTCGATGCTGCGGCCGACCGGCCTGCATCCCATGCGGGAGAAGTTCCCGGAGCGGGTCTTCGACGTCGGGATCGCCGAACAGCACGCCGTCACCTCGGCGGCCGGTCTGGCGATGGGCGGCTTCCACCCTGTCGTGGCCATCTACGCGACCTTCCTGAACCGGGCGTTCGACCAGGTCCTGATGGATGTGGCGCTGCACCGGCTGCCGGTGACGTTCGTCCTGGACCGGGCCGGGATCACCGGGCCGGACGGGCCGAGTCATCACGGCATGTGGGATCTGAGCGTGCTGTCCGCCGTGCCGGGGCTGCGGATCGCCGCACCGCGCGACGCGCATCAGCTGGGTGAGCAGTTGCGCGAGGCCGTGGCCTGCCAGGACGGGCCTACGGTTCTACGGCTGCCCAAAGCCACCGCGGGCCCGGCGATTCCCGAACAGGCGCGGATGGACGGCATCGACATCCTGCACCGCACCCGATCCGGCCCGCTCGATGTCCTGATCGTCCCGGCAGGTCCGCTGGCCACGGCGGCCCTGGACGCCGTCGCCCTCCTGGAGGATCACGGACTGGGCGTCACGGTCGCCGACCCCCGCTGGATCCTGCCCGTGCCCGCGAGCCTGCCCGCCCTCGCGGCCCGCCACCGCCTGGTCGTGACCGCCGAGGACGGGCTGCGTACCGGTGGCATGGGCACCGCCCTGGCCCAGGCGTGCCGGGACACGGCCGTCACCACCCCCGTACTCACCCTCGGCCTGCCCACCGCCTTCGTCCCGCAGGGCCCGCGCGGCGCGCTGCTCGCCCGGTCCGGACTGGACGGACCGGGCATCGCCGCAGCCGTACACGCGGCCATGGCCGGCGCGAAGGACGCGGTGACGGCGGCGACACATCAAGCGACGCACGCATCGGCGAGTCCAGCGACGAACGCAGTGATGTCTTCCGGAGGCCGTGATGGCGATATCTGACCTGGGGCTGCCCGCGGTACCGGCGGCTGCGGCACGCCGCCGTACCCGCCCGCTGCGTGTGGGCACCGTGCCCGTGGGCGGCGGCGCACCGGTCTCCGTACAGACCATGACGACCACCCTCACCGCGGACGTCGACGCCACCCTCCAGCAGATCGCCGAGGTCACCGCCGCGGGCTGCGACATGGTGCGGGTCGCCGTACCGTCACAGGACGACGCCGACGCCCTTCCGGCGATCGTGCGGCGGTCGAAACTGCCGGTGATCGCCGACATCCACTTCCAGCCCCGGTACGTGTTCGCGGCCATCGACGCGGGCTGTGCCGCGGTACGGGTGAACCCCGGCAACATCCGCGCCTTCGACGACCGGGTGGGCGAGATCGCCAAGGCCGCCGCCGCGGCGGGGGTGCCCATCCGGATCGGGGTCAACGCAGGTTCCCTCGACCCGCGGCTCCTGGCCAAGCACGGCCAGGCGACCCCGCACGCACTGGTGGAGTCCGCGCTGTGGGAGTGCTCCCTTTTCGAGGAACACGGCTTCCAGGACCTGAAGATCGCCGTCAAGCACCACGACCCGGGCACGATGATCGCCGCGAACCGGCTCCTCGCCGACGCCTGCGACTATCCCCTCCACCTCGGCGTCACCGAGGCCGGACCCGCCTTCCAGGGCGCCATCAAGTCCGCGGTCGCCTTCGGGATCCTGCTGGGCGAGGGCATCGGGGACACCATCCGGGTCTCCCTGTCCGCGCCGCCTGTCGAACAGGTCAAGGCGGGCTGCCACATCCTGTCCTCCCTCGGCCTGCGCCCCAGGAAGCTGGAGATCGTCTCGTGCCCCGGCTGCGGCCGACTCCAGGTCGACATCCACGCGCTGGCCGCCCGCGTGGAGGCGGCCTTCGACGGCTTCCCGCACCCCCTGCGGATCGCGGTGATGGGCTGCGTCGTCAACGGCCCCGGCGAGGCACGCGAAGCCGACCTCGGCGTCTCCTGCGGCAACGGCAAGGGCCGGATCTTCCGCCGGGGCCAGACCATCCGCACCGTCCCCGAGCACCGGATCGTCGAGGCACTCCTCGACGAAGCCCTCCGCCTCGGCGACCCACCCACACCCCAAGCCCCACCCACACCCCAAGCCCCACCCACACCCCAAGCCCCACCCACACCCCAGGACCTACTCGCACCCCAGAACCTATCCACCCCCCAGGATCTACCCACACCCCAAGACCTATCCACCCCCCAGGACCTACCCGCACCAGCAGGGGAACCCTCATGACCGCAGGCACCACTGCCCCGACCGAACCGCTGTCCTTCGACCGCGACCAGGTCCGCGCCGAGATCGACGGAACACTCGACAGCTTCCTCACCCTCAAGGCCCGCACCGCGGCGGGCCAGCGCATGCCCGCGGAAGTGACCAGGGTCCTGCGGGACTTCCTGACCTCCGGCGGGAAACGGATCCGGCCCCTGCTCTGCCTGACCGGCTGGCACACCGCGGGCGGACAGGGACACCACCCGCGCCCGCTCGTCCAGGCCGCCGCATCACTGGAGATGTTCCACGCCTTCTGCCTGGTCCACGACGACGTCATCGACCAGTCCCACACCCGTCGCGGCCTCCCCACGGTCCACCGCGCCCTCGCCGCGTACCACCACCACGGCCGTGCTCTCTCCGCCGCCGACCGGCTCGGCACCAGCGCCGCGATCCTCGTCGGCGACCTCGCCCTGGCCTGGTCCGACGAACTCCTGCACACCGCGGGCCTGACTGACCGCCAACTCACCGACGTACTGCCCCTGTTCGACGCCATGCGCACCGAGGTCATGTACGGCCAGTACCTCGACGTCATCGCCACCGCGACCGCCACCACACCCGCCACCACACAGTCCACCCTCAACGGCGGCGATTCCGCCCAGAGCGACCCTGTCGGCCGGGCGCTGGCGATCTGCCGCTACAAGACCGCCAAGTACACCGTCGAACGCCCCCTGCACATCGGCGCCGCCCTCGCCGGCGCGGGCCCCTCCACCCTGACCGCCCTGACCGCCTACGCCCTCCCCCTGGGCGAAGCCTTCCAGCTCCGCGACGACCTCCTGGGCGTCTACGGCGATCCCGCGCGCACCGGGAAACCCGCACTGGACGACCTGCGGGAGGGCAAGGCCACCGTCCTGGTCGCCCTCGCGCTGCGCCATGCCTCCCCACCCCAGGCAGAGCAACTCCACACCCTGCTCGGCCGCCGCGACCTGACCGAGGAGCAGGCCGACACCGCCCGCGGCATCATCACCGCGACCGGCGCCGTCCAGCGGGTCGAGGCCATGATCACCGAGCGGTACGAACAGGCCCTGCGGCACCTGGGGGCCGCTCCACTGGAACCCGCGTCCGCCCATCTGCTGCGGGAGTTCGCCGACAGCGCCGTCCGCAGGTCCGCATGAACACCCCGGGCCGGCGCAAACGCGTCCTGCTCGCCGCCCCTCGCGGCTGGTGCGCGGGTGTGCAACGGGCGGTCGACACGGTGGAGCGGGCACTGGAGCGGTACGGCGCCCCCGTCTACGTACGCCACGAGATCGTCCACAACGCCCATGTCGTCCGGGCCCTGGAGAACAAGGGCGCGGTCTTCGTCGAACGGACGGACCAAGTACCCGAGGGCGCCCTCGTCGTCTTCTCCGCGCACGGAGTCGCACCGGCCGTCCACGCGGAGGCCGCGGAACGGAACCTCACCACCATCGACGCGACCTGCCCCCTGGTCACCAAGGTCCACAAGGAGGCCGTCCGCTTCGCGAGCGAGGAGTACGACATCCTCCTCATCGGCCATGAGGGCCACGAGGAGGTCATCGGCACCACCGGCGAGGCCCCCGACCACATCACCGTCGTCGACGGCCCCGACGACGTCGCCACCATCCACGTACGGGACGAGTCCAAGGTCGTATGGCTCTCCCAGACCACACTGTCCGTGGACGAGACGATGAGAACCGTCGACGCCCTCAAAGCCCGCTTCCCCCACCTGCTCTCACCGCCCAGCGACGACATCTGCTACGCCACGCAGAACCGCCAGACAGCGGTCCGCGCCCTCGCCCAACAGGCCGAACTCATCCTGGTCGTCGGTTCCGCGAACTCCTCCAATTCCGCCCGCATGGTCGAGGTCGCCCTTGACGAAGGCGCCCCCGCCGCCCACCTCGTGGACAGCGCCGCCGACATCGACCCGGCCTGGCTGGCGGATGTCTCCACCGTCGGCCTGACCTCCGGCGCCTCCGCGCCCGACACCCTGGTCGACGGCGTGCTCGCTCTGCTCGCCGAACACGGATACCAGCACGTCGAAACCGTCACGACCGCCGAGGAGTCCCTCACCTTCGCCCTCCCCAGAGAACTCCACCACGACCCGCGCGTCAGGCAGTACGGGTGCCTGTGAGGCCGCGGTACACCGAGCCGCCGCCGTGGACACCACCGAGATAAGCCCACCTGACTTCGTCGCCCATGCCCGCGTCCTTCCCTGACCCGAATCGGCCTGGGCGATGCCTGGGCGGTGACGGTGGCCCGGCCAGAGGCCGGGCGGCGAGGGAGCCGCCGAATGCTCCCGGTTTCCTGGAGGAGACGGAGGAGCGGGACCGTATCCCGGCGTACGGCCATCTGCACACAGCGGACTACCGCGAGCACGATCCGGCAGAGGGGCCGAGAGCGTCATCAGACCTTTGCAGCCAGTTGCAAAAGCTTCCCGCACTCCTGCCGCATCGCCAGTATCGAGGCAGCGCGGCGCGGCGCGATACAGGCAACCCCGATGGCTCGCCCGCGCGCGCTGATCCACGAACACCGTGGGCCGTGGCCTCGGAACCTTGTTCCGGACCGATGGGAGCCTCGCTGTCTGCTGCGCCCGCGGTCAGGCTGTCTGGTTCGCCGGCTCGTGCGGCCATCCCGCGTTCTGTCTGGTCGTTGGGGACGGCGGCAACGCAGTCACCCAGGACGGCGACCAAGCCGTCGGGGCACGAACACTCGACTCTGAAGGAAGAGGAACCTTGCGAAACACCTCTCGGGTCCTGCTGACCGCCGTCACGGCGACCATTGCCCTCCTGCTCACCACGGCCATCGCTTCGGCGAGTGAGTACCCTGTCCATGCCGAGGGCCACGAGCGCGGCTTCGGCGGAGCCGACGCCGACGGTCTGCGGGTGTATGCCTGTGACACCTTCGGCGACAACTGGGGCGTACGCACCCACTACACCTACCGGAACAGCACCGGCGGCGTCGCCACCCGCACCGTCAGTGACGCGAACGGCGTGACCGCCGGCTGCGGCGAACAGAACATGGCCGCTTCCGCGCCCGCGCTCAGCTACCAGGTCTGCACCGGCAAGGCCGGCGCCGACACCGTCTGCGGACTCTGGACCCGCCTCTGAGCACTCCACAACCACGCGCCGACGCCGGCCCGTTGGCTGAAAGCGTGTGTCACTACCGTGCTCCCCTGATTCACCACAGCACTCCGGCCGGGAGCGGGCTCCCTTGGCCTCTCCGCGTGATCTGCTGGCTGGGCTGACTGCACAGTGGCGCCGAGAAGGTGGGACTGCCCGGCGGCAGGGGGGCTTGCCTGCCGGTGATCAGAGTCCGTACGAACGGCTCCCGGCCGGGCCGTCGACGGGCCGGATCGTGGGCCGTGCGCGCCATCGAGATCATGGAGCAAGGAGCAAGGAGCAAGGAGCAAGGAGCAAGGAGCAAGGAGCAAGGAGCACGGGGATGCTGCGCTTCCACCTCACGACCGAAGACCTTCTGCGCGTACGCCTGGCGGCCCGGCCACACCCCATATGGGAGATCTCCTTCAGCCTGCAACTGCTCCAGACCCGTGAAGCCGTCCTGCTGTTCGATCCCTGGCGCCGGACAGTCCGCCGTGCTCTCGCCCGTGAGGGACTGACCCAGGCGATCACCGAACTCGCCCGTCTGTATCCGCCCGCGGACTACTGGCCGGACTTCCTCGTTCCCGGAGTCGGCCTCGCGGACGTGGAGTCCGGCCTGGACCTGGTGATGGCCACACCACGCTCCGAACTCAGACGCGAGCTGACGCTGATGGCCCACTACCACGGCGCTCTGCCGCCCTGGACGCGCAGCATGGCGGAAGGGGACATCACCACGCTCAAGCGCCTCGGCGAGCTGCTCCGCCGATACCACCGGATCGCCGTCGCTCCCTACACCGGACAACTCCAGAGCGCGTTCAGGAGCGAACGTGCCCACCGCGCGGACATCGTGCTCAGCCACGGTGCCGAGGAGTTGCTCCCGAGCTACTCCTCACCCTTGATGAACTGGCACGAAGGGGTCCTGAACGTGGTCTCTTCCGTGGACGAGGAGTTCCGCACCGAGGGACGCGCCATGACGCTGCTGCCGTCCTTCTTCTGCCTGAACCACCCCACGGCTCTGGCGGACCACAACCGGCCACTGACTCTGGCCTACCCACTTCCCCACACGGTCGGCTGGCTGTCCCCGCCACACATCGACGCCACCACCCAGCCGTGCGACGCCCGAGCGGCTCTGGCACGGCTGATCGGCCCGGCCCGCGCGGCGACCCTCGACGCGCTGGACCGCGCCATGACCACATCCCAGCTCGCGCTGGCCCTCGGGCTGTCGGTCCCGAGCGCCAGCCGGCACGCGGCCACCCTGCGGGACGTCGGCCTGGTCGGCTCCGAGCGCCGAGGGCAATCCGTCCTGCACACCCGCACACCCATGGGA
The DNA here is from genome assembly GCF_044757045.1 of Streptomyces sp. NPDC091377. Lineage (NCBI taxonomy): Bacteria > Bacillati > Actinomycetota > Actinomycetes > Kitasatosporales > Streptomycetaceae > Streptomyces > Streptomyces sp. NPDC091377. The sequence continues at coordinate 45,329 of NZ_JBIVUE010000013.1, read as the reverse complement.
ACGGCACTCCTAGAAGGACATCGCCCCGCGGCGTCGCCACCCAGTGCCCCGGCCGTACCCAGGCGGGCCGCTCATTGGGCGTACGCCCGTGAACGGTGAGCCCGCGCCGCCCCCTTCGACGAGCACGCGCAGCCCCGGTCGGCCCACCGAAGGCTAGCCCGGACGCACTCGCTCTCGGCAGCGGTGTAGGTGACCGTTTCGGACACACGGGTGGGACGACCGTCGCAGATCCCCGTGTACTGCGACTCCCCACCAGGGATGACCACCACGTACGTCTGCCCATGTGCAGCCGAACTGTCCTCGGGAGCAGTGCTCTGCATGCCGCTCCCCGGCTGACTGCCAGAGCAGGTGGGCCCCTGGGAAGGCCCAGAGTTCTGCACCGGAGTTCCGGCTGACGCCGCGGCGGCGATGACTCCGATCGGCAGACCGCCGCCCGGAGTGTGCCGGCCGATGGTGCTGCCGTTCCGGGAGATGCACGGGTCGAACCCCGGCTGTCCCGTCCGGCTCAGCGCGGGGCGGGTGTCACTTCCTGCTCCGGTAGACGGGCCGCCGTGACCCGGTGCAAGTGGATCAGGACGTCATGGGCCGGCAGGAGAGCTGACTCGGCCGGGCCGTCCGGGTATGCGGTGCCGACGAGGCGGATCGGCCTGGCCCGCGCCAACCAGTCACGGGAGGGGCCGCCCACCTCTCGCAGGTCCACCAGATAGTCGCGGTGGCCCACCCGGTCCAGGGTGTACTCGTTGCTGCCGGGAGCAGCCGGGCCCAGTGTCCAGCGATAGATCCGGTCCTCCTGCGGGCCGGTGACGTCGGTGGAGTTGTGGGTGGCGTTGAACGAGCCCTGGCCGAAGGTGACGCCCACGCTCACATAGCCGGAGCCCAGCCGATCCCGGAGGAACGCTCCTTGCACCTTCGGATAGTGGACCGGGTCCGTGGACGTATAGGCCACATGGTCGTCGTGGGCCGCCAGCAGGATCCTGTCGCCGGTGTGCCGCTGCCACCAGTCGACATTGGCCGCCATCGCCTCGTCGCGGTAGCGCATACTCGCGGGAATCCGTTCCGGGTCGTCGAAGTCGAAGGCGTACTGCCGGGCCGTCTGATCGATCACCGTGGCGTTCTGCACGGCCGACCGGGAGGCGCTGTCCTGGCGGCCCGCAAGCCCCTCGCGCAGCAGCCGTAGCGCCTCGCCGGTGCGCTCGGCCATCTCCAGCCGCTCGGCGTGCGGCTTCGCCAGATACTGCTCGATGTACGCGCCGGTGGGCACGGCGGGCCGCAGGCCGCGGTACAACCCGGCCAGACGGTCCGCCAGTTCGGGATGCGCGCCGGTCACATGGCCGGTGACCGCGTCGTACAGCTCGGGACCCGACCAGGCGATGTCGTCGCCCATGAAGCGCACCGGGTCGTCGGGGTGACGGAGATTGTACGAACGCATCCAGTCGATGAGACGCCGGTAGTCCGTGTTGTTCCACCACAGGTAGTCCCGCTGGAACTCCTCGCCCATGATGCGCCGCGGATCACCCTTCCCGTGCAGCACATAGTCGTTGAGCCGCATCCCGGTGCTCCAGGAAGCCTCCAGCGCGAAGGTGCGGAAACCCCGCCGCTCGACCAGATGCCGGAAGGCACGGTCCCGCAACGCGAAGAAGTCGTGTGAACCGTGGGTCGCCTCGCCGATGCCGACGACCCGCGCGTCGCCCACCGCTTGGTCGAGGGCGCGCAGGTCGCGGGTGTCGCCTCCGGGTTCGACCGTGCGCAGCGGGTGGGCGGCGCGCTCCAGGGCGGCGACCACCGCCGGGTCTGCCGCCGGGTCCACCTCCGGGTCCACCGCCGGGTCCTCCGCCCCCAGGTCGGGGGACGTGAGTGCCGGGGACCGGCCCACGGCCGCGACAGTGGTCATGGAAGGGGGGCGCGCGATGCCGGTGACCAGGGACGACAGCGTGACGACAAGGGTCAGGGCCGCCCCTGTGCGCTGCCATTTCGCGTTCATGGCTGCATGCTGCCCAGCATCGCGGAACATGACCTGCGCTCCACGCGGCTTGTCGACAGACCCCCTCGGCCATCCCGAACCGGTTGCATCGGCCACGCCACTCGCGCGTGACGGGGACATCGGGTCGTGAGGGCGAGGTGCATGCGGCTCCTGCCGGTGCGGGGGGAAGCGGCGTCAGTCGAGAGTGGTCTCGACGGTACGGGTCGTGCCGTTGGGCTGGCGGTAGGTGACCGGGACGGTCGCGCCGGAGCGGAGCTTGCCGAGCCGGGCGTCACGCAGTTCGCTCGCGTTGCGCACCGGGGTGTTGTTCAGCGAGGTGATGACGTCTCCCTCGCGGATACCGGCGTTGTCCGCGGCGCCCCCGGGAGTCGTGGCGGCGACGGTCGCGCCGCTCCCGTTCGGCGCGTCCTTGGACTTCAGCCCCAGACCTCCCTGGACGCCCTCTGTGATGACGGCCTTCAACGGCTGCTCCTCACCGTCGACGTTGAAGGTGCCGGAGTACTCGGCGCGTTGGAGGGGAGCGTCGGACTCGGCCTGGAGGTGGACCTGGACCGGGCTGCTGAACGTCCAGCGCCCGGGGCGCATCCGTACGGTGGCGGTGGCGCCGTCGGCCGCGATGACCAGTGAGCAGCGGTTCCGGGAGAGGCACGGGCTGTCGACCTGGGTGATACGGGTGTACGGCGGCGCGGTGACAGTGAATGCTCCCGGGCCGCGGCGGGCGCGGTTGTCCGGTGGGAACGTGACGGCCTTCGGCTCGCCGGGGGCATCGAGCTGGGGCACGTTCTGCTGCGGCAGAATCAGCGGCGCCGTTCGCGTGGCGGCGGTCGGCAGTGCCGGTGCAGGGGCGGCCATGGCCGAACCGGCGGGCAGGGCCGCCGCGATCAGGGCCGCCGTGAGGGCCAGTACGGCGCGCGGGGTACCGGACGATCGCATCGCCTGCGTCCTTTCGAGGGGGGAGCCCAGGCCGAGCCGCCGGGCACGCAAAGTATTCACAGTAAGTTACCGCGTGGCTACCAAAATCCCCTTTGCGAGTGAATCGCTCATATTCCTTGGGTCGGTTGGCCCTCCGACCGGCACCCTCCCGTGAGCGGGTGCGCGGTGGGTTGCGGCGTCGGCTCCACGACATCGCATGCCCGGCGCGCGCAGCGGCCGACCTGATTTCGGGACTTCGCCGATCCACAAGGAGAGACCTCCCATGAACGAGGACGAGGACGAGGACGAGGACTACGGCCAGGGCGACAGTCCGGGGCAGGAGGACGACGGTTGGGGGCAGGAGGACGACGGTGGGGGACAGGCGGACGACGGTCGGGGACAGGCGGACGACGGTCCGGGGCAGGAGCAGGACAACCACGACCCGTACGACGACATCACCCAGTGGTACGACGTACCGGGTCCCGAGGGGAACCGCCCCAGGAGAAGGCGTCGCCGGGACGGGAACGGTTACGAGGCCCAAGGGCCCGACGGTGTCTGGGCTCCGGACCCCCGGCCGTCGCCGGACGATGAGAGCACCGGCTTCGACAGCGCCCCTGACTCCGGCGGCCAGGACTGGGGCGGCGACGCCGAGTCCGACAACGACTACGCCTCGGACGATGACCAAGAGCCCGACCGTGAGCGGGAGCCGGACGACGACCGGGCCCGGGACGACGACCAGGCCCCGGAAGACGACGACCTGGAACTCGACGGTGACCAACTCCCCGACGACGAGGAGCTGGACCATGACCAGGAGCCGGACAACGTCCAGGACCAGGCCCTCGGCGACGTCCAGGACCCCGATGGCGACCAGGATCCGGATGACTACCAGGACCCCGACGGCGACCAGGACCCGGACGACTACGAGGACCCCGAGGACGACCTGGACCCCGATGACGGCCAGAACCCCGACGACGAGCAGGTCTTCGAGGAGAACAGTGACGCCCCCGCCGGCGCTGACGACGGCGGCTCCGGTCCTGACGACGACCGCCTTCCCCCTGACGAAGAAGCAGAGACCACCCCTGACGACCCCGACGAAGAAGCAGCGACCACCCCTGACGACCCCGACGAAGAAGCAGGAACCACCCCCGACGACCCTGACGACCCCGACGACGACCGAGAATCCCCGGCTCCGTCCAGCGGGAACCGCCCCTACGACCCTGATGAGGACTGGGGCGACGACGAGGGCGGTGCCACCGCGGCGTCCACCCCGTCTCATGCCGCTCATCCCTACGACCCGGACGAGGACTGGGATGACGATTCCCCTGGCGACGCACAGCCCGTCTCCTCGGGGGCCCCGGCGCCCGTGAGGGTGGACGAGCAGAAGGAAGCCCCTCACGGGCATGCCGTGTTCAAGCCCATCCGCAAGGTCGAGGAGGCTCCCACCGACCCCGGTGACCGGGACTGGGAGGCAGAGAGGGAGCAGGAGGAGACCCCGGGGCAGCAGTGGGAGGTACCCGAGGGTGTGACGAAGGTGCACATCTACGTCTGGAGTGGGGGAGCTGGCGGCGCCGGCGGAGGCGGCGGAGGTGGTGGTGGCGGGGGTGAAGGATCCGCGTTCTCGTTCGGGGACACGGTCTCCGCCGGTCAGCGCGGTGTGGGTGGTGCCGGCGGCGGATCCGGTGGCGGCGGCGCGGGAGGCGGCGCCGGAGGCTTCGCCCACATCGAGTGGAGCCCGCGCCCAGGTGACGGCCTCTGGCTGAATCCGGGCACCGGAGGCGCCGGTGGGAAGGGCGGCGGAGGCGGTAATGGCGGTGAGCCTGGAAAGAACAGCCTCGGTATCAACGGAAGCCCGGGGGGAGACGGCTGCGTCGGCGAGCCGGGACAGGACGGCACGGGCAGCTCCGTCCTGATGTACTCCGGTCGTCGCGGTCTGCTCGACAACTACGTGACGAGCGGGAAGGCCGGCAGCGTCGGAGGCCCCGGTATGGGTGGCGGAGGCGGTAATGACGGCGGCAGCTCAGGAGGAGAGAAGGGGCGGGGCGCGAGCCGGGCCGGGGCAGGCGGAGGCCGTGGGGAGATGCGGTGGGGGTCCGTGATGTGTGAGGCCGGGGGGTCCGGAGGAACCGGGGGCGATGGTGCGGACGGCCACGGTGTGGAGCGGGCGACACGCGAGGGAGGCGCGATGCCGGGCGGTTGGAGCGGAACGGGCGGAACGGGTGGAACGGCTCACACCCAGAGTGTCTCGCTCCCCGACGGCACGTCCTTCACGCCCCCGTCCGGGACAGGCGCCGGCGGAAAGGGGGGCGACGGCGGCAGGGGGCTTGACTGGCAGCAGGCCGGCCTGGGTGGGGAGGGTGGAAACGGCATGGAACTCTCGCCCCAGAAGGGCCACCCCGGTCCGGCCGGATCCAACGGCGCCACGGGCGGTGACGGCCTGATCTTCGTCGCCTGGTGACCCCCGACGCCTGAACGCACGCCCTTTCAGAGCACCTCCGCCGAGCGGGACACCGTGCCGTCCCGGCATCTCACACCGGGACGGCACTACACCCCAGGGCGCGTTCACCCAGCTTCTTGCAGGCTGCCATGGGCAGCCGTGGCACATCGGACGCCTAACGCGGTTGGCAGCGACCGGACGTCGGGTCCGTGCCACAACGTACCGACCTGCCGCAACGGGCAGCCGTCAGGGACGACACGGTAGCCAGTGGGCCAGTGACCGGCTCACTGGGTCGCCGAGCGGCTCGCCCATGTCTCTCGGTACTACCGCTCGTTGGGGACAGCCCTCGGCGGTTCCTTCCAGAACACCACCGCGACTTGGGGCCGGTGTCTGCCATTTCGGTGGTCTTCAGAGCCTTCTTCGCGGGCCAGGGGCTCACCATCACCCGAGCGTTCAACGCGTGCACGCATTCGGTGGGGTTTCCCCCTTCCGGACCTGGCCCCGTGGGCTTGTACTGACTGCAGACGGGCAGTTGTGAAGCCGGTTGGTGTGCGGGGCGGCTGTCCGAAGGCCAGGGGAGTGGCGTGGCCTGGCCTGGCCTGGCCGGTGTGATCGGCTACTGCGCCAGGTCCTGAGCGCGGCGGTGGAGTCCCCTGTCGGTAGTACCTCGGAGGGCCCCGATCGCCCGGCCGGCGTGCGGCGGTCTTGGAGAAGCCGGAGCCGAACCCGGGAGCCGCGTCACCATCGACCCAGGGGAGATCTGTCGATCTGCCCCCACCTGGGAGCGCATCTGGGCGGCGGGAAGGTCCGGGGGAAGGAATGGCGTGCCCCTTCCACCACTTCACCTTCGACACCGACGGGACCTGCACCGGCACGCCTTACGACCGGCAGGTCCCCAAGCTGTCCGTCGCGATGATGCCCGTACGGGAGCAGGCCGGACTGATCATGGTGTGGTACCACCCGGACGGCGAACCGCCCGACTGGGAGGTGCCGCCCCTTCCCCGCACGGCACCCACCGGCCGGTACTGCGCGCGATGTCGGTCGGCGGATACCCCCAGGACGTCATGGAGAACGCCTTCGACTACGGCCACGGCCCCCACGTCCACAGAATCCATGTGGAACAGGTGGAGGACAAGATGCTCGGCCCGGTCCACGACGTGCGCCTGCTCCTGCGCAGTTCCGTCATCGGACGTCTGCCGCCCCTGCCCATGCACGTGACCCACTACGGACTCGGCCTGTTCCGCACCGAAGTAGACCTGCCGGCGCTCCGCGTCTCCGTCCTCATCTGGATCTGCGCCGTGCCCACCGCCGGCGCCCGTATGACCCTCAGGACGGCCATCACCACCACGATCGGGAATCACGACTCGCCCGTACGCCGTGCCGCCGCACACCTCGTGTCCCTGGCCGCCATGCCGTTGTTCTTCATGGCCCTCAGCCAGGACGCCGGCATCTGGAACCACCATCGGCTCGTCTCCCCGCCGCGCCTCGCGCAGGGCGACGGCCCCATCGGCCCGTTCCGCCGCTGGGCCGAACAGTTCTACCCCACCCAGCCGGAAACGGCACCGGTGGAGGATCGGTCGTGACCACACCGGCAACCACCCCCGTCGAGAAGGACCGTGGCCGCGCCCGTACGATCCCTCCCGCCTCCGCACTGGATCTCGACGGATTCCGCAGCAGCGTCGAAAGGATTCTGGACGACTTCCTCACCGCCAGGGCACAGGCCGCCGACGCCGACGCCGACGCCGACGCCGACGCCGACGTCCGGCCGGTCCGCGCATGGCCGCGATCGCCCTGCGGTCCTGCGTGAACAGCGGCGGCAAAGCGGCTGCGCCCGGTCCTGTGCGCCGTCGGCTGGTGTGCCGCGGACGGCACCGCACCGCCCGGGCGCGAGGGCCCAGCCGGTTGTCCGAAGTCGTCAGCGTCAGATCCCGGATGTCCCGCACGACACATGAGGTGATCCTTGAACACCCCGACATACCCCATCCAGTTCGACGGCCCGACGGGCACCGTCATCGGCTGGCCATGGCCGGTCACCCCCCACCCCGACCACGAACAGATCACCGAGGACACCGAAGCGTGGCTGTCCCGCTTCCCGGTGTCGGCATCACTGTCACGCTTCGCGACATCCGAACCGACGACCAGCCCCGTGCACGACCCCTACGAACGGGGCTACACCGCCGAGGCCGGCGCGCTGTGGGCCGCGATGACACCCGATGCACCGACGAGCTACGCGACGGCGATCTCGGAGTTCATGGTGTACTGGGCGATCATCGACGACCTGGCGGACAGTCACACCGACCCCGCGAAAGCCCGCTACCTCCTGGCGGAACTGCTCGGAGTGATCCGGGGCAACGGCTCCACCGACGAACGGTTCCTCCCCTTCGTGGACGCCTGCGACCGGATGGTCCGCTCCTGGCAGCGGAGCGTGTTCGCGGAGGAGGTCGCGAAGTACGTCCACGGCGTGCAGCAGATCATCGACATCGAGGCAGCGGGCCACACACCCGCCATTGAGGAGTACCTGGACATCCGCAGGTTCGACATCGGCGCCGACCTCGCCGTGCTCCTGGGCCTGCTCGGCCAGGACCCGCACTTCGACAGCGACCAGTTCTACAGCGCCCCGGTCCAGAACGCCCTGGAACACAGCGTCAAGCACTTCGCACTCTGCCTCGACCTGATCCTTACGTGGAAGTCACGCCGCACCTCCGACGGAAAGCGGGTCGCCAATGCCGCCCTCATCGTCCAGGGCCCGGACTGGGATCCCCACCGAGACCCATCACCCGGGATCGAAGCCCGCCGGCGGACCGAAGAAGACCTCATGCACCTCTCACTGAAGCGCATCGAGGAATCCCACCCCGTCATCCGCAAAGGCATCATCCAGACAATCGCCGGCGCCCTCTACGGCATCCGCACCCTGACCCGCTACCGATGAAACCCTCCTGCGGGACCGGAACGAGGCCGATGTGCGGCAGCGGCTGCACAACGTGGGCGCAATGCGCTGCGGGGATCTACGGATCGCACAGTCCCCAACGAGCGGTCGGCAAGTGGGTGGGCCGGGTGGTGGAGGCCGGCGGACCGGCCGGGTGACTGCACCGCCGGTCGTACGGCGGTGCCGTGCTCCTGTCGATCCTGAGGTGGGAGTTCCGGCTGCCAGGGAGGGAGAGGTGTCCAGGCGGTGTCCGTACCGCAGGCTTTGCTGACGAAGGCATGGGCGGTCGACCGGCCTCTGGCCGCGGTCTCGGCCGTCACGGCCCTGGTCACCGTAGCCGCTCTGGCGAGCATGGCGTGGTCTACCTCATGGTGCAGTCCAGGCCCACTGCGGCCAGCCCCTCCCCCCCCCGACACCCACACCACCACCGCCCTCACCGCACTGGGCGTGGCCCTCGTCGCGGCCATCGCCGCCGTCTTCCTGCACGCCCGCCGACAGACAGCGGCACACTCGTGAACGCGGGCGCACTTCCCCTGCTGCCCGATGCCTCATCGACTCGCCCCGACGCCACCGTCCTTCGCCCGTCCCGGCTACTGGAACTCGTCTGAACCCACCTGCGGGGGCCGGGCCGGGAGGGCTGGACTGGACGGGTGCTTTCTCCGCGACTGTGGGTGGACCGACATGCGGCCGGCGATGCGAGGACCGGAGCGCCGCCGATGATGAGGATTATGGAACGCACTCTGGACCTTGGGCGGCCGGCCGCCGTGACCGCAATCGCCCTGTTCCTGGCTCTGCTCCCCACCGGAGCCCGCGCGCAGGAGACCACCGTTCGGATCGACTGCACGCCGGGCAGGACCACGGAGCTGAACCGGGCCATCGAAGCGGCCAACGACGACCCCGGCACCCGGTGGGACATCTCCCTCCAAGGCGGCTGCACCTATCTGGTCACCCGGCCGTTCGGGCAGGTGAACGGCCTGACCGCGGTCACCGGCGAGGTCCGGATCGGCTCCCGGGGGCCGTCCGATGCCGTCATCGCCCGCAGCCAGACCCCTGGGACGGCCGGCTTCCGGGTCCTGGAAGTGGAAGCCGGTGGCCGTCTCACGCTCGACCGGATCACCGTTCGCGGTGGCGGCCGGGTAGGGAGCGGCGGGGGCGTGTTCAACAACTTCGGCACCCTCGTCCTCAACTACAGCACCCTCGCCTCGAACCACGCTCTGGAGTCCGGCGGGGGGCTGTTCACCAACGGGGAGAGCGCGACCACCACGCTGAACCACAGCACCGTCCGGGACGGCTCGGCGGGCTTCGCGGGCGGCGGCCTCTTCAACAACGGAGGAACGGTGATCCTGGAGTCGAGCCGGATCGACTCCAACCGGGTCACCGACGGAGTGGGTGCCGGAGTGCTTAACAACCGCGGCGCCAGCCGTCTGACCCTGTCCGGCAGCACCATCACCGGCAACGAGGCATCCGAGACCGCCGGCGGTGTCTTCAATCTCGCCACCGTCGACAGCACCCGCACCCTCATCACCCACAACCGGCCGAACGACTGCGCGGGCTCACCCGTCCCGGTACCGGACTGCATCACCTGACCCCAGGCCCGGCACGGACCGGGACCCCGCTCCCGGCCACCGCCCCGGCCAACGGGTATCGGCCGGTAGCGGATCGAAGCATGCCCTTCCTTCGTCTTCTGCCTTCTGCCTGGGTATGAAGACCTCAGCCCGAAAGGAGCACTTCCATGGTCATTCGCCCGTTCGTCCAGCAGGACCTGACGCCACTCACCGAACTGACCATCGAGACGTTCCGGCCGTTCTACGAGGATTCCTTCCGCACCTTGGTAGGTGAGGTTGTTTTCGCCAACCAGCACGGCAACTGGCGCGACGACTACCGCGAGCAGGTCGCCGGGCTCCATGCACCCGAGTAGCACGCGTACGTTGCGGTGGCCGAGGCTGAGGAAGGCATCGCGGGCTACGTGGCGTGGAGCGTCGACCCGGCCCGCAGGAACGGCAGTGTCACGATCCTCGCTGTCTCGGCCACACACCGTCGGCACCACGTGGGCACCGCCCTGTGCGAGCACGCCTTCGACAAGATGCGAACCCTCGGAGCCGAGGTGGTCGAGATCAGTACCGGAGGAGACCCCTTCCACGCACCCGCCAGGGCCCTGTACGAGGGGCTCGGGTGCATCCCGCTCCCGGTCACCGTCTACTACCGGCACCTCTGAGGGGCGCGTGAGGGTAACCGCCCGGAGCGGCGTCGGCTCATGTCCTACCAACAGACACCACGACAACTCCCCTCCGATTCCTGGCAGTCAGAACCAGACGGAACTGTTTCGCATATCGCCCTGCCTGTGGCCGGTATCCGCCCCTGCGGACACGGCGTGCGCCACGCGCCAGCAGGGCGCGTGGCTTTACGTATCCGGGCGGAGATCGCGGATCTGGTGCGGGCCGATGAGCTGTCGGCTCCTGGGCCTGCGAGGTGCCGGACTGCGGCGGGCTGCCCAACGCGGGAGGGCTGCATCGTCATGCCCGGGCGTCGCTGCTTCGAGTCGCCGAAGCCGGGGCTGCTCGCGGTGACCCTGCCCGACCAGGTGGCGAAGTACAACTCCTCCTTGGGGGACATGCGTGGGTGGGCGTTCGACAAGGCGTGGATGGACGAGTACGTGGCCTGGTCCCGGCATACCGCCCAGGAGGTGTACGACATGGTGTGGTTCTGCCTCCGGGAGGCGGAGATTACCGCAGGTCGTGATCTCCACGACCCCGAACCCGCTGCCCCACGTGAAGAAGCTGTACGAGCGCGGTCGTGCCCAGGAGAAGCGGGCGCGGAGGGCGGTGACCCGCCCCGGATGGTGCTCACCCGCGGGCACATGCGGGAGAACACCGCCAACCTGTCGCCTGCGGCGCGCGCGGAGCTGGAAGAGGACTACGCGGGTTCCAGGTTGGGGCGGCAGGAGCTGTCAGGTGAGTTGTTGGAGGACGTGGAGGGCGCGCTGTGGAAGGGCTGGATGCTGGAGGAGGAGGACCAGGATTTCCCGCGCTGGGCCCACCTGGCCTGGGAGCTGACGGAGTACGAGGAGGGCGGGTCTGAAGGCCAGGGTCCGGAGGGTGACGTACGAGCTGGGGCCGATCGGTGAGGACGGCGACGGCGGGGCGCGGCACCATCCCCGGTTTCCGGGTGAGCCGTCGCGTACGACGTGCTTCCTCATGGACGCGGAGTGGGCGCTTGAGGACCTGAAGCGCGGGGGAGACCCTGGACCGGCTCCCGATGCACCAGGCCGTCTCCTGGGTGCGGCCGGATGGTACCGAGCTGCACCGGCTGGAGCTGAGGATCGACTTCGTACCGGTGGTCCACATCACCAACACGATCGCGGCTGGGGGGGCTTTCCGGCGCTCGCCCGGGTGCTTCAGGGGCTGGACGAGCTGGCGGCCACCGACTCGGACAGCTCGGCGACAGGTGCGACGACAGGGAAGCCGAGCATCGGCCTTGAGGGTGGCAGGCTACCGGTGGACCGGTGGACCGGGTGACGGGCAGGCCGGAGCGCCTGCGGATGGAGGCTGGCGCGGTCTGGCAGCACGGGGAGTACGGGACGGAAGGACGTGCTGGGCATGTCGGCGCCGCTCGCGGAGCTGCCGTGGCGGGTGGACCATCTGCTGGACCGGATCGCGTCGAACTCGCTGATCACCGCTGCCGGGCGGGGGACGCTGGGGGCCTCGGAGGTGCCCCCGGGGTACGCGCCGCGGTTGGCGCCGGTGCCGCTGGACGGGCTGGTCGCGTAGATGCGGCTGGCGAGGGAGCACAAGTACTGGGGTGCTGTTCAAGTTCGTGCAGCGGCTCTTTCAGCCGGGTCGGCGGGTCGGGCGGAAGGGTGGACGGCGGCCGGGGAGTCGTTCACGGGGCCGTTGGCGTGGGCGCCGCATGCGCCGACGGACCGGGCGGCTGTACTGGATGAGGTGGTGAAGGCGTACGGGGCGGCGGTGAAGATGCTGGTGGAGGCGGGCTACCCGATCGAGGAAGTGTCGCTGGAGGTGGAGCGGATCGCGGCGGAGGCGTACCCGGGACTCGGGGCAATACGTCAACGCGGCGAAGTACAGGAGTTTTGACGGCCAGAAGCTCATCGTCGGGGAGCAGGAGCAGATCCTGCTCGAAGCGTCACACGGCGCAGACCAGGACCGGCGGATCGAGCTGCTGTACGACGATGTGGAGCGGCAGGTCGAGGCGATCCGATCGCGGCTGGAGCTGGCGGCCGGGGACGTGCTCACCGACGGGAAGTTCACTCTCGACCGACCCGGAGTCCGATCCGATCGCGGACGAACTCCGGTGGATTCAGCATCTGGATGACGTGGGGGTGCCGGAGCCGGAGATGGTCCTCACCTCCCGCAAGGCGTACTCGCTGCCGGAGGACCGGTGAATTCTGGTACCGCCGGAGCGCGAGAAGTGGGCGCAGACGATGTTCGGTGTGACGGCCGAGGGCCTGGTGCTGTCCCGTGGCTCGAACCCGGAGATCGTGAAGAAGGACCCGGCGGCCTCCTCGTCCGGGCCACGCAGGTGGGGAAGCCTGCGAGGGACAAGGCGGGGACGGGGCGCAAGACCGTGTCGCGTCGTCCGCGTTCCGCGTCCTCGGACTGACCCTGTGCCCTGAACCGGCCGGCTGCCGAGTTGCCCTGGCAGCCGGCCGACGTAGGTGAAGGGAACCGCGTCGTGGACGAGTTCCAGCGGCCCTGGCTCATGGCGGGCGGCACGTTCACAAGGGCGCGAGCGTTCAACACGTTCACGCATTCAGTAGGCAAGACCCCTTCCCACGTCGGACCGCAGGGGCTTGTACTCGGGGGAGGCAGGCAGCGGGAGAAAGCGGGTGACCTGTGCGACGGGAAGCACACGGTGCTCGTCGCCCTTGCCCTCCAGAGCGCCATGTCCGCCCAACTACCGCTCCTGCGCACTGGTCGGCAACACGGCCTCGACGAAGCCGGCGCCGCCCGGATCCGCACCGTCCTGGACACCACCGGCGCCCGCTCCACAGTCGAGCATGATCGCCGCCCGCCGCAAACAGGCAGGCCGCGCCCCCCGCCCCCGACGCCCCTACACCCCCCTCGCTCACGCCGTCACCGCCGGGACCAACTCTCTCTCCCCCGCAGGACCGGGCGGCCAGCCCCTTCCCCGTCCTTCACGAGCAGGCAACCCGTCAACCGTCCCCGGTCCTCCCGGACCGCCAACCGCCCAGGGAACGGCCTCGATGACCGAGCTCTCCGTCTACGGAACCGGCGAGACCAGCTACGTACTGCCCGACTACGAAAGGATCCTGCCCTGGAAGCTGCACCCCCGCTTCGAGGACATGAAACGCGAGACCCGCGGCTGGATCCGTCAGTTCCCCGAAGTCCACGAATGGATCCCCGAATACCGCAACGGCTCAGAGACCCCCTCCCTGGACCAGTGGCTGGAAGAAGGCGGCGGCGACACGTTCGCCTGCCTGATGGCGCCCACGATCCGCTCCGACCGGATCCTCGCCCTGTGCCAATTCGACGTCTGGTGGACCTTCCTCGACGACAGTGTGTCCGTCGGCAAGGACGGCCGCTTCTACCGCATCGGCCCCGACGTCCGCCGCGCCGCCATGGAGCGGGTCATCGAGATCCTCGAATCCCCCGGCACCCCCTACGATCCCGACGGACCGCCCCCTGATCTGATCGACCGGGTCTGCGGCGCACGGTTGTTGGCCGACGTCTGGTACCGGATCGCCCCGGCTCTCCCAGCACCTCTGCTCACCCGCTTCATCCAGGACACCGCGGCATGCGTGCGCCTCTGGCCTACCGAGCCCGAGTTGAGCGCCGAGGGCACGACCCTGGACTTCGAGCCCTTCATGGCGGTGCGCCGACGAACCGTAGCCGTCATGACCCTCAACCGGCACCTGGAGTTCGGCCTCGGAATCGACCTGACCCACGAGATCGCCACGTATCCCGAGCTGACCCGCCTCCAGGAGCTCCAGGTCGACTACCTGATTCTCCTCAACGACCTCTACTCCTTCCGCAAGGAGTACCTGCGCTCCCGTGACACCGCGAACCTCATCGCGGTCCTGTGCATACGGCACCACCACAGCCTCCAGCAGGCCGTGGACACGATCTGCGCCCGGATGACCGCGACCGAGAAGACCTTCATCGCCGAACGCGATACCTTCCTCTCCGACCACCCCGGCATCCGGCCCGAGGTCCGGGAGTTCCTCGACGGACTGGGCTACGTGATGTCGGGCACCCTGCAATTCCACCGCACCACCTCCCGCTACCACGGCCTGCACCATGACGGCCACGAGATCACCTCCGGCCGGATCACTCTCACCCGGAACGGCACCGTCCTCACCACCGACACCACCCCAGGGCACGACCAGGGCCGCATCGACTTCGCCGAACACTCGCTCTCCGGGGTGAACCAAGGTGACCTTTGATGCTCTGGTGCGTCATGCGGTCGACCTCTCATGCGTATGCGGGCGTGTGCCCGCACAGCTACGGCGGACGAACATGTAGCACTCCGTAATACTTCTCCGCGAAGACACGGGTGACCCCTGCTTCGGCGAGGGAGTCGAGGGACCGCCAGACGGTCGAGGCCCGTGCGGAGCCGGGACGGGTGTGTCCGGTCGGCTGGATGCCGGTGGTCGCCGGGCGTGGCAGTTCGGTCCACAGCGTCCCCGGGGCCTGCGTGCGGCCGGGCTCAGCACCTTCAGTGCCCGCCCTGCGTCGGAGTGCGGTGAGGCCGCCTCCGCGAGCAGCTGCGCGTCGCCCCGCACCACCAGACGTGGGTGGGACGTCCGTGAGGACCTGCCGCGTCTCGCTGCGTACGCTGCGAGCATCGAGGTGTTTCGAGGAAGAGCTACGGATGACTGAGAAGGCGTCTGTTCCCGGACCGCGCCGGGACATGGCGGTGCACAACGACTGGTGGGTGTCGGGCTGGGAGCACATCCCGCCCCGTCAGGGCTTCCCGCTGACCATGCTGATCGGGACGGCGTGCCAGCCCGGTTTCACCGACTACCAGGACGACCTGGTGCACGAGATCTTCGACGGGCACCGGGACATGATCGGCGGCGACCTCGACGGTCCCCTCACCTTCTCCTGGCCGGACGAGGAAGGGGACTACGAGGCCGCGCCGGAGGGCCGCGAGGCATGCGGGGCGGCCCGCTTGGAGCAGTTCAGCGCCATGCTGACGACAGCCGGCTTCCCGCTGCCCACCACCGTGCGGGACCTGTCCGAGCTGTACTTGACGTGGGGCCTGGCCCGCCGCGAGGAGACGCCGGACGGCACCCGCTGGTCGATGCGCGCCGCGCTGCCGCTGCCCGCCGACCTGCTGACCTTGGACCCCGAACTCACGGAGCGTCTCGACGGGATCCGCTGGACGATGCGCACCGGCCCGCTCCTCGACACCCTCATTGACCACCTGGTCGACGATCTGGGTGAACCGACAGAGACCCTCACCTCCCTGGACCTGCTTGCGGCAGTCACAGGCCAGGACGTCGGCGACGTCCGGCTCGCTCTCGCGGAACTCGTGCACTCCAGCGACGCCCGTCTCCAGCGCGGCGAGGAGCCGGCCGACGCAGAGCGCCTGGAGGCGCACCGCCGCTTCCGCCTGGTCATGGACTGGGAGCACTTTCACGAGAACCGCGTCCAGGTCAGCCGCGGTGACTGAGGCCGCGCACGGCACCGCGGGGACCAGCGACACGCGCCTGATCGTGCTCCGAGGCAACAGCGCCTCGGGCAAGTCGTCCGTCGCGGCCGGCCTGCGCGAAAGGTTCGGGCGCAACCTTGCCATTGTCGCCCAGGACAACCTCCGCCGGATCGTGCTGCGCGAACGCGACCGGCCCGGCGGCGCCAACATCGGCCTGATCGACCTCACGGCCCGCTACGCCCTGAACCACGGCTTCCACGTCATCGTCGAAGGCATCCTTTACGCCGACCGCTACGGCACGATGCTCCAGGACCTGGTGCGCGCCCACCAGGGCGTCACACGGTGCTACTACCTCCACGTGCCCTTCGAGGAGACAGTGCTCCGGCACGCCACGAAACCGGACGCCGAGTACCTCGCGCACGTCAACGAGGGCCACCTACGCGACTGGTACCGAGACAAGGACCTGCTCCCCAACGGCCTGGAGACCGTTATCGACGCTTCCAGCACCCTGGACGACACGGTCCAACAGATCCTCTCCGAGAGCGGCTTGGATGGCATTCTCCCGATGGATCGCTGAGGGGCGCCACCGCCCAACTACAGTACCCACGTGCACACCCGGTGTCCCGTTCGAGCGAAGGGCTGAGCTGTGCCCGACCGACCTGAAATCGTCTGCATCTGCGGCTCTACCCGGTTCGCGGACGAGATGCGTGCGGTGAATCGCGATCTGACCCTCGCCGGGATCATTGTTGTCGCGCCAGGCGAAGCAGACGAGTTGATCACCGACAAGCAGAAGAAGGCGCTGGACGCCCTCCACCTGCGCAAGATCGACCTGGCAGACCGGGTTCTGGTCGTCAACCCTGGCGGGTACATCGGCGAGTCCACGAGCAGGGAAATCGACTATGCCCACGCCACCGGCAAGCCGATCTCGTTCACCGATCCCGCCCCCGCCGCAATGTAGTTCGCCGGGGGAGCGGCCTAAGATCCGAGGCTCGTCGCCGTCACGGCGGGACCGACGGCCGCCGGGCCGACCAGGAATCCGCAGTAGCCCAGGGTCGTCACGACCGAGACCGCGGATGCCCGTGAACGGCGGTCGGCGCTTGCGCCGGCCAGGGAAAGGATGGTCGGGGCGCACACGGACGTGCCGAGACCGGCGATCACGACACCTGTCGGCGTGAGCGCGGCGTTCGGCGCGAGTGCGGCCGGCAATGTACCGGTGGCGCCCACGAGTGCCTCGCCCACGAATGCGCCGCCCATGAGTACGTCGCGCTCCGGCTTGCCGGCGAGCATCCGGTGCCCGCATGGCCGTTTCGGAGCACGGCGTTGTCTCCTCGACTGCGGCAGGCGAGGGGGACCCGCGCGAGGGGCCTCGCACAGGCGTGGTCGTGCTGCGCGCATCCGTTTGTGCGGACATGAGGTCTGCGGCGCCACCGAGGTAGGTGGCTTCGGCCGGGGGCGGGTTGCCTGTCGCACGGCCTGCCCGGGAGGCCGTACGGTCTCGATGTGCGTACGAACGTGATGGCCAGTATCCCACCGACGACTCTGGTGGGTACGGCCGAGCTGTGTCGGCGGGTTGAGCACGGTCGCCGGGCGACGGGACGGGACCCTGGGTGGGGAGCGCTCGGAGGGCCGTACGTTCACCGGCCTGCCTGATGTGTATCACCGTCACCTGATGTCCGGGGCCGACGCGTTCCGCGTTCCGGGAGCACGGGTCGGTGTCCCGGATGGCGCGGAACCGGCCTGGGCCGTCACCGGAGGTCGTGGCGGCCCAGGCGCTTCTTGTCCAGCCTGTCAACGCGACTTCACGGCGACAGATCTGATCAAGCCCTCTCAGATTCTGAAGATCCTCCACTTCTGGTTGGGCAGGTCGTCGTACTGGCGTTGTTCGAGTGTGACCCCCTCTGTGGTGGACCCGTTGGGGACCGTGAGCGCGAGCTGGCTGTGCCGGTTGGTGATCACGTAGTGCTCGGTGGAGATCTGGGTCAGCGCCCAGTGCTGGTGGTACTTGCCGGCGTCGGTCCGGACGTCGACGGTTGCGCCGGCGTCGCGGGAGCGGACATCGACCTGGAGCAGCTTGGTGGTGAAGTTGTTGCGGAGCCGGTAGAAGCCGTCCCCGGTGGGCTCGATCGTCCATCTCTGGTGGTGGTCGCGCGTCCAGGGCTGCTGCACAACCGGTGTACCGTCTGCCGAGCCGGCGGCTGAGGCTACCGCGAGGTTGGTGGAGGAGACCGTGATCCCGTGAGGTCGGGGGTTGGCGAAGTACCCCTGCGAGACGAGTGCTGGCTTGGCGGTGCGGCCGCCCACGTGCAGGCCACTGACGTCGGCGTACCCGCCGGCGGCGGCGGTGACCGTCACCCGGACGTACCCCGCGCTGCGTGCGGGCCACTCGACGAACTTCATCTTTTTATTGGCCGCCCAGGACACGGTGGCCACCGGAGTGAAGTTCAGGCCGTCGGTGCTGGTGGAGATCGTGGCGGCGGTGATGGCGCCGTTGGGTGCGGTGGTGCCGTCGAGGTAGAGCTGGCGGGGCAGGTACTCGAGCGCGGAGATGTTGCTCCATACGCCGCCGAGGTCGATCGTGACGCTCTGCGGTAGCGGGGCATGCGTGGCCCAGCGGTACTCGAGGTTGATGCTGTTGCGGGCATCGATCACACTGTAGGGCCGGAATCCACTGTCCTGGGAGGACGCGAGCACGGTCGCCGGCGAGACGGGCCACTCCACGCGTAGCGGTTGCGCGGGAAGCGGTGGGCGATTCAGGTCCGGGCTCCATGCCTTCCCTACCTCGGCAAGCCGGGTAACGATGTTGTTGTCGAGTCGTCCCTGCTGGCTCGGAGGGCAGTTCAGCAGGTACGAGGTGTACTTCGGTTCCAGGTACCGCAGGTCCCTGACGATCTTGGTGACGCTGCGCGGGACGATGTACGGGGTGTTGCTGTCCCAGAACCAGCCGTTGGAGATCTTCTCTCCCTGGAACGAGGCGTAGGTGTTGTCCGCCGGCGACCAAACGCCGAGAGGGGCCTCGAAGTAGATGGCGTCGCCGACCCACGGCTCGGTCAGGGCGGAGTGGTCGACCATGACACAGTTCGGCTGGAGGGACTTCACCAACTCCCGTACGCGCTGGTAGGACACCTCGTGCTGGCCCATCTCCCAGGACCAGCCGTCGGTGACGAATATGTCAATGGTGCCGTAGTTCGTCAGCAGCTCACGGATCTGCCCGAGCACCACGGTCATGTCAGAGACTTCGATGGCCTGGGTGGGATCGACGGCCATCGTGGTCCCGGCCGGATGGTATGCCTCCACCTTGTGGGTGCGGTCCCAGACCGAGTAGTAGAGACCGACCTTCAGGCCCCGTGCCCGGAACGCGTCGGCGTACTGCCGCACGATGTCCTGGCGGTACCCGGAGTGCATGACGTTCTGCGTGCCGAAGGCCGTCGGCCACAGTGAGAAGCCGTCGTGGTGCTTGGTCGTCAGAACGCCGAAGGTCATCTTCGCCGCGGCGGCGGCGTCCGCCCACTGGCCGCAGTCCACGCTCGGCGGCGCGAAGATCATCGGACTCTGGCCGGGACCGGCCCATTCCTGTTCGGTGAACGTGCCGAGGTTGAAGTGGTTGAACATGCCGAACCTCAGATCGGCGATCCGCGCCAGGTCGGACTGGGCGTCGGCGGCCATGGCGGCGGGCGCGAATCCGCCCACGGCCGGGAGAGCGGCCGCCGCCACCGTGAGGCCGGTGGCGGCGAGGAAGTTCCGGCGGGAGAACCCGGATGCCGCCGTCGACGGCTCACTGGCGGCGATCGCCGGATCGCCGGCCGCGGGGTCGGGTCCTTGGGGGGCCGGGGGTCTGTGGGACATGGAGGGCTCCTTGCCAGTCGTAACGGCGCTGACGGTGGTATGTCAGCTGGTGGTGCGGTGCGGGCGGTGAGAGCTACCGGCCCGTCAGGTCCTGGACGGACCCGATCAGGGAGGTGTTCGGTCGCTGGGGCGCCAGTTGTGGCGGCGCGCGGGGGTGGTGGCACGGCGCGTGGCGGGTGGATCTCCAGGGCAGCGGCGTCGTCCGTTGTCGGTCGGTCGCGTTGGAGGAGAGGGCTGGGGCGGTCTTCCCTCCGTCGGCCGTCCCGGCGACTCGCGACGGCCGGGCCCTTGCCGCTGAGCCGATGAAGCGCGATGCGCGACCGGCACGACCGGCCGGGTCTGGGGGCATCGGCGGTGTAGGCATAAAGGTCAGCCATGTGACCCGGGATGTCAACGGGTGTGCGGGGATGAAAGCGCCTCCTGCGTAGCAGAATTGTCGCTTTCGTTGATGCTTGACCTACCTCTTCCTGTTCAGACATGGCATGTCTGCCGAGGCTGGATCAGTCGATTGCTCTCCGACTCACGATGCGATTGGTGGGATGTATCTCCATTGATCGAGATCGTCTGCGGCTCCGTTCGGCCCAAGAGTCGAGTTTTGATCACAGATATCTCAGGGTCTAGACAGTGTGGCCGTCTCGCGCCTATACATACATCCCATCACTTCGGCGCGGCGACACACGGTTGTCATCGCAGCGAAACCTCTCCCGCTTCGGGACCAGCGCGAGGAAGTTCGGATGAGACTCAGAACCGCCCTTTGTTCCACCGCCTCCGCCCTGTCCGCATTGGCGCTTCTCAGTGCCTGCGGCGGCTCCGGTACCTCGGCGTCGTCGAGCGCCACACCGCTGGTCGGCGTCGACTACCCGCGCTCCGACACCGACTTCTGGAACTCCTACATCAAGTACACGCCGGAGTCCGCGAAGGAGCTCGGCCTGTCCCTCAAGACCACCAACTCGCAGAACGACGTCGCCAAGCTCACCGCCAACGCGCAGACGTTCATCAGCCAGAACGTCAAGGGGGTGGCGATGGCCCCGCAGGACACCGCGGCCATCGCTCCGACCCTGGCGCAACTGCAGGCGAAGAAGATCCCGGTCGTCACCGTCGACACCCGCCCGGACAGCGGAGACGTCTTCATGGTGGTGCGGGCCGACAACCGGGCCTACGGCGAGAAGGCGTGCCAGTTCCTCGGCACCAAGCTCGGCGGCAAGGGCAAGGTCGTGATGCTGCAGGGTGGCCTCGACTCCATCAACGGCCGTGACCGCACCGAGGCGTTCAACGACTGCATGAAGAAGAGCTACCCGGACATCAAGGTGTTCGGCGAGGCCACCAACTGGGACGGTGCCGTCGCCGCGCAGAAGCTGCAGGCCGACCTGACGGCCAACCCGGACATCAAGGGCATCTACATGCAGTCGAGCTTCGCGCTGTCCGGCACGCTCCAGGTGCTCAAGCAGAAGGGCCTGCTGGTCGGGCCCGAGGACAAGAAGCACGTCTTCGTCGTCTCCAACGACGGCATCCCCGAGGAGCTGAAGTCCATCGCCGAAGGGAAGATCGACGCCACGGTCTCCCAGCCGGCCGACCTGTACGCCAAGTTCGCCCTGTACTACCTGAAGGCGGCGATCGACGGGAAGACCTTCAAGCCCGGCAAGACCGACCACGACAGCACCATCGTCCAGGTGCGCGAGGGTCTGCTGGAGGACCAGCTCTCCGCCCCGCTCGTGACGGCCGACGGAGCTACCTACGGCGGTGTCCCCAGCCTCAAGAGCGGCGACAAGTCGCTCTGGGGCAACAACATCAACTGACGGTGCGTCATCACATCAGCGGTCCACGAGAACAAGGCGGTTGAGATGAGCGATGGGGAGCGAGTGGTCCCCCCCGCCTCCGCCCCGGCGCACGGCGGGCGGGTCCCGACGGACCCGCCCGTCGTCGAGGCGACGGGCATTGTCAAGCGATTCGGTCCGACGGTGGCCCTGAACGGCGCCGGGATCACCATCAGGCCCGGTGAGACCCACGCCCTGGTCGGTCGCAACGGAGCCGGCAAGTCGACCCTGGTGTCTGTCCTCACCGGACTGCAAGCCCCCGACGAGGGAACGGTCGTGTACCGCGGAAGTCCGGCACCCAGGCTCACCGACCGCGACGCCTGGCGGCGGCGCGTGGCCTGCGTCTACCAGAAGTCGACGATCATCCCGACCCTGACCGTCGCGGAGAACCTCTTCCTGAACCGGCACGACCACGGCCGCGGTCGGCTCATCAGCTGGCAGGGCGTGCGCCGCCGGGCGGGGGAACTGCTGTCGACCTGGTCGGTGGAGGTCAGCCCGCAGACCCTGGCCGGCGATCTCAGCGTGGAACAACGGCAGTTCGTGGAGATCGCCCGTGCCCTGTCCTTCGGCGCCCGGTTCATCATCCTCGACGAACCGACCGCCCAACTGGACGGGGCCGCGATCAACCGGCTGTTCGACCGCATCCGTGACCTGCAGCGGCAGGGCGTGACCTTCCTGTTCATCAGTCACCACCTTCAGGAGGTCTACGAGATCTGCGACATGGTGACGGTGTTCCGGGACGCCCGGCACATCCTGACGGCACCGGTCGCGGACCTCCCCCGCACCGAGCTCGTCGCCGCCATGACCGGCGAGGCCGCCGGGGACCGACAGCAGGAGCGGGCGAGCACGCTCGACTCCACCGCCCCGGCCGCGCTGCGGGTGAAGGCCATCAGCGGCGACACCTACAGCGACGTCACCTTCCAGGTGGGCGCCGGCGAGATCGTCGGCCTGGCGGGGGCGACCGGCAGCGGCCGAACGGAGATCGCCGAGACCGTCATAGGACTGCGCGCGCCCGGAACCGGGGACGTGGAGATCGCCGGGACGCGGCCACGGCGGGGAAGCGTACCCGCCGCACTCGCCGCGGGCGCCGGCTTCGTCCCGCAGGACCGGCACCACCAGGGCTTCGTGCCCGACATGTCCATCGCGGACAACGTCACACTGTCCGTGCCCGGCCGACTCGGGCGCAACGGACTGCTGAGCCGCAGCCGCCGGGACCGGATCGCCGAGGGCATGATCGAGAACTTGGAGATCAAGACCCCCGGCCCGGACCAGCCTGTCTCCGCGCTGTCCGGGGGGAACCAGCAGAAGGTCGTCATGGCCCGCGCCCTCGCCGATGATCCACGCCTGCTGGTGCTGATCAACCCGACCGCGGGCGTGGACGTGCGCTCCAAGGAATTCCTCCTCGGCAAGGTCGAGGAGACCGCGGGTGCCGGGACAGGAGTGCTCATCGCCTCCGACGAACTCGACGACCTGCGCATGTGCGATCGGGTCCTGGTGATGTTCCAGGGCCGAGTGACGACCGAGATCACCCGCGGCTGGCACGACCACGACCTCGTGGCCGCGATGGAAGGAGTGGACCTCAATGCCTGAAACCGTCCTCGCGGCCACGCCCGCCCACCAGGACGACGAGCCGCGGCCGAAGCGAACGGGACTGTTCGGCGGCCGGATACCGCTGGCCCGGCTGCGCGACCTCGCTCTCGTCCCCGCCATCGTCGCCATCGCGATCGTCGGCCAGATCGTCAACCCGGTCTTCCTGCAGCCGGACAACCTGATCAACGTCCTGCAGACCATGTCTGAGATCGCCCTTCTGGTCCTCGCCCAGACGATGGTCCTGATCGTCAAGAAGATGGACCTCTCGCTGGAATCCACCATGGGCCTCGCCCCCGGAGTCGCGGCCTGGCTGGTCGTGCCGACCGGCGCCGGACACGGCCTCGGCCTCCTCCCCGGCGCCTGGGCCATTCCCGTCACGCTCGCCGTCGGCGCCCTCATCGGCGTGGTCAACGCTCTGCTGATCATCCGCTTCGGCCTCAACGGCTTCATCGTCACACTCGGCATGCTGATCGTGCTGCGCGGCGTCCTCACCGGTATCTCCGGCGGCCAGACGTTCTTCCGGCTGCCGGAGTCCATGCTCTACCTGGGCACCGCCCAGTGGTTCGGCGTACCCGCCTCCATCTGGATCTGCCTCATCCTGTTCGCCGTCGCCATAGTCGTCCTCGGCTGGACCAGCTTCGGCCGCTCCTTGTACGCCATCGGTGGCAACGTCGATGCCTCGAAGGCCGCCGGTATCCGCACCGACCGCGTGCTGTGGATCGTCATCGTCTCCGGCAGCGTGCTCGCCGCCCTCGCCGGCCTCCTGCTCTCCGGACGGCTCGCCTCTGTCGCCTCCGCGCAGGGCAACGGCTACATCTTCACCGTCTTCGCCGCCGCCGTCATCGGCGGAATCAGTCTCAACGGCGGCAAGGGCACCATGTTCGGCGCCTTCAGCGGCATCCTTCTCCTCTTCATGATCCAGAACGTGCTGACCCTGGCCGGCGTGCCCGCCCAGTGGATCGGAGCCCTCAACGGCCTGATCATCCTGCTTGCCCTGACCCTCTCGCGCATCACGGGCGGCAAGGTCCAGGAGTGAACCGGACGGCCGCCGCACGGCTCACGACCGGCCTCGTGGCCGCCGGACTCCTCCCGCCTTTCCTCTCTCGCTGCGGGGCTCCCGTCCCCCCGCCCCAAAGGAGTTGCCATGTCCCACGCCTCGTCCCATCCCCGGGCATCCGCCCGCATCACCGCCCTGGACGTCCTCGACGTACGCTTCCCCACGTCCGAGGACCTGGACGGGTCCGACGCGATGAACCCCGAACCGGACTACTCCGCCGCCTACGTCGTCCTGCACACCGACGCCGACGACGGACTGGAGGGCCACGCACTGGCCTTCACCACCGGTCGCGGCAACGACGTGCAGGCCGCCGCCATCGCCGCCCTCGCCCCCCACGTCGTCGGCCTGTCCGTCGACGAAGTCTGCGGCGACCTGGGTGCCTTCTCCCGCACCCTGGTCCACGACCCCCAACTGCGCTGGCTGGGACCGGAGAAGGGCGCCATCCACATGGCCACCGGAGCCGTCGTCAACGCCGCCTGGGACATCGCCGCCAAGCGCGCCGCGAAGCCCGTCTGGCAATTCCTCAGTGAGATGTCGCCCGAACAACTCGTCGCCCAGGTCGACTTCCGCTGGCTCAGCGACGCCCTCACCCCCGAAGACGCCCTGGACATCCTGCGCCGCGCCGAAGCAGGCCGCGCACAGCGCGTCGCCCATCTGCTGGAGCACGGCTACCCCGCCTACACCACCACCCCCGGCTGGCTCGGCTACTCCGACGAGAAACTGGCCCGCCTGGCCAGGGAGGCTGTTGCCGACGGCTTCACCCAGATCAAGCTGAAGGTCGGCGCCTCCCTTGAGGACGACGTACGGCGTATGCGCACCGCCCGCGACGCGGTCGGAGACGGGATACGCATCGCGGTCGACGCCAACCAGCGGTGGGACGTCCGGCCCGCCATCGACTGGATGCGCGCACTCGCCCCCTACCAGCCGTACTGGATCGAGGAGCCCACCTCCCCGGATGACATCCTCGGCCACGCGGCGGTCCGCAAGGCCCTCGGCACCATCAAGGTCGCCACCGGCGAACACGTCGCCAACCGGGTGGTCTTCAAGCAACTCCTCCAGGCGGGAGCGGTCGACATCGTACAGATCGACTCGGCACGGGTCGGCGGCGTCAACGAGAACCTCGCCATCCTGCTGCTCGCCGCCAAGTTCGGCGTCCCGGTCTGCCCCCACGCCGGAGGCGTGGGCCTGTGCGAAATGGTGCAGCACCTGTCGATGTTCGACTACGTCGCCGTCTCCGGCACGATCGAGGACCGGGTCATCGAGTACGTCGACCATCTGCACGAGCACTTCGTCGACCCCGTCCGCATCGCCGACGGCCATTACCTCGCCCCCACCCTCCCCGGGCTGAGCGCGCAGATGCACCCGGAGTCCCTCAAGGAGTACACGTACCCCGACGGCCCCGTCTGGTCCGCCCGTGTCTGACCCGCCCCTGATCGACGCCCACCACCACGTGTGGAACCTCGACCGCCGCCCCCAGCCCTGGCTCGACGCGCCCGGACACGAAACCATCCGGCGCACCTTCGCCCCCGACGACCTGCGCGCCACCGCGACCCGGACGATCGCCGGACGGCGGCTGACCGCCACCGTGGTCGTCCAGTGCGTGGCGTCCGTGCCGGAGACGCGCGAACTCCTCACCCTGGCCGACGAGGATCCGCTCATCGACGCCGTCGTCGGCTGGGCGGACCTGAGCTCCCCGGCGCTCGGTGACGTGCTCGACGAACTACGGACGGGGACCGGTGGCCGGTACCTGCGGGCCCTGCGGCACCTCGTCCAAGGCGAACCCGACCCCGAATGGCTGCAACAGCCCTCCGTGGAGCGGGGGTTGAGGGCCGTGGGCGAGCGGGGACTCGGCTACGACATCCTGATCCGCAGCCACCAGTTCTCCCAGGCCGTCCGCCTCGCTGAGCGTCTTCCCCAGCTGCCGCTGGTCCTCGACCACGCCGGCAAGCCGCCCCTCGCCGAGCGTGAGCTGGACGGCTGGGCACGGGACATACGGCGGTTGGCCGCGCACCCCCACGTGTCCTGCAAGGTGTCGGGGCTGGTCACCGAGGCCGATCACGAGAATTGGACGATCGAGGACATCCGGCCGGCGTGGGACGTCCTGCTGACCGCCTTCGGGCCCGACCGGCTGATGTTCGGCTCCGACTGGCCTGTCTGCCGGCTCGCGGGCGGCTGGAACCGCTGGGCCGCCACCGTCGAGGAACTGCTCGGCGACTGTTCCGCCGCCGAGGTCACGTCGATCCTCGCCGGTACCGCCACCGCCTTCTATCGCCTGGAGTCCGCAGAGAGGAAGGAGACGCCACCGTGCACCTGACCCCTGCGCACCGGGTCCCCGACTCCCCTGTGACCGGCCACGGAGCACGACCTCGGCCGGCGGACGGCGACCACCCCGCGCGCGGCACAGGACGGTCCACCGCGACCCGGCCCCTGTCCGGCCCGGTGCCGACCCCAGCGTGCGCCGCCCGTGGAGGCAGCGCCGTGACGGTGCCGTCCGACGACGAATCCGAGCGACTGCCGATGCCGACCCCACTCAGAGCCGGCGTTCGCACCCGACACGGCACTCGACCGGGCCCGCCTCGCGTTCCACGACGCCGCCCGTACGAGCCGGCACAGGCGAACGTCACCCCCGACATCCGTACGTACCTGCGCGGACCGGCTGCCGACCGTCGGCGTCCGCGCTGAAAGGACCCCACGATGACACTCGCAGTCCGATACACCGCCGCCCGCACGCTGGAGACAGCGCTTGTCGAACCCTCCGCCCCCGGCCCGGGCGAGGTGGAGGTGGCCCCCGCCTATGTCGGTATCTGCGGCACCGACCTGCACATCTTCCACGGCGACATGGACACCCGGGTGGATGCGCCCGCCGTCCTCGGCCACGAGATGTCCGGGCGCGTCGTCCGGGTCGGGCCGGGCGTGGAGGGCTGGGCACCCGGAGACGCGGTGACCGTGATGCCCCTACGCTGGGACGGAGCCTGTCCCGCGTGCCGGGCCGGCCACCAGCACGTCTGCCAGCATCTCGACTTCATCGGCATCGACTCCCCGGGCGCGATGCAACAGCGCTGGACCGTGCCCGCCGCCACCCTCGTCCGCCTGCCGCCGTCCCTTTCCCTGGACCGGGCAGCGCTCGTCGAACCCACGGCGGTCGCCGTCCACGATGTCGGCCGGGCCGGTGTCCGCGACGGCGAGAAGGTCGTCGTGGTCGGCGGGGGCCCCGTCGGAGTGCTCATCGCGCTGGTCGCGCGGGCCGCGGGGGCCGACGTCCGGGTGGTGGAGCTCAGCGCTCACCGGCGCCTGATCGCCGCGAAGCTGGGTCTGGTCGGCTGGGACCCGGCCGCCGTCCATGTCCCTGACCTGCTCCGGGAGTGGACCGGCGACGCCGGCGCGGACGTCGCGTTCGAGGTCTCCGGCGCGGCGGGCGGGGTGGACACCGCGGTCGAAGTGCTGGGCGTACGGGGCCGCCTGTGTCTTGTGGCCATCCACCCCCGGCCACGTGAGGTCGACCTCCACCGCTTCTTCTGGCGCGAACTCACCCTCGTCGGAGCCCGGTTGTACGACCGCTCCGACTTCGAGAAGGCGGCGGAACTGGTGGCCGACGGCACCGTCCCCGCCGACCGGCTGATCAGCAAGGTCGTGCCGCTCGCCGAGGCGCCGTCGGCGTTCGCGGCTCTGGAGAGCGGCACAGACGTGATGAAGATCCTCGTCGACTGCACGGACGACACACAGGGAGCAGCCGCATGAACGCGTTCGATCTCACCGGCAGACTCGCTGTCGTCACCGGCGCCCGGCGCGGTATCGGCCGGGCCATGGCCCGCGCGCTCGCCGAGGCCGGCGCGGACGTCATCGGCGTCAGCGCCACGCTGGAGGCATCCGGGAGCGGCGTGGAGAGGGATGTGGTGGCCGCAGGCCGCGCCTTCGAGGCGATCCGAGCCGATTTCGCCGATCCCGGGGCCGTACGGGCTCTGGGCGCGGATCTCGCCGGACGCGAACGGCCGGTGGACATCCTGGTGAACAACGCGGGCACCATCCGCCGCGCTCCGGCAGCCGAACATCCGGACGCGGACTGGGAGCTGGTGCTCCAGGTCAACCTCAGTGCGCAGTTCGCGCTCAGCCGGGCGGTCGGCGCGGCCATGGTGGCCCGCGGTCGCGGCAAGATCATCTTCACGGCGTCGCTTCTCAGCCACCAGGGTGGCATCACCGTCCCCGGTTACACCGCCGCCAAGCACGGTGTCGCCGGGCTGACCAAGGCCCTCGCCAACGAATGGGCACCGCGCGGCGTCAATGTCAACGCCATCGCTCCGGGCTACATCGCCACCGACAACACCCAGGCCCTGCGGGACGACGCGGCGCGCAGCAAGGCGATCCTCGATCGTATCCCGGCCGGACGGTGGGGCGGCGCCGACGATCTGGCGGGCGCCACCGTCTTTCTCGCCTCGGACGCCGCCGCCTACGTCCACGGCACCGTCCTGCCCGTCGACGGCGGATGGCTGGGCCGATGACCGTCGACTCGGCCGCCTTCCTGTCCGGCGCCCGGATCATGCCGGTACTGACCGTCCCGTCCGCGGCGAACGCCGGTCCGCTCACCGAAGCGCTCGTGGCGGGCGGCGCCCGGTGTGCCGAGGTCACGCTCCGCACCGCCGACGCCGAGCACGCCCTCAAGGCGATGGCGGCGCACGGCGGACTCACGCTCGGCGCCGGTACGGTCCTCACCCCTGAACAGGCGGAACGTGCCGTGGCGGCGGGAGCCCGCTTCATCGTCTCGCCCGGCTACGCCGCGGACGTCGTCGCGGCATGCCGGAAGCTGGACGTGCCCTGCGTGCCGGGCGTCGCCACCGCCACCGAGCTGATGCGCGCCCTGCGGGCAGGTCTCGACACGGTCAAACTGTTCCCCGCCGAGCCGCTCGGCGGTATCCGCGCCCTACGGGCGCTCGCGGCCCCCTTCCCGCACGTGCGATTCGTTCCGACCGGAGGCATCGGCGCCGACCTCCTCACCGACTACCTCACCGAACCCGCGGTCCTCGCCGTCGGCGGCAGTTGGATGGCCACCGCCGCCCATCAGGAGCGCGGAGCTTACCGCGAGATCCGGCGGCTGACCGCCGCAGCCGTGGAACGGAGCATGCGATGACCCTCCGAGGGATCGACGTGATGGCGCTGGGCGAGGTGATGCTCCGCTTCGACCCGGGCGAAGGGCGCATCCGCACCGCACGCTCCTTCCAGGTGTGGGAGGGCGGCGGTGAGTACAACGTCGTACGCGCCCTGCGCCGCTGCTTCGGTCTGCCTGCTTCCGTCGTGACCGCGCTGGTCGACAACCAGGTGGGCCGGCTCGTCGAGGACCTGATCCTGCAAGGCGGCGTCGACACCTCACTTGTCCGCTGGGCGCCCGGTGACGGCATCGGCCACACCGCCCGCAACGGGCTGAACTTCGTCGAGCGCGGCTTCGGCATCCGCAGCGCCCTGGGGGTCAGCGACCGAGCGCATACGGCCGTATCCCAGCTACGCGCAGGTGACATCGACTGGGACGCGGCCTTCGCGGCGGGCCCACGCTGGTTCCACACGGGCGGCATCTTCGCCGGACTGTCCGAGACAACAGCCGACGTAGCGGAAGAGGCGATGACGGCCGCACGACGGCACGGTGTCACCGTCTCCTACGACCCCAACTACCGCCCCAGCCTCTGGGACGCACGAGGCGGCCCCGGCCGAGCCCGCGAGACCGACCTGCGGCTGGCCCGGCACGCCGATGTCGTGGTGGGCGCCTTGGGCCTGGCCGGACCGCGCCCGGGTGATCTGCGCGTCTGTGCCGAGTCGGCGGCGGACGCACTCGCGGAAGTGTCAAGCAAGGTCCCGGCGGCCAGGGTGCTGGCGACGACCCTGCGCCACGTGCACTCGGCGGGTGTGAACGACTGGTCGTCGGCCGCCTGGTCCGCAGAAACGGGCTTCGTCGCCGGCCCGGAGATGCCCGGTCTGAACATCCTGGACCGCATCGGTTCCGGCGACGGCTTCGCCGCCGGTCTGATCTACGGCCTGCTGACCGCAGACGACGCATGGCCCGGCCCACTGACAGCCACGCACCTCGAACGATCACTGGCCTACGGCACGGCGCACGGCGCTCTCGCCATGACCACACCCGGTGATGTCTCCATGGCCTCGCTCGCCGAGGTCGAGGCCCTCATGGCCGGCGCCCCGGCCGCAGTCAGACGCTGAACGGCCGCGCCACCCGCACCCCTCGGAGGAGCACAGGTGAGACACCTACCCATCGGACGTCGAACGATCACGAACACCCCTGTCGAGCTGACCGCACTCGGCTTCGGCGCCTCCGCCATCGGCAACCTGCACCGGGTCACCCCCGCCCACGACGCGACAGCCGCAGTCGAGGCGGCCTGGGAGGCCGGTGTCCGCTACTTCGACACAGCACCTCACTACGGGCTCGGCCTCTCCGAGCTGCGCCTGGGCAAAGCCCTGCGAGGCCGACCACGGGACGACTACGTCGTCTCCTCCAAAGTGGGTCGCCTGCTCGTGCCCAATGAGCAACCACGCGGCACGGACGACGAGGGGTTCGTCGTGCGGGACGACCTGCGCAGGCAGTGGGATTTCAGCCGCGGGGGAGTACTCCGCTCGATCGAGGAGACCCTGGAGCGCACGGGCCTCGACCGACTGGACATCGTCTACCTGCACGACCCGGACGACCACTTCGACCAGGCCGCCGAGGAGGCCATGCCCGCCCTGGCCGAACTGCGCGCCCAAGGTGTCATCGGTGCCATCGGCGCCGGCATGAACCAATCGGCCATGCTCGCCCGCTTCCTGCGCGAGACCGCCGCCGACGTGGTGATGCTGGCCGGCCGCTACACCCTCCTCGACCAGTTCGCCCTCGACGACGTCCTCCCCACCGCGCAGGGACTCGGCAAGAGCGTAGTGGCGGTCGGCGTGTTCAACTCGGGACTGCTCTCACACGACCGGCCCGCCCAGGGCATGACCTACGACTACGAGGAGGCTCCGCCGGCCCTGGTCGACCGGGCTCGGACGATTGCCCACGTCTGCGCCGCGCACGGAACGACCCTCCCGGCTGCGGCGATCGCCTTCCCGCACACCCACCCTAGTATCATCAATGTCACCCTCGGTATGCGGAACCCGGAACAGGTCAGACGGAACGTGGAACTCCACCATCAACCCATTCCCACCGGTCTCTGGGACGATCTCCGAGACCAAGGGCTCATCAGGCCGGATGTGCCCCACGCGAGTGCTCACGAGAGGAGTGCACCGTGTCACTGACGGACAAGGCCATCGAGCAGATCCGGAACCTCATCCGCACCGGCGCGCTGCCTCCCGGATCGAAGCTCCCACCGGAACCCGAACTGGCCGCACAACTGGGCCTGTCGCGCAACCTCGCCCGCGAAGCGGTCAAGGCCCTGGCGGTGGCCCGCATCCTGGAGGTCCGGCGCGGCGACGGCACGTACGTCACCAGTCTGCAGCCGAGCCTTCTCCTCGAAGGACTCGGCGGGGCCATGGAACTCCTGCAAGGAGACTCAGCCGCCCTGCAGGACCTGATGGAGGCACGTCGACTCCTCGAACCCGCCGCCACCGCCCTGGCCGCCACCCGGATCTCCAGCAAGCAACTGGCCGAGGTCAAAAGGCACCTCGACGCCATGCGCGAGGCACGTGAAGACGTCGAACTGCTCAACGTCCACGATGCCGCATTCCACCGTGCCGTCAGCTCGGCCACCGGCAACGAGTCGCTCCTGACCCTGCTGGAGGCCATCTCCGGCCGCACGCTGCGCGCCCGGATCTGGCGCGGACTGGTCGACGACCAGGCCGCGGGCCGGACCCTGGTCGAGCACGAGGCGATCTTCAACGCTCTGTCGAGCCGGGACGCCTTTCTCAGTCACGCCGCCGCGCTGATCCACGTGAGCAACACCGAGCAGTGGTTGAGGGAGCATCTGCGCTCCACCGAATCCGGCTCGCAGAGCGCGACGCCGGGGAAGTGACAAGCGCTGCTGGAGCGATCTCCCCCCGCAGTTCGGGCCTGTCCGAACTCCTCCACAGCAACGGCCCTCAGCACCTCGGACGAGCAGGTGACCGCCTGGTCGGCCCCGCTGTCGGTGGTAGCGCTCGGGAGACTTCCCCCGTTGACCGGCCTCGGTGACGGCTGTGACGGCTGTGACGGAGGTCGCGGCGACATGAGCGCCGACGGTAGGCGGCAGGCACCGCCTCGCCACGCGGCCCGGACCACTCCCTGTTCCGGCAACGACCGGCCCGTGATGACGCTCGACACCGACCCCCGCCACTGACTCGCTGGTGCGTGGCGACACCCATCCCGTCCACCCCTCATGAGGCCGCGCCGACCTCGGGCCCACTTGCCCGCCTATGGCGACCCCGCCGAACCGCGAGGAGAGATTCCCATGAAGCGCATCGCTCAGACGATCCGCCTGCGCCCCGAACACCGCGACGAGTACCTGCGTCTGCACGCCGCCGTCTGGCCGACCGTCGAGGACGCCCTGCGCGCCGCGAACATCCGCAACTACAGCATTCATCTGCTGGGAGACACCCTGTTCGGCTACTACGAGTACCACGGCACCGACCACGCGGCCGACCTCGCCACCATCGCCGCCGACCCGCAGACCCAGGCATGGTGGGCCCTCACCGCCCCCTGCCAGGAACGCCTGCCCGGCACCCCTGAAGAACGCCAGTGGACCGACCTCCAAGAGGTATGGCACCTGGACTGATCCGATCCCGGCGCTGTCCGCGCCACCCCACCCGCCCTGCTCACCGCACTGCCCCTCAACAGGCTGCGCAGCCTCACCCCTGAGAAGAAGGCGAGATACCTGGCAGCGCAGGACCCCGGGCGGGACCGGCCGCAGCGGCCTGGTCCCCGGCCATCCCGCCGCCGGTACCTCCCTGTTCCGCCCGGGGGCCGTACGCAGAGGATTAACCATCCCCCGAAATACGTGCGGCAATCCAATTCGTGCGGTCCGGTTTTTCCGGGGGGAAATTCCTTCGGTGGATTTCGGCCATTCCGTCCGTTGGTTCATTCAGGGTGTCGTCGCGCGATTCCGGTCACCTGCCTGATCCTCGCGACGCGCCGGTCGCCTCCCGCGCGGGGATTCCTGCCGGATAGGGGAGCGGTCTTCGGTAGGGGCAGTGGCCCGGTGGCCGAATTTCGATGCCGACGGAATCGGCTGTTCCATGCGCCGTGAAGGAGAAATAGAGATCTTGTTCGGTATTCGGCCAGTGCGGTGGTGTGTTCGACTGCACCCGGCCCCCTTCACTCACACTCACTTCTTGTCCGCCGCTGTGCGGGCCGGCCGCGGACTGCCGAGGACGGATGCTTGATGACAACGGATCAGAGTCTGGTGCGGATCTACAGTGACCGGACGTACACCTTCACCACGATGGTGCGCCACCAGGGCACGGTGATCGCCTTCGCGCTCGACAGCAACCGGCGCATCGTCTACAGCGTGCTCGACCTCTCCACACACGACGAGGCGCGCGGCGTACTGGACACCGCGTACTGGACCGAGACCCCCACCGAGGTGCCGTTCCCGAACGAGATGACCCAGGCCGGGTACGCGATCGTCGGGGCGACCGCGATGCCCAGGGTCAAGCGGGGCGGCCGTGTCGAAGCCGAGGGGGACGAGGACCTGGCCGACGAGGAGACCGACCCCTTCCTCTCCACGACGGCTCGGCTGACCGCGCCCGGCGTCCCCTTCCAGGTCCTCTCGGACGGCACGTCCGTGGTGATCCTGCGCCAGGCGATCGACCGCGGCCACGCCGACGCCCTCTTCCTGCTGAACGACGGCGGCTGCTCCGGCGACACCTCCCGTACGGACCTGGTGGCGGACTCCACCGGAGTGAAGGTGCCGGTGGTGGACGGCACCCTGCTCTGCGACCGGTTCCTGCTGGTCGGCGGGACGCTGAAGCCGACTGCGGAAGTCCGGTTCCGGCGCAGCCGCCACAAGAGCGAGCCCGAGTCGGCGAAGGACAGCCTGGGCGCGACCGACATGGACGGAACCCCCTTCCACGAGCCGACCCAGGAACTGCCGTTCATCCGCAAGCTGACCGGCGGACGCTTCGCCGCGGTCCTCGTCCCCACAGCGGTACAGGGGCAGCAGCGGTGGCAGTTCTTCGCCCACAACGACGTCACCGGCCGGATCGACATGTTCAACGTCGAGCAGGCGGCCGACGGCCTCTTCAACATCCAGGGCAGCCGCTACTGGACCAGCCCGGACCCGAAGTACCGCGACTCCGTTTTTGAACGCGAGCCGGGCACCTGCCCCTTCACCGGCCTCACCCTCGTACCGCTGAGCCCCGAAGGCGCGATGGCGGAAAGCGCCCTGCGGTTCGACGGCCAAAGCGTCACCGTGGACCTGGGAGCAGCCGACAAGCTCAAGTTCGCCGGCAAGGCCTATGCGCTGGAAGCCTGGGTCAAGCGCAGAGCGGCCGGCGGCCCGGTGCTGACCCGCTGGTCCGGGGCCGGCCAGGGCGGGTTACGGCTGCGCATCACCAACACCGGGCAACTCGTACTGGACCACGGCACCGGCTCCGTGACCTCCTCCCAGAATGTTCCCCAGGACGTCTGGACCCACATCGCCGCCTCCTTCGACGGCACCGTCGCCACGCTCTACATCAACGGCGCCTTCTGCGGCAGTGCCACCCTCCCCTACGCCTCCGACGGCACGGCCACCTTCCGGATCGGAGGCTCCGCCGCCGCAGGCGGCTTCTTCCACGG
Organism: Streptomyces sp. NPDC091377; assembly: GCF_044757045.1. Classification (NCBI taxonomy): domain Bacteria; kingdom Bacillati; phylum Actinomycetota; class Actinomycetes; order Kitasatosporales; family Streptomycetaceae; genus Streptomyces; species Streptomyces sp. NPDC091377. The sequence goes on along the minus strand of NZ_JBIVUE010000013.1, from coordinate 10,423 downwards.
AATCATCGACGAGGTACGGATCTGGAACCGGGCCCGCGGACAGGGAGAACTGGCCGACGAACGCAGCCACCGGCTCATCGGCAACGACCCCGGCCTCGGCGCCTACTTCCGCTTCGACGAGGCCAGCGGCTGGACCCTGTACGACCAGACCGACACGAACCTGCGGGGCACGCTCGACGGATTCCCGGTCTGGGTGACATCCGAGGCCCCGGTGAGCGACCACCCCGGGGTACGCCGCGACAGCTTCACCCTCTCCGGGCGAACGGTCGTCTCCGGCCTCTCGGCCTGCCTCTACTACCAGCAGGAAGAGCTGATCACCGGCCATCAGGAGGTGGCCCGGCCCGCCAAACGACAGGCCCGGGTACTGCTGGCCTGTGCGACCCGCCCGGCCGGGAACGCCTCGGCGGACGCACACACCGCCACGGTCGACTTCGGCGTCGGGGCGGACGGGCGGCTGGCGTCGACACCGGATGTGGTCACCCTCCAGGAGATCTCCGTCCCGCCGGAGCAGCCCGCCGCCGTCACCACTCAGGAGACCAGGGTCAACCAGCTTGCCCAGGGCGTCGAAACACTGCGCACGGAGACCGCGAACCTGACGGCTGAGCAAGCCCGGCTGGAGACCGAGGCGGCCCGGTTCCAGCTGACCGCCGACCCGCTGACCTGGGTCGTGACGCTCAAGGACCCCGCCGGCGGATCGTTCTACGCCATGAACTCCACCTATCTCTTGGCCAACAACCAGACAGTCACCCACAACGGGACCGCGTTCGGCCCCTCCTCGGGTTCCTACTGGCGCCTGGCGGCAGTACCGGGAGCGGCGGGCCGATACGGGAACCCGGTCGTCACCATCACCTCCGGTATGGAGCGCTCGGACCGGATGCTGGGGCTGACCCCCGCGAACAGTCACATCCCCGGCCGCCCCGGACTGCTCACCGTCTCCTCGGGCAGCGCCCCGGCCTCGACCTCCTGGTACGTCAAGGGCGACCTGCGCGGCACCTTCACCCTCCAGAACGCCGAAACCGCACAGTGGCTGGCCCGCGTCGCCTACGACGAGGGCACGGGGAGCGCACAGTTCTGGTCCGCCATCGGCGTGATGCGCGCAGAGCAGTGGGCCTGCCCTTTCACCCTGGAGAGGTTCCAGAACGCCTTCACCCAGGAGAAGATGGCCAGGCTGACCCAGCTCCCCGCGCTCGTCGACCAGAAGTCCCAGGATCTGGCCGTCAAGGAGACCGAGCTGACGATCGCCCAGGACGAGCTCACCAGGCTGAGCCTCGGACGCCTCGGCAACGGGGATGTCCTGCTGCCGGTTCCCCACCTGAGTATCGACCCCGGTGGCCTGAGCACTGCGGGCGGGCTGCTCACCTTCGCCCGTACGGATACGACGCCCTATCTCGTCGACAGCGCGACGGGGCGGGTGGCACTCTACTTCCGCGGCACCAACGGGCAGTTCTTCGCGGCCTACCTCGACACCACGGCGGTACGCAGCGCACAGCGGCTGACCGGCGGCGGGGCGACCGTGCTGTTCACAGCCCGTGATCCCGGTATCGATCTGAGCGGCACTCAGATCCAGGTCTTCGACTGGGAGGCGTCCTCCTGCACCCTGGCGATCACCCGGGGCGCGGACAGCGAGGTCTTCAACAAGCTGCCACGTCAGATCAAGGACATGGCCGCGATTGTCAACGGCACCCAGGATGAGCCCGTCCAGGTCGGTACGGTGGCCAGCGTGTCGGGGGGCACGGTGACGCTCACCCAGCCGAGCCAGCGCGCCGTCGTCTCCGGCGCCACCCTGAGGATCGGGGACACCACCCACCAGACGGTCGCGGACGCGGTCGTCGGGACGACAACGCTGCGCGTGAATCCCGCCCCCGCCGCCGGGCTTCCCGCCGGGTCCGCGATCTCCCTGGTTCTCTACAGCCCGGACAACATCGCGGCCTCCCGGGCAGGGTTCAGCGCCACCAGGGGATCGCAGTGGATCACCGTCAGCGCGGACAAGGCGAACGGCATACTGCCGGGGGGCACCGCGACCCGGCAGGTGACCGGGCACGCCGCCCGTTGGCGGGGGGACGCACCCGGCCGGGCCTTTCAGTTCGACGGCGCCGCCCACCGCCTCTCCCTGCCCGGCACCCGGCTCGACCAGGTCGTCGCCCCCGCCGGTGACCTGACCGCCGAGGCGTGGGTGAAACCCCAGGCCGTACCCGGAACCCGGGCCCGTCTCCTGCACGTCAAACGCCAGGACACCAAGGCGGTGCTCGCCCTCACCCCGGCACCCACCAGCGGCGGCATGCTCCTCGATGGCTCCAACGACGCCATGCAGATCAACAACGCGGATCCCACCCAGACCGATTTCACCATCGAGTGCTGGCTCAAGCGCGCCGCGAACCGCACCACGGCGGACACCATCGTCTCCTGCGGCACCAACGGGCTCGTCATGGGGTTCACCTCGGACGGAAAGTTCACCTTCGGCTTCGGCTCCGGCTCCACCGCGCAGACCCTCACCACCGCCACGGCCTGGACCGACACCGAGTGGCACCACTGGGCGGTGACCTTCAACCGGACCAGCAAGATCCAGATCATCCACCGGGACGGGGTGGAAGTGGCGCGACGCACCGCCACCACAACCCCGACCGCCAGCACCTACCTCATCGTGGGACGCTCGGACAGCGGCACGACCACCCTCTTCTCCGGCCGGCTCGCCGAACTGCGCACCTGGAGCACCGCCCGGTCCGCCGCCGACATCGACACCGACCGCCACCGCCGGGTCGCCCCGAACGAGCCCGGGCTGACCGGCGCCTGGATCTACGACAAGTCCCGGCTGGGCACCGCTTACACCGACGGGCAGCTGCTGTTCGCCGACCTGGGACCGCTGGCACGCCACGGCGGCGTGTGGGGCGACCCCGCGACCTGCGACTCCGCCCTCGGGGGCCACCGGGTCATCGCCGCGGTCGGGGACAAAGTGCGGCAGAGCCGCGACACCTATCCCGGCGGGGAATGGTCCCATCTCGCCTCCGTGTACGAGCAGTCCTGGGCACTGCGGTTCGACGGCAGCGCCTGGGCGGAAGCCCCCGACGCCGACGCCCTCGACGCCACCGGAGACCTGACCATCGAGGTCTTCGCCACCATCGACGCCATCGGCACCCGGCAGGGCCTCATCTCCAAGGGCCGCCTCGGGGACGGCTCCGGCGGCAGCGTCCCGTACCAGCTCTCCGTCCTCGCCAACGGGAAACTGGAGTTCGCCTTCGAGGAGCCCGGCCCGGTCGTCAAACGCTTCACCTCCTCCACCGCACTGACGGCCGGATTCCACCGGATCGCCGTCGTCCGCAGAGCCGGGCGGACCAGCCAGGAGGTGAAGGGCACCCGGGCCTTCCCGGTCACCGACGCCTCCGGCGCCACCACGACACGCAGCGTCGACGTGGTGGAACGGGTCGACGTCGAGGAGTGGCGGGACATCACCTTCACCGTCGACGGAGCCCACCACGGCACCACCCGCTACACCGGCCCCGGCCCCCGGGGCAACAACGCCTCCCTGGACGTCGGCCGCGGCGGCGACGGCACCGCCGACCACCCGTTCAAGGGAACCATCGGCGAGATCCGCCTCTGGGGCAAGGCCCGGGAAACCGCTCAGCTCGGCACCGTGCTCCAGCCCCGGGACGAGAACTCGATCGCCCGGTGGACCTTCGAGGAGAACGACGGCAACACCACCGCCGACCTCGCCGGCGGCCACCATCTCACGCTGCGCAGGGCCCGCTGGGCCGCCGACCCCGACCCGAGGGCGAGCACCTTCACCCTCTACCGCAACGGACGCCCCATCGCCTGCGACACTCCCACCACCAACCCGCTCAGCGAATGGGGCGACGACCAGCTCACCCTCGGCGCGTACGCCCAGACCGGCACCTTCTCCGAATTCTTCCGCGGCACCCTGGAAGAAGTACGCCTCTGGCGCACCGCCCGCACCCACGAGCAACTCCTCGACAACCTCTTCACCCGGCTCAAGGGCGACAAACAGGACCTCCTCGGCTACTGGCCGTTCGACGCCGCCTCCACGACCGGCACCGCCCAAGCCGTCCTCGACCACTCCCTGCGCGGCAGCCACCTCGAACCCCGCACCGACAACAGCCGCCCCGAGATCGTGCTCTCCACCGCCCCGATCTCCGCCGACACCGCAGCCGTCCGCTCCGCCATCGCCGGCGTCCGAACCCCGTTCCACCAGCAGATCTCCGCACCACCCGCCGCCGCCGAATACGCCGACCTCCAATACGCGCCCACCGGGGAACCGCACGGCGTTCTCAAACGCTGCTACGCCCATCTCACCGACGGCTCCTGGCACCTCACCACCGGCTACAAGGTGGGCGACCTGGTCAGCGAATGGGTGAGCCAGGCCCAGTTCGACCCGCAGCTCGTCGGCTACATCGAGGGCGCGCCACCGGTCCCCTCCGAGAACCTCACCGGCACGACCGACCCCGCCGGCTGCTCGGAGGTCACCTTCGCCCAGGCGAGCGACATCACCTCCACCCTCTCCTCGGCCCGGGAACGCAGTGTGGACACCAGCTGGAGCATGACCGCGGCCACCGAGGTGGACCAGCAGTCGCTGCTGATCCTCGCGCCGCTCGGCTTCGGCACCGCCAGTCCGCTCTTCGAGGCCGACTTCACCGGCAGCATCGGCGGCAGCCTCGAATTCTCCAACGCCTGGACCGACGAAACCTCCGTCTCCCAGGGCACCAGCACCGAGCGCGACCTGACCGCCACCCTCACCGGCGCCTGGGAGGCCGGCGCCCCGCTGAACGACGCCATCGGCCCACGTTACATACCCGCCAACACCGGCTACGCGCTCGTCCAGTCCGAGACCGCCGACATCTACGCCCTGCGCCTGGCACACACCGGGGACCTGGTCGCGTACCGGATCCTGCCGAACCCGGACATCCCCAAGGACTGGAACATCATTTCCTTCCCCATCAACCCGCATTACACCAAGCAGGGCACCCTGGACGGGGCCGTCGGCTTCAACGACCGGGGCAAGGTGCTGGACCCCGCCTATCCGAACGCCGTCCAGCGCGGGGAGTGCAGCTACTTCAAACCCCGGGAGGCATACGCCATCAAGCGCCGGATCATGCGCGAGCACCAGCAACTGGAGGCGTACTACTCCACGGTGTCCACCGACACGCACACCCCGGACCCGACCGAAGGGCGCGCGGCGAAGGTGCTGGAGTCCTTCGTCGGAGCCTCTGGCAAGGGCGGGGAGAAGAAGCAGCCCACGGCCGCGATGGGATCCTTCACCAACCGGAACATCGCCAACACCTACGTCTGGACCGCTGACGGTGGGCTCTTCGCCGAGACCACCGGCACCACCGACGTCGTCACACAGACGACGGGCGGCTCCTACAGCCTCTCCGGCTCGGTGACGGGAACCCTGGAGACCGGGTTCGAGGTCTTCGGCGTCGGCTTCGGCCTCCACTTCGAGGCCACCTTCGGCGGGGGAATGACCGTCACCCGCACCCGCAGCCGGGAGGCCACCCGTTCCCACAGCCTGGAAGTGACCTGCAACCCCACCCGCGATCTGCGCAGGTACACCGACAGCAAGCCGGTCTCCGACGCCTCCGGCAAACCCGTCCTCGTCCCCGGCAAGGTCGACGCCTACCGCTTCATGACCTTCCACCTCGGCGAGGACACCATCCACTTCGACGACTTCTACCACAAGGTCGCCGACCCCGTCTGGCTCGCCAGCAGCAACGAACCCAACGCCGCCGCGCTGCGACAGGCCCGGCACAGTGCGCAGAAGCCGCCGTGCTGGCGCGTCCTGCACCGGGTCACCTACATCTCCCGCATCCTCCCGGCCGTCCCGCCCGCCGACGCGCCCCCGCTGGAGAAGGCCCTCCACGACGTGGACGTCGCCAGCAACTACGAGCTCATCCGCGCCCTCGACCCGTACGTCCGCACCGCCGCCACCTCCCGCGCGGCACTCGCCCACGCGACCCGCTCGGCCCTGAGCGCGTACCTCCCCCGGCTCCTGCCGCACGAGGCGGACATCGCACAGTTCCTCGCCGACTACTACGGCCTCACCGACTGAACCGGCCGACCGGCCCCGTATGACCTGAGCTGTCTGTCGCTGGTGGGGGAGATCATCGGGTCCGGGGGCCCGGTCCTCTCCGCGGCCGGGCGCCGACGCCCGGCCGCGGACGACGGGAGGGCGAGCCTGATGGCGATCGTGACGACCACACTGGATCAGCTGCGGGAACACGGCCCGGCCGGGCCCGTCCTCTGGCGGCACGGAGCACGACGACCCTCACCCCGGCCCGCTCCCACACCGGACCTACGCCGAACTGGTCGGCGGGCCGCCGGACGGCCTGCTGCTGGACATCCACGGATGGCGGACCGAGGAAGTCGCAGCGGCGCGCCCTGCGGAGCCTCTTCGCAGTCCGCCGACGGTCGCTCCAGACTCGCACCCTTGGCGATCAGCCGACTGACCGGGAGACCTGTTAAGAGGTGGCGTCCGCCCACAGCTCGGTGCTGTGTGTCCCGATGAGAGAGCTGATGTGGGTGAGTACGTCGCTGACCGGCTGTGGGCCGAGTCGGCGTCCGTCACGCAAGCGCAGTGCGACGAGATCGTCAGCGGCCTCCTTGGCACCGATGACTGCTTGGTAGGGAACCAGGCGGGCCTCTCGGATACGGGCGCCCAGGCTGCCGCGTTCCGGTCCCGCGACCTGGGCACGCAGTCCGAGACGGGTGCATCGCTCGGCGAGTGTCACGGCGTTCGGCGATTCGGTGTCGGAGATCGGGAGAATCACCAGCTGAGTAGGGGCGAGCCAGGCGGGGAAGGAACCGCCGTGCTGTTCGATGAGATGGGCGACGGCACGTTCCACACTGCCGATGATGCTGCGGTGGACCATGACCGGGCGGTGCTTGGCGCCGTCCGCGCCGATGTACTGCAGGTCGAACCGCTCGGGCTGGTGGAAGTCGACCTGGACGGTGGACAGGGTGGACTCCCGGCCGGCGCCGTCGGCGACCTGGACGTCGATCTTGGGGCCGTAGAACGCGGCTTCTCCCTCGGCTGCCTCGTAGGGCAGGCCGGAGCGGTCGAGGACGTCGGTCAGCAGTGCGGTGGACCGCTGCCACTTCTCGGGGGCGGCGACGTACTTGCCCCCGGGGCCCGGGAGGGAGAGCCGGTAACGGGTCGGGGAGATGCCGAGTGCCTTGTACGCCCGGCGGATCATCTCCAGCGCCGCCTGTGCTTCCTCGGCGACCTGGTCCAGGGTGCAGAAGATGTGAGCGTCGTTGAGCTGGATCGCCCGCACCCGGGTCAGCCCGCCGAGCACGCCGGAGAGCTCGGAGCGGTACATGCCTCCCAGTTCGGCCATGCGCAGGGGCAGTTCGCGGTAGCTGTGGGGGCGGGAGCGGTAGATCACCGCGTGATGAGGGCACAGGCTCGGCCGCAGGACGACCTGCTCACCGCCGAGATCCATCGGGGGGAACATGTCGTCGCTGTAGTGTGCCCAGTGGCCCGAGATTTCATAGAGTTCCCGCTTGCCGAGGACCGGTGAGTACACGTGCTGGTAGCCCGCTCGCCGCTCGGCGCTACGGATGTACTCCTCCAGGGTGTGCCTCACGGTCGCGCCGTCGGGCAGCCAGTACGGCAGACCGGCGCCGATGAGCGGGTCGGTGTCGAACAGGCCCAGTTCCCGGCCGAGCTTGCGGTGGTCGTGCACGGTGGCCATCGTGGTCTCCTTGCTGGTTGCGGAGCAAGTGACCGGGCCTACGACGAAGCCCCGGGGCACTTGCCCCGGGGCTTCGGATCAGGTCGTCTGTCAGCGCGCCGGGACACTCTCCGGCGTCGTCGTGATGGCAGCGCGCTTCATGTCGCAGACGCTAGCAGGATGCATCGATGTTCACACGGTCATTCCCCGTCATGTCCGGGCGGCGAGGTAGTAGGTCCAGCTGTCGCTGGCGCACCCGGCCCACGTCTCCGCGGTGGCGGGGCCCGGCCGAACAGGTCGGTGACGACGATGGGCGGGAGCGTGGTGACGGCCTCGATCACGGCTGTGTTCCTGGCGCGGAGGACCGTCAGGCCGTGCTGTCCGAGCAGGTTGTCCGCCACCGAACACGGCCGCCCTGCCGACGCTCTGCTTCGCAAGCGGGACACGCTGCTCCCCGGACTCTCCGGGACCACTGTCCCAACGTCATCCCGAGTCGACTGCGAGACCTCGCACGGTTGCAGTGCCGGATCGAACCACCCAGATGCCGCTGTGTGGAGGGGTTTCCTCTGAACGGCTCTTGAGTTCTTTGACATCCACTGCAGGACCCCACTGGGTTCCAGTCTCCGACCATCGCACTCCAGCGAGGTTGACACCGTCGAGGTCGACTGCCCGAAGGTCGGCCATGGTGAAGTCATTGATGAACGCGTGCACGGAGTCCCGCTCCAGCGCGGGTGCTTCCTGGCCCAGCACCATACCGATGGCTCGTGAAACCTCATTGACTCTGATGGCGACGATGGTGGAGGTGAGAACACGTTCGGGGGAGCCGACGCGCTCCAGGGCCAGTTCGAGATCGCGGGTGCGAGAGTGAGCGCGGTCAAGCAGGAGCCGGAGAGAAGAGCTCAGGCTGCGACCTGGGACACGGACGCGGTCGAGGACGCGGAGCATGGCGCGGACACGGTCGAGATCGCGGGCGATTGTGTGAGGGTGGTTGCGGTCGGTCCCGCGTTCGAGGTCGAGGGTGAGGGCCCGGTTGAGGGCGCACGCGCGCTCCAGGCCACGCACGATGTCGCCGTGACGATCGCCCCCCGTGATATGAGGGCACCGCGTTCTTCCGCGATGCCCCGTCACCTAGTGAGAGCCTGGGAAGGGCATGATCGTGAACTCTTGCTTCGAACTGATCGGCACGCAGCCGTGCGCGGTCGAGCTGGCGGCGATTCTGACGTACATCTACGGCGATCAGGACATATCCGTGGAATGCGCTCGGCTATCTCCGCGAGGGAAATACCGTCGTCGTCCCGTCCGTGGACCGGCTTGGCCGCTCGATCCAGGACCTCTTACGGTTTGTGGGCCACCCAGAGCAGTTCCGCCGGCCAGCGGTGTGCCCAGTCGGGTGGGTCGGTTTCGTTGTAGCCGTTGGGTGTTCCGAGTTCAGGCCGCGGCTCGATGAGGTCGTCGATGATGAGACCCGCGCCGCGCAGGACCTTGACCCAGTCGCCGTAGGTGAGCTGATAGCTGGTCGCGCCGGCGTCTTCGGCGATGGTGTTCAGCCCGAAGTAGTCCTGCTGCAGCGTCGTGGTCACGCGGCTGGCGGCTTCGTCGTAGCAGGCTTCGAACCATGGGCTGGCGACGTTGAACACCAGGCGCCCGCCTCGGCCCAAAACGCGTGCGGCGTGCGGGACGGCCAGGTGCGGGGGCGCCCAGCTGAGCCCGCCGAAGTCGCAGAACACCAGGTCGAAGCTGTCGGCGGCGAAGGGGAGTTGTTCGGCGGCGCCTTGCACCAGCGGGTAGCGGGTCGCTCCCATCGCGCGGGCCGCTGCGGTGAGTTGGGCCTCGGACAGGTCGAGCCCGACCACGGTGGCGCCCTCGGCGGCGAGTGCCCTGGACCACTGGCCGGCGCCGCAGCCGAGTTCGAGGACACGCTTGCCGGTGACATCGCCCAGGGCGTGCAGGTGCGCGTCGGGGATGGAGTACATGCCCCACAGCCGGGGGGTGGCGCCGATTTGCGGGTCGTGCTCGTGCTGGTAGGCGCTGCTGATCTTGTTCCAGAGCCGCCGGTTGGCGGGGATGCTGTCCACGCGCCGACTCCAGCACTGACTGCCGGGGGCGGTCAACACGATTAGGGCACAGGCCGGTCCCCGCATCGGTCCGGCCCTGGCTCGGCCCGTGATCCGCCGGGCGAGCCCTGAGCCGCGTGCTGGTAGTTCGGAGTAGGCGCGGATCACAACGCCCCCGGCCCCCGCCCGGGACAGACCTGGGCACGCCCAGTGCGACCCCGGTTCTTTACTGCCCGGCCCCTCGGCCAGCGCGCAGCCGTCGGCGGGGCGCCCCAGCATGCCTGGCGACGGAAGCGACGGATTCCAGCGCGATGTGATCGGCACCGTAGAGTCGGTAGCAGACGATGGTCGATGCTGCGCCGGTGGTCACGTACGGCGTGGAGGTCGGGGCGGGGAGAACCTCAACACCCACCTGGCCACCGGGGTGAAACGGTATGAAGCGGAGCGCGACTGGCTCACCACCGTCCGTCTCCCGCCTACGCACCGGACCTGAACCCCGAAGCCGTCTGGAAGCTCCTATAGATCGTCAAGCGGTCTGTAGGAGTTGGTTCTGTGGGATGTTCATGCTGGTCAGGTACTTGTAGACCTCACGCGCGATGAAGCGTTTGAGGCAGCGGAAGATGTCCTTCTTTGACATGCCTTCGGCTGTGCGCCGGGCGACGTAGAGCCGCGTGCGGGGGTCGTAGC